>CAZSKQ010000019.1:0-3487 GCA_964607425.1 uncultured Woeseiaceae bacterium
GCGGGCTCCTACGCCGTCAGCGCGTCGGCTTGCCTTTTTTCCTGCTGCAGTCGCCACATGTGCGCGTAGTAACCGTTTGCGTCCAGCAGCTCGGCGTGACGGCCGCGTTCGACGATCCTTCCTGCGTCCATCACGAGGATCTGGTCCGCGTTCATGACCGTCGACAGGCGGTGCGCGATGATGAGGGTCGTGCGCCCGACCTGGATGCGGTCGAGTTCCGCCTGGATGGATTTTTCCGACTGCGAGTCGAGCGCGGACGTCGCTTCGTCGAAGATCAGGATCGCGGGGTTCTTGAGCAGGGCGCGCGCAATGGCAACGCGCTGCTTTTCGCCCCCGGACAGCTTCAGCCCCCGCTCGCCGACTTCCGTCTCGTAGCCGTCCGGCATCGCCATGATGAAATCGTGGATGTGCGCGGCGCGGGCGGCGCGCTCTACCTCCTCGCGCGTCGCATCGGTGCGCCCGTAGCGGATGTTGTAGAAGATGGTGTCGTTGAAGAGCACCGTGTCCTGCGGGACGATCGCGATGGCGCTGCGCAGGCTTGCCTGCGTGTAGTCGCGGATGTCCCGCCCGTCGATCGTGATGCGGCCGCCGTCCACGTCGTAGAAGCGAAACAGCAGCCGCGTCAACGTCGACTTGCCGGAGCCGGAATGCCCGACCACGGCAACGGTACCGCCGGCGGGGATCTCGAAGCTCACGTTGTGCAGGATCTGCCGTCGCTCGTCATAGCCGAACTGCACGTTTTCGAAGCGCACGGTCGGGCGGGTCACTTCGAGTGCCTGTGCCCCGCTCCGGTCCTGCACGTCCTGCCGCTCGTCCAGCAGCCCGAACAGCCGCTCCATGTTCGTCAGCGCCTGCTTCACCTCGCGGTAAACCATGCCGAGCAAAAACAGCGGCGCCGAGAGCTGCAGCAGGTAGGCGTTGACCAGCACGAGGTCGCCGATCGTGAGCGTGCCGGCGGTGACGCCCGCGGCCGCACGCCACATCATGGCGGTCACGCCGAGCGCGATGAATATTGTCTGCCCGAGGTTCAGCACGGCGAGCGACGTCTGTGCCTTCACGGTCGCGTTCTCGAGGTGCCTCAAATTATTGTCGTAGCGCGCCGCTTCGTGCCGCTCGTTGTTGAAGTATTTGACCGTTTCATAGTTGAGCAGGGAGTCGACCGCGCGCTCGTTGGCGCGCGTGTCCGCCTCCACGGCGGCGCGGTAGAAGCGCGTGCGCCACTCGGTGACGGCGAAGGTCCAGATCGCGTAAGCGACCAGGGTGCCTAGCGTGATGAACGCGAAGCCCCAGTCGTAGGCCCAGACCAGCACGACCGTCACCAGCACCACCTCGACCGCCGTCGGGAAGATCGTGTACAGCGTCCAGTCGAGCAGGTCGGAAATGGCGGTGCCGCCGCGCTCCACGTCGCGCGCGACGCCGCCGGTGCGGCGGCCGAGGTGAAAGCGCAGGCTGAGCTCGTGCAGGTGCCGGAATACCCTGAGCGTGATCTCGCGGGAGGCCCGTGCCATGACGCGCGCGAACACGACCTGCCGGAGCTCGGTGAACAGCGTGACGCTGATGCGCGAGGCGCCGTAGGCGAGCAGCAGCGCGACTGGCATGACCAGCCGGCTCGGCTCGACGTTGAGCTGGTCGACGATCTCCTTCAGGACGAACGGCACCACCAGGTTGGCGAGCTTCGCCAGGATTACGAGGAAGAGGGCGAGGGTGATCCGGCCGGCGTAGGGCCGCAGGTAGGGCAGCAGGTCCCGCACGACGGTCAAGTCGCCACGCGCATCGGCCGCGCGGGCGACGGGCGCGACGGAATCGCCGCGTTCGTCGGCGCCTTCCCGCTCCTCGGCGGCGTCGCTGGTGTCGAGACTCAAGGCAGAGAAAATCCTGATTCGGTCGGAATGACATGCGGCCCGATCTTACGAAAGCAAGTCTGGGACCGCCGCGGCCGCCCGGCAAGCACCAGTAGCTACGCCGCCTGGGGGACACATCAACTCGCGTTTCGCCGTCGCTCTTTTGAACGGGGTCTGACATCGGATTTGGACCAGCGTCGGGCCAGAAGAGTGCGAGCGCTGACTTCCGCCGGCGCAAACTGTAGACTGCGCGCGACCGGGAAAGGGGGGGAAGGTCATGCGAGAGTGGATTGTCGCAACCAACGATTTCGTCAACGGGATCGTATGGGGACCGCCTTTCATGCTGCTGCTGGCCGGCACCGGCCTGTATCTCACGATCCGCCTCGGCTTCTTCCAGTTCACCCATCTCCGCTATGCCTGGCGCCGGACGTTCGGCTTGCTGTTCCGCCGCGACGGCAAGGTCGAGGAAGGCGCCATTACGCCATTCCAGGCGGTCTCGTCGGCGATGGCCGGCACCATCGGCGTCGGCAACATCGCCGGTGTCGCCACTGCGATCGCGCTCGGCGGGCCCGGAGCGATCTTCTGGATGTGGATGGTCGCGCTGGTCGGCATGGCGACGAAAATGGCCGAAGCTACTCTCGGGGTGAAGTTCAGGCGGGTGGATGCCGACGGCCGCGTGTCCGGCGGCGTGTTCTACTACATAGAGAACGGCCTCGGCGCGCGCTGGAAATGGCTTGCCTTGTTGTACGCGTTCTTTGCGGGGCTGGCTGCGTTCGGCATCGGCAACATGGTGCAGTCGAACACCGTTGCCCATGCCTTGTCGACCGGCTTCTCGATTCCATCGTGGGCGACCGGCCTCGCGCTGGTAGTGCTGGTCGGCGCCGTGACGCTCGGCGGTATCCAGCGCATCGCCAACACGGCCGAGAAGATCGTGCCGTTCATGGCGCTGGTCTACATCGCCGGCGCCCTGGGAGTGCTGGTCTTGAACTTCAGCGCCATCCCGGCCGCCTTTGCAATGATCTTCCAGCACGCCTTCAATCCGGCTCCGGCCGCGGGAGGATTCGCCGGCGCCGCCGTCGTCGAGGCGATTCGCTACGGGGTGGCGCGCGGCATTTTCTCCAACGAGGCGGGGCTCGGCTCCGCGTCCATCGTTCACGCGCAAGCCCGCAATAAACCGTTCGCGCAAGGCCTCTGGGGGATTTGGGAGGTTTTCATCGATACGCTGGTCGTATGCACGATGACTGCGCTGGTGATCCTGGTCACCGGCGTGATGACGAGTGGGCAGACTGGAGCCGAGCTGACCAGCCAAGCCTTCTCGACCGGGCTGCCCGGGCCTGGTGGCTACCTCGTGCTGATCTCGATCGCGCTCTTCGCGTACTCGACGATGCTGACCTGGAACTTCTACGGCGAGAAGAGCTGGGAATACCTCTTCGGACGCAAGGTCGTGTTGCCGTACCGCCTGGCGTTCCTTGCGTTCCTGTACGTCGGTGCGGTCGGCGGCCTGCAACTGATCTGGAGCATCGCCGATACCTTGAACGGCCTGATGGCCGCGCCCAACCTCATTGCGCTGATCCTGCTGGCGAGCGTGCTGGTGAATGAAAAGCGCAAGTACTTCGCGGGGTCGGACCAAGGCAAATGACTGAAAC
>CAZSKQ010000019.1:3587-10601 GCA_964607425.1 uncultured Woeseiaceae bacterium
CCGGCTCACGCGGCAAAGCGCTCGCGGTGCGGTCACTCGCGTGCGCTTTCCACCAACGCCTGCAGGCGCGCGATCGCCTCGTCCCATTGCGCGGAGATTTCCTGCAGGTACCGGCGCACTTCGTCGAGCTTGCGCGCGCGAATGCGCCAGATGCGCTCGCGGCCGCGGCGCCGGCCGCTGACGAGGCCCGCGTCCGCGAGCACGCCCAGGTGCTTGGTAACGGCCTGGCGCGTGAGGCGGGTACCGTCCGTGAGACGCGAAATCGACAAGGGACCTTCCCGGCTCAGGCGGCTCACGATGCGCAGCCGCGTTTCATCGCCGAGCGCGACGAAAACCGGCAGAGCGTTCGACAGCCCGGCCGCGGCGGAGCGCTGGCGAGGCATGCCGGCGTCAGGCGGCTTGCGCCACGTACTTGCCGATCAGCGTAACCTGGATGCTCCAGCCCTCCTCGTTGGAAGCGAAGGCGTCGGCACGGCGCGCGAGCGGAACCCGGTCGAAGCCCGACTCGGTGATCGTCAATCGCGTGCCCTCCGCGACCTCCTCCAGTTCGAACGTGACCAGCGTCGTCGGCTCTTGCGCGTAGTCGGCACCCGGCTCGATGGCGTACGGATGCCAGCGGAACGAGAACAGGCGCATGGGCTCGATGCGCTCCACCGCAACGTCACAGGGCAGCCCCGTGTGCGGTTCCTGCTTCCTGGCAACCTCCGGGTCGACCTTCGTCGGGACGATCCGGCCGGTGAGGCGCTCACCCGCAACAAACTCCCCGTCGAACTCCACGCCGAACCAGGTGCCGAACTGCTTCGCGTCGCTAACGGCGGCCCAAACGCGGTCCAGCGGCGCCCGCAGCAGGACCTCTTTCTCGATGCGATCGGTATCCCGACTCATTCGCGCAACCTCCAGGTTGCTTTTACCGTAACAGTCCCTGCGATGAAAGGCAACCGTGGTGTTGCGTATAGGCAGGCCGGGGCCAGGGCCGCCCGATGGGACTCATAGAGGGTATCGCTTCGTCTTCTCCGAAAGATCCCGATGCCGCCCCGCGCGTACCAGCAACATGGCCGTCACCGGCGTCGTAACGATCACGAACACCGTGATCAGGAGCTCGTGCACGACCGGCCGCCCGAGCAGCGCCGAGGAAGCGAGCATCGATGCGACCAGCACGCAGCCGGTGCCGAGGCTGGTCCCCATGGTGGGCGGGTGCATGCGCGCGAAAAAGGTCGGCAGTCGCAGCAGCCCTATCGCGCCGGTCAGCACGATCAGGCCGCCGGCGACCAGCAGCAACGTACCGGGCACCGTCACCCACAGCGGCAGCTCAGTCCCGTTCATGGCTCGATCACCTCGCCGCGCAGCAGGAACTTCGCCAGCGCGATCGTACTCACGAACCCGAACAGCGCGATCAGGAGCGCCATATCGAAATACACGGTGGAATCCGAACGTATCCCGAGCATGAGCAGGGTCAGCATGCCGTTGATGTAAAAGGTGTCCAGCGCCAGTATCCGGTCCTGTGCCGCGGGGCCGATAAACAATCGCACGAGCGCCAAAAGCATCGCCAGCACGAAGCACAGCGACGCGAACCAGGCGGCATAGTCGAAAACAGCGGTCATTCGAAGATCTCCATCAACGGCCGTTCGTAGCGAGTCTTGATCCAGTTAATCGAGTGCTGCTCGTCCTCCAGGTCCAGGATGTGCAGCGTCACGTAGCTGCCGTCCCGGGCGAGATCCACCCAGACGGTGCCCGGGGTCGCGGTCACGATCATCGCGAGGCCGGCCAGCCCGTGCGGATCGTGCAACTCGAGCGGGATGTCCAGGAATCCCGAAGTCACCTTGCGCTTGCCCATGAGCCCGAGCACGATCCGCCCCACCGCGATGTTGGAGCGCACCACGTCGATGAACACCGTGAAGAGCAACGCGACGATGACGTGCGGGTTGCGAACGCGCGCGGACAACGGGCGCAGCGCGGAGGCGAGCCACGACAGCGCCACCCCGATCAGCAGTGCGAGCACCACCTGGCCGGGCGCGACGGTCTGGTTCAGCAGCAGCCACAGGAACGCGAGCCAGGCGACCAGGCCAGGCGACAGCCGGCGCGCGACGCGAATTTTCACGGCATGCCTCCAAGCACGGCCCGCACGTACGCGTCCGGGTTGTGCAGCGATGCGGCGGCCATCTGCAGGAACTGCATGATCTCCGGCGCGTAGGCAGACATCGCGAAGGTCACGAGCACCAGCAGCGCTACCGGCGCCGCTTCAAGCACGCGCAGGCGCGGTACCCGGCGCGCGGCCTGCGACCAGAAGAGACGCATGCCGAGGCGCGAGCTGGCGAAGACCGCGGCGAACCCGGAGAGCAGCACCGCGATCGCCAGCAGCCACACCGGCGCCTGGTTCGCCGCCGGCGTGCCGAGCGCCGCGGCGAGCACCGCGAACTTGGCGATAAAGCCCGGCAGCGGGGGCAGCCCCGCCACGAGCAGCGCGCAGAACACGAACACGAGGCCGAGGAACGCCATTGCCAGCGGGATGGCGACACCGACTTCCTCGTCGAGCCCGTAGGGGTCCGGCGCGGTGACCCCGAAGGAAGCATAGAACGGCTGCGGCTCCGGCTCGGTGGGTGCGGGTTGCGGATGGGCGACCCGCGCCCGGTCGGTCATCCCCGTCAGCATGAAAAAGGTGGCAGTCGTGAGCACCGAAACGGCGAGGTAGAAGAGCGCCGGCGCCGTGAGTTCCTCGAGTCCCAGACCGAGGGTCGCCAGCAGCAGTCCGGTCGAGATGACAACGGTGTAGGCCACGAAGCGGGTGAGCTGCCGTGCCGACAGCACACCGATAGTGCCCGCAACGAGCGTCACGAGGCCCGTGTAAAAGAGTATCCCGCCCAGGATCGCGGCCGCGACCTGGTCCTCGCCGAGCAGCGTCCCGATCCTGAGCACGGCGTAGATGCCGACCTTCGTCATGATCGCGAACACCGCGGCGACCGGCGGCACGGCGGTGGAATAGGTGCGCGGCAGCCAGAAATTCAGCGGCCAGCTCCCGGCTTTCACGAGGAATGCCACCCCGAGCAGCGCCGCGCCGGCATCGAAAACACGCCGGTCGCCGGGCGCGAGCGCGGGCAGCGCCTGCGTGATGTCCGCCATGTTGAGCGTGCCGGTGATGCCGTAGATCAGCGCCACTCCCATCAGGAACAGCGTGGACGACGCGAGGTTGACGGCGATGTAGTTCAAGCCGGTTTTCACCCGCTCCGAGCCGAGGCCCCGCAGCACCAGGCCGTAGGAGGCGACCAGCAGGATCTCGAAGAAGACGAACAGGTTGAACACGTCGCCGGTGAGGAACGCCCCGTTGACGCCCATGGCCAGGAATTGCAGCAGCGCATGAAACGGCTGCCCCGGGTTGTCCCAATGCGCCACGGCGAACACCAGCGCGGCGAGCGCTATGGTGGCGAACAGGACCAGCATCAGGGCCGATAGCGGATCCACTACCAGCACGATCCCGAAGGGCGCGGGCCAGCCGCCGATCCGGTACACGCCGATGCCTTCGGCCCAGCCGCCCGGCACCAGGCCCGCGGTGAGCGCGAGCAGCGTGATCGCCACGCCGAGTTGCACGATCGCGGACGCCAGCGCGAGGGTCACGCGGGTGCGCCGGTGCCGTTCCCGCAGCAGCAGCATGACGGCGCCCGCCATGAGCGGCACCACGATGGGCAATACCGGCAGGTGCGCGAACAACCCGCTCATTTGTCGGGCTCCCGGCCGTCGACATGATCGGTGCCGGTAAGTCCGCGAAGCGCGAGCAGCACCACGAGGAACAGCGCGGTCGTCGCGAACGTGATCACGATCGCGGTGAGCACCAGGGCCTGCGGCGTGGGATCCGCGAAGAACGCGGGATCGACCGGCGTGTTGCCGCGTATGATCGGCGGCCGGTGCAGCGTCAGCCGACCCATGCCGAAGATGAAAATGTTCGTGGCATAGGACAGCAGCGACAGCCCGAGCAGCACCTGGAACGTGCGCGGACGAAGCAGCAGCCAGACACCGGAAGCCGCCAGCACGCCTACCGCCAATGCGTACACCGCTTCCATCAGCTCGCTTCCTCTTCCGGCAATGCCACGCGGCGCAGGGGCGCGCGCGGCTCGATCGGCTCCACCCGCCGGCGCGGGCTGCGCAGCGACTGGTGCGCCAGCGCGATCAGCATCAGCACTGTCGCCCCGACCACCACGACGTAGATGCCGGTGTCAAACAGGAGCGCCGTCGACAGGTGCAACCCGCCGAGCGTGACCTCCTGCGAGGTGAGAAACGGCTCCGAAACCAGCCAGGCGCAGAGCCCGGCGGTGGCCGCCGCGAGCAGGCCGACGCCGATCCAGTGCTGCGGCAGCAGGCGGATACGCGACTCAACCCAGATCGTGCCGCCGACCATGTACTGCACGATCAGCGCCGTCGCCATCACGAGCCCGCCGACGAATCCACCGCCCGGTGCGTTATGCCCGCGGAACAGGAAATAAAACGACACGAGAGCCGCCATCGGCAAGAGCAGGCGCACCAGCACGGCAGGGATCTTCAGGTAACCGGCCGGCAGCAGGTCCGGGAAATCATCGATGATCGCTTCGCGCGCGGCGTCTTCCTCCTCCTGGCCGCGCGGCCGCGCTATGCTCTCCGGCGCCGGCCGGAAACGCCGCAGGATCGCGAAGACGATGACGGCCACGGTGCCCACCACGGTAATCTCGCCGAAGGTGTCGAAGCCGCGGAAATCCACCAGGATGACGTTGACGATGTTGCGGCCGCCGCCTTCGGGGAGCGCGTTCTCAATGAAGAAGTCGGACACGCGCGAGGTCGGCGGGCGTGTCAGCGCCGCGTACGCGAGCGCGGTCACGCCGCCGCCGGTCGCCACCGCAATTACACCGTCGCGCGCCCGTCGTGCGCGCGCGCGCAGCGTTTTGCGCCGCGGGTCGTCCCACTCGTAGAAGCGCGGCAGCCAGCGCAGCCCGAGCAGGAAGAGCACGACCGTCACCACCTCGACCGTGAGCTGCGTCAGCGCGAGGTCGGGCGCGGCGAACCACGCGAAGGTAAGGCAGGTGGCAAGGCCGGTCGCGCCGACCATGATCACCGCTGCCAGCCGATGGTACTTCGCCTGCACCGCCGCGCCGATGGCGCAGGCGCCGCCGCCAATCCACAGCAGGACGAACAACGGATCGATCGGCGTCAACGGCATGAAGCCCTGCAGCCAGCCGCCGCGCTGCAGCGTGAAGAAGCCGGCCACGAGCGCGAGGCACACCATCATCAGCAGCTGCGTCTGCAGCCGGCTGGAGAAGACGTACTCGATGACGCGGCCCGCACTGCGCGTGACGCGCACGCTCGCGATATCGAACAGGCGCTGCGCCTTCAGGCGCGACAGCACCGGCGCGGGCGACATCGCACGGCCGCTGCGATATTGCCAGATGTAGAACAGCAGGCCGCCGGTGAGCGCAATGAAGCTCATCAGGAGCGGCGTGGTGACGCCGTGCCAGACGGCAAGGCGATACACCGGCATGTCCTCGCCGAGGATCGAGAGACCCGCCGTGCCGAGAAACGGGCCCAGGGTCAATCCCGGGACGATGCCGACCAGCACGCACGCCAGCACCAGCAGGGCGCTGGGCAGCAGCATGCCGGCGAGCGGTTCGTGCGGCGTGCGCGGCAGCGTGCCGCAGGGCGGGCCGAAGAATACCTGGTGCACGAAGCGCGCGGAGTAGGCGACGCTGAAGGCGCTGCCGATCGTCGCCACCGCCGGCAGCGAGAAGTCCAGCCCGGTGAAGTCGCCGGTGGCGATCGCCTCGGAGAAGAACATCTCCTTCGAGAGGAAGCCGTTCAGCAGCGGCACGCCAGCCATCGCGCCGGCGGCTACGGTGGCGACGGTGGCCGTGAGCGGCATGGCGCGCCGCAGCCCGCACAGCCGGCTGAGATCGCGGGTGCCGGTCTCGTGCTGCACGATGCCGGCCGCCATGAACAGCGACGCCTTGAAGGTGGCGTGATTCATCATGTGGAAGATCGCGGCGACCAGCGCCAGCCTGCTGTTCATGCCGAGCAGCATCGTGATCAGCCCGAGATGACTGATGGTCGAGTACGCCAGCACTCCCTTCATATCGCGCTGCCAGGCCGCATTGAACGCGCCGATGAGCAGCGTCAGGCCGCCCGCGCCGCATACGAGCCAGAACCACAGCTCGGTGCCCGACAGCGCGGGCCAGAGACGCGCCAGCAGGAACACACCCGCTTTGACCATGGCGGCCGAGTGCAGGTAGGCGGAAACCGGCGTCGGCGCGGCCATGGCGCGCGGCAGCCAGAAGTGGAACGGGAACTGCGCGCTCTTGCTCAGCGCGCCGACGACGACCAGCACCAGCATGGGCGCGTACCACGAATGCCCGCGAATCGCGTCCGCGGACGCGAGCACCACCTCGATGTCGTAGCTGCCGACCATGGCGCCGAGCATGAGCACGCCGAGGAGCAGGGCGAACCCGCCCCCGATCGTGATGACGAGCGCCATGCGGGCACCGCGCCGCGCCTCGTCCAGGTGATACCAGTAACCGATGAGCATGAACGAGGTCAGGCTGGTCAGCTCCCAGAACACGACGAGCTGGATGAGGTTGCCCGAGAGGACGATGCCGAGCATCGCGCCCATGAACGCGAGCAGGAACGAGAAGAAGCGCGCGACCGGGTCCTCCGCCGACATGTAGTAACGCGCGTACAGCGCGACCAGCGCGCCCATCGCCGTGACCAGCATGGCGAACAGCCACGCGAAGCCGTCCATGCGCAGGTACAGGTTGAGCCCGAGGTCCGGCAGCCAGGACAGGTAGCCGCGCACGACCCCCGCCTCGGTCACCTGCGGGTACTGGATGGCGACCAGCACGGCACAGGCGAGCGCCACCGTGCCCGCGAAGGCCGCGGCGGCGTTGCGCGCGTGTTTCGGCAGTAGCGCGGCTAACAGGCTGCCCGCAAACGGTAAAAAGACGATCAGCGCGAGCAGCATCGCAGATCGAAGTCCCTCGCGGTCGGACGGGAGAATCGGGTCACATC
>CAZSKQ010000019.1:10701-11957 GCA_964607425.1 uncultured Woeseiaceae bacterium
AGCCGCGTGCGCGGCAGTGCGCGTTTCAGCAGGCGCTCGATATCCGCCAGCAACGGCTTTTCTTCGGGGGAGACGAGCGATACCGCTGCGCCTTCCAGGCCGGCGCGGCCGGTGCGGCCGACGCGATGAACGTAATCTTCCGCGACCTGCGGCAGGTCGTAGTTGACTACGTGCGGCAGCTGGTCGATGTCGAGCCCGCGGGCCGCGATATCCGTCGCAACCAGCACGCGAACCTGCCCGTTGCGGAAATCGCGCAGCGCGCGGGTACGCGCGCCCTGGCTCTTGTTCCCATGGATCGCGGCGGCGTCCAGCCCGTCCTTCGTGAGTTGCGCGGCCAGGCGATTCGCGGCGTGCTTGGTGCGTGTGAACACCAGCACCTGGCGCCAGTTCCCGGAACCGACGAGGTAGGAGAGCAGCTCGCGCTTGCGCGCGCGATCGACCGGGTAGACATGCTGCGTGATCGTGTCAGCTGTCCGTTCCCGGCCGGCGACCTCGATTCTTTTCGGCGCTTGCAGCAAGCGGTCGGCGAGCTCGGTCGTGTCCTTGTTGAAGGTCGCGGAAAACAGCAGGTTCTGCCGGTTTTTCGGCAGCAGCGCGATGATTTTCCTGATATCGCGGATAAAGCCCATGTCGAGCATGCGGTCCGCTTCGTCCAGCACCAGCACCTCGACGCGCGACAGGTCGATGGTGCGCTGCGAGACGTGATCCAGCAGCCGTCCGGGGGTGGCAACGACGATGTCGACGCCTCGCCGCAGCTCGGCGATCTGCGGGCGGATGGAAACGCCGCCGTAAATCGCGAGTGAGCGGACCGGCAAATAACGGCCGAAATCGACGACGCTCTGCTGTACCTGCGCCGCAAGCTCGCGGGTCGGCGCCAGGATGAGCGCGCGTATGGCCCGCGCGCCGGACGGGCGCCCGTCGGCGAACAGCCGCTGCAACAGCGGCAGGGTGAAGCCGGCGGTCTTGCCGGTGCCGGTCTGGGCAATGCCGAGCACGTCGCCGCCCCCGAGGATCGCGGGAATCGCCTGGCGTTGAATGGGAGTGGGCGTGTCGTAGTGTTGTGCCGCTACGGCACGAAGCAGCTCGGCCGAAAGGCCGAGTGAGGGGAAAGTCATACGGGTATTACTCCTGGATCACCCGCGCGCGGCGCGCAGCGCCGGGCCGGTCCAGGCAAAACAAAAAAGGAAAAGAATCGACTCGGGGCCGGCCGCTCGAAAGGGACGCCGCGAAACGCGATGCAGACCGGAGTGCATCGG
>CAZSKQ010000019.1:12057-36063 GCA_964607425.1 uncultured Woeseiaceae bacterium
GGCCGGCCGCTCGAAAGGGACGCCGCGAAACGCGATGCAGACCGGAGTGCATCGGAAGGCGCGCACTTTAACAGCTGCCGACCAGGATGCAAGCGTTCCGTACGCCGCCTGCACGGCGGGGTAACCGTCAGCGCCCCATGCAGCCGACCAGGGCGAGCAGTGCGCGGCCCACCTCCGTGTTGTCGAGAAAGCCTGTGAACGCGCCCGCTCCCGGGCCCATCGAGAAAATCGGCACGGCTTCGCCGCTGTGGTAACGATCGCGCCAGATCGCCTCTGGTGCCTCCCAAGTGCCGCCGACCTGCAGCCCGCCCGTTTCGTGATCGCCGACGACGATTACGAGGATGCCGCCGTTTCGGCGCGCGAATTCCGCCACGGCGCCGACCGCCTTGTCGAGTGCCACGAGGCTGCTCTCCAGCGCCGCCTGGTCGTTCCGGTGACTCGCCGTGTCGGTGCCTTCGTGCTCGACGAGCAGGAAAAAGCCTTCGGGGTTGCCGGACAGCCGCTCGACGGCCCAGAGCGCGAGCTCGTGCAAGGGCATATCGGGCGATTCGGCATCGAGCTCGCCCGAGGGCAGCACGGCGAGCACCGGCCCGGCACCGGCATCCTCCAGGCCGGCGCCGGTCCGGACGACCTGGTAATCGCTCCCGCTCGCGAGCTCCTCCAGTGCCGGCAGGTCGCCGGTGCCGAACTGCTCGAGCCCGGTGCTCACGATGATATCGGCGCCGCTCTGGAGCATCTGCCCCGCGATCAGCGTGAGATTGCGCCGATCCTCGGCATGCGCGGCAAACGCCGCCGGCGTCGCGTCGCCGAACCGCGCCGTCGTCACGAGCCCGGTGGCGAGCCCGCGCTGCCCGGCTATCTCCAGCACCGTGGGGTGCGGCGCACCCGACGGATCGACCCCGACGTAGCCGCGGGTCGTCTTCACGCCGGTCGCGTACGCGGTGGCCGCGGCGGCGGAATCGGTCACCAGCGCATCCACGGCGTCGGTTGCGACCAGCCCGGTACGCGGAAGCTCGCCGATCCGGTAGTCATCCCCGCGCAGAACCCGCGCGAGCGTGAAATGCGCCGAGCCCATGCCGTCGCCGACGACCAGCACGATGCCATGCGGCACACCGCTGTCGTCGACGGCCGCCGAAGCCGGTGCGGAGCCGAAGCCGGCAAAATGAACGAGAGCTGCCATGCAAAGCAGCATCGAGGCTTTTCTGGATGTCATGATTCCCCCAGCCGGATGGACCGACGAAGCGCCAAGTTTACGGCAGCAAAGGGCCGAGCCGGGACGTTCGGCGCAAACCGGGACGGGTCTTTGCGGGCCTGCTGCCGCTGTGGCGCCCGCGATGGCGGTGTTCAATAATGGCGCATGCGTGAGCGCCAGCCGGTAATGGGCTTCAGGGAGTTCGTCGCGCTCATGGCAACGCTGATGGCTGTGAACGCGCTGTCGATAGACGCGATGCTGCCGGTCCTGCCGCAGATTGGCGCCTCGCTCGATATCGCGACCGTCAACGAGCAACAATGGGTAATCACCGCGTTTTTGCTCGGCCTGGGTGCCGCCCAGCTCTTTTATGGCCCGCTGGCCGATCATTTCGGCCGCAAGCCCGTGCTTTTGGCCGGCCTCGCGGGTTATGCGCTGTTCACGATCGTCGCCGCTTTCGCGCCCACGCTCGACGTGATGATTGCGGCACGCGCGCTGCAAGGCATGTGCGCCGCGGCGACGCGCGTGCTGGCCATCACCATCATCCGCGACCTTTATTCCGGCCGCACGATGGCGCGCGTGATGTCGCTCACTTTTATCGTGTTCCTCGCGGCGCCCATCGTCGCGCCGGCACTCGGCGAGGCGATTGCCGCCGTGGCACCGTGGGAATGGATCTTCGCCGCACTGGCCGCCTTCGGGATCGGTGCGGCGATCTGGACCTGGCGGCGGCTGCCCGAATCGATACATCCCGAGGACCGGCGGACGATGTCGCCGGACGGCATTTACCAGTCCTTCCAGCTGGTGCTGTCCAGCCGCACGGCTGTCGGCTACATGTTTGCCTTGACGGCCATGATCGGCGGCCTGTTCGGGTTCATCAATTCCGTGCAGCAGGTATTCGCGGATGCGCTGGAGGCTCCGGAGCTGCTGACGAGCGTGTTTGCGCTCTCCGCCGGCTGGATGGCCGTCGCCTCGTACATCAATGCGCGCATCGTGGAACTCGTCGGCACCCGCCGGGTCTCGCACGCGGCGCTGCTCGGCTTCATCGTCATCGCCGCCGTGCATGTCCTGTTCGCCGTGTCCGGGCACGAAACCGTGTGGGCGTTCGCGGTGCTGCAGTCGGCCATGATGTTCTGTTTCGGCCTGGTCGGCGCGAACTTCAACTCGATCGCCATGGAACCGGTGGGACATATCGCGGGGACCGCGTCGTCCGTGCTCGGCTTCGTCACCACCGTCGGCGGCGCCCTGATCGGCTTCTACATCGGGCAGCGCTTCGACGGCACGGTCGTGCCCCTCACGCTCGGGTTCATCGTCTCCGGCGTCGTGGCGCTGGGGGTCGTCGTCATCACGGAGAAGGGGCGGCTGTTCCACCCGTCGGTGGAATCGGCCTGACCGGCGAGACCGCCAGGGGGCGAAAACCTGCGTGCTTCTTGCGCCAGCGCCAGCACTGGCGTGCCATTTCGTTCGGGGCGCGGGGTTCGAGGATTCGCGCGGAGCGCACTATACTAGCCTGTTTCACAGCGGCACCTGCCGCGGCACTCCTGGCCGCGGCCGGGAGAGGAATCATGGCCACAGGTTGGGCCCGCGACGGGGCCGTACAGGAACAGATCGATGCCAGCGTGGAGGATGCGGTAGAGCGCGCCCGCCGCGCGCTGCCGCGCGGCGAGGGCCTCGCGCACTGCGAGGAGTGCGGCGCCGCAATCCCGGAAGCGCGCCGCCGCGCGGTGCCGGGCGTCCGCCGCTGCGTCGCCTGCCAGGCCGCGCAGGACGAGGCACCGGGCCACAGCGCCTATAACCGGCGCGGCAGCAAGGACAGCCAGCTGCGCTAGCCAACTCGCTAGCCAACTGCGCCGGCCAACTGCGCCAGCCGGCGCAAATTCACCCCAGCGTGACGATCGCGACGGCGGCCCCGGCCGCCAATGCCAGGCCGAGCGCCGCCGTGGCCGTGCGGGCAATGGCGGGGCCGCCGAGGACGGCCGCCAGCACCGCCTTCGACGTCGTATTCACGAGCAGCGCGATCACGATGCCGCGCTGGGCGGTGGCGGCATCGAGGTCCTGCATGGCGGCGCCGGCCAGGGAGAGCGAAATGGCGTCCACGTCGACCAGGCCCGCGAGCGCCGCCATGGTGTAGATTCCGGCATCGCCAAAGCTGCGCTTGATGACGTCGCCGGCGATGAACAGCATCGACAGCAGGATGCCGAAAGTGATCGCGGCCCGCAGCTGCAGCGGGTTGCCCAGCGGCACCTCGTGCTCTACTTCATCGTGGTGGCCGCGCAGGTTGATCCAGGCGACGGCGGCGAGCGGCACCAGCGCAAGCGTCACGACCGTTGGCAGGAGCCCCGGGAGGAGGTCACGGTTGACGATGCCGATTTCGAGCACCACGCGCGGCGTCATCATGGTGGCGGCCAGCGCGATGCCGGCTCCGTAGAAGCGGGCATGCGGCAGGGCGCCGCGCGAGCGGCGCGCGTAAGCGATGGTGACCGCGGTGGACGAGCTCAAGCCGCCGAACAGCGCGGTCAGCAGCAAGCCGAGGCGCGCGCCGAAAACGCGTACGGCGAAATAGCCGACGTACGACAGGCCCGCAATCAGCAGCACGAGCATGCCGATCATGCGCGGATTGATGGCCCAGGGACCAACCGGCCGGTTCGGCAGCAACGGCACGAGCACGGCCGCGATGAGCAAGAGCTGCAGCGTCGCCAGCACCTCGTTGCGGCCGAGGCCGTGCAGGACGTTGTGCACTTCCGTCTTCAGGCCGAGCACGAGCGCGATCAGGATGGCGGCCGCCGTCGCCTCGAACGGCGCACCGAGCACCGCCAGCGCACCGAGCGAGAACGTGGCGATGATCGCGAACTCGGTGGTCATGCCGAAATCCTGCATTGCAGGCGCCGTTACGACATACGCCGCGACCACGAAGCCGCCGACGATGAGCAACCCCGCGGCGAGCACCACCGGGTGAACCTCCGCGAGTGCCGCGACCACACCGCCGAGCAGCCCGGTGAGGGCAAACGTGCGCAAGCCGGCGGTGCGCTGGCCGCTGGCTTCGAGGCGGCTGTTCCAGCCGCGCTCGATGCCGACGATCAGGCCCACGGCCAACGCTACCGCAAGGCGCAGCAGCAGGGGTCTTTCCAAGGGAAGGTTTTCCTCTTTTTGCTGTCTTCGCGCATTGCGCGCGAAGCCTCCGTCAGGTCGGCTGCCGTCGCCCGCATGGCTGGCTCCTACAGTCGCTCCAGCTCGGCCTCGAACTCGAGGCTCTCGATATCGCGGTAGATGGTGGCCAGCGCGAGCGCTTTCTCACCGTCCATGAACCGGGCCGCAAAGTCGTAGTCCGCGGGGTTCCCGTCGGTCTCGATCCGCTCCCAGCGCCGCGCATGTCCGACGTAGTTTATGGCAGCGTCGTAATGCCGGCTCCAGAAGAAGGGCGGGTCGCTGTAGCGCTCTCCCGCGCCGAGGATATTGCGTGCCGCGCATTGCCCCTGGCGTTGCGCGACCACCCAGTGCTCGACCCGGATCCGCTCGCCGCTGACCGCGTCCGGCCAGCGTGCGATATCGCCGGCGGCGTACACGTTCGGAGCGCTCGCGGCGAGATACTCGTCGACCACCACGCCGTTGTCCGTCGCGAGACCGGCAGCCTCGGCCAGCGCGGTACGCGGCCGCACGCCGATGCCCGCGACCACGAGGTCGCATTCGATGCGTTTGCCGTTCTGCAAGGTGACGCCGTTCGCGTCGAATTCGGTTGCCGTCTGCTCCAGGTGAAACTCCACGCCCTCCTTTTCGTGCAGCGTGCGGATGAAATCGCCGAGCTCCGGCCCCATGACGCGTTCGAGCGGCCGCTTGTCCGGCGCGACGACGTGCACGCCGACGCCCCGCTGCCGCAGCGAGGCGGCGACCTCGAGGCCGATGAAGCTGGCGCCGATCACCACGGCCCATTTCGCGCCCGCCTCGACCGCCGCGATGATGGCCTCGCTGTCGGCCTGCGTGCGCAGGTAGTGCACACGGCCGGCGCCGGGCAGGTCGAGCCGCACGGGCTCGGCGCCGGTCGCGAGCAGCAGCGCGCCGTAGCCCAGCTCGCTGCCGTCTTCCAGCACCACGCGCGAGCTTGCCGTATCGAGCTTCGCGACGCGCGTGCCGAGTCTCAGGTCGATGTCGTGGTCGCGATAAAACGCCTCGCCGCGCAGCGGGATCCAGGACGGCTGGGCGGTGCCGGCCAGGTAATCCTTCGACAGGTTCGGCCGGTCGCAAGGCAGCGCGGTATCGTCGCTCAGGATCGTGACCGGCCCGGTGTAGCCCTCGCGGCGCAGCGTCTCCGCGGCCGCCTCTCCGGCGGCGCCGCCGCCGACGATCACGACGGAGGCCGGCGATTTCGCGGGGGTGCGTTCGGGCAGCGACGCGGGGAGCTTCTCCCGCACGAAGGCACGCTCACCCTCGATCTCCACCTTCCAGCAGGCCACGGGGTTCAACGCCGGCGCGCCGATCGCTTCACCGGTGCGCAAGGAGAAGCAGGCGTGATGCCAGGGACAGCGGACGGTGTCGCCGACGACGAGGCCCTTGCCCAGCGGTCCGCCGTAATGCGTGCAGCGGGCGCCGACGGCACGAAGCTCGCCTTCCACACGGGCCAGCAGCACCGCCTCGCCGTTCACCTGCCCCGCGAGCATGCCGTCTTGCGGTACGTCCGCCAGCGCTACCCCCGCGCCAAGGTCCGGTCCTTCTGCCTGTTGCTTCCCACCCATGCGTGCACCTCCTGTCCCGTCATTGTACTGCCTTGCGCCCGCCGCGAAGGCCGAAGCTCATCTCACCACTTCTCGCCGAACGGCCGCACGTCGATCTCGAAGGTCCACGCGGAGCGCGGCTGGTGTGCGAGCCAGACGGCGCTTGCTGCCATATCGTCCGGGTTCAGGAAGAAGTCGTCCGGTTTGTCCGGCATGTTTTCGCGCGTCCGCGGCAGGTCCACGACCGCGTCGATAACGATGAGGGATACGTGGATTCCCTGCGGCCAAAGCGTGCGCGCCATGGACTCGGCGAGGCTGCGCTGGGCCGCCTTGGCCGGCGCGAATGCCGCCGTCCGCGGGCCGCCGCGCCTCGATGCCGTCGCGCCGATGAAGATGATGTTGCCGTTTCCCGCCGCTTTCATGGACGGTATCACTTCCCGGCTCACCGCCAGGGCGCCATGGGCGTTCACGCGCCACGATTCTTCGAAGTCGTCGAGATCGATTGCCTCGACGTCGCCCCACACGCCGGAGCCGGCGTTGTACACGACGGTCGCCGGGTCGCCGAGGTCGCGGCGAATGCTCGCGAAGGTTTCGCGCACGGATTCGGCGTCGGTGACGTCGCAGGCGTAGGCCCGGCTGTCCGGCAGCTCGTCGGCCAGGGTCGAGGTGAAACCGGTGCTCCGCGCCAGCAGCGCGACCGCCATTCCTTCGTTCGAAAATGCCCGCGCGAGCGCCGCGCCGTTGCCCACGCCGACGCCCACGACCACACAAACCGGCTTGCTCATACTCACACCTCCTGCAGTCTTCCTACAGTGTAGTCCTTCGGACCGGCCGGTCGGCGGCCGATTGCCGCTCCCTTGCGTCTGATGTAGCGTCGAGGACTTAGTCCCTCTTCCCGATCGTCACTGCATGGTTTTCCCGCAGGCCAATACCGGTAGCGCTGCCGTGGATCCCAGGCGCTTCCTCCGTTCGCTGTTCGCTGCGGCTGTCGCGGCCGTGAGCCCGGAACGCGTGTTGCCGCCGCAGCTGCCCGCACCGCCGCAAGGGCGAACGCTCCTGCTCGCGATCGGCAAGGCCGCGACGGCTATGGCCGAGGTCGCCGCGGCTCACTGGCCGGGGCCGTTGGAAGGACTCGCCATCACCCGCTACGGCCACGCGCTGCCGGGCTTTTCCAGGCAGGGAAACATCGAGCTGATCGAGGCCGGTCATCCCGTGCCGGATCGCATGAGCGTCGCGGGCGCGCGCCGCGCGCTCTCGCTGGCGCGGGAGCTTGGCGCGGACGACCTGGCGCTGGTGCTGATCTCGGGAGGAGGGTCGGCGCTCCTGTGCCTGCCGATCCCGGAGCTGAGCCTCGCGGAGAAGCAGCGCATCACGGCCGGCCTGCTGCGCGCCGGTGCCTCGATCCGGGAACTCAACGTCGTGCGAACGGCACTGTCGCAGGTCAAGGGCGGCGGTCTTGCGCGGGCCGCCGCGCCGGCGCGCGTCGAAACGCTGATCATCTCGGATGTCGTCGGCGACGATCCGGCGACTATCGCCTCGGGTCCGACTTTCCCGAGCCGCGACACGTTCGATGACGTGCAGGCCGTCCTGGAACGCTATTCAATCGCGCTGGCGCCGCGCGTGCTGCAGGCCATAAAGGAGAAGCCGGTCGCGGAAATGCCGCGCGAGGACAACCGCTGCCGCATCGTCGCGGCAGCCGCCGACGCGCTGGATGCCGCAAGGATGGCGGCGCGCGATGCAGGTTTCGCCGTCCGCCTGCTCGGCGATACGATCGCAGGCGACGCCCGCGAAGCCGCGGTCGCTCATGCGGCCGTTGCGAAAGAGCTGGCGCGAACCGCTGAACCGACGATCGTGCTGTCAGGCGGCGAGGTTACGGCTGTCGTGCGGAACGCGCGCGGCATCGGCGGCCCGAACAGCGAATTTTTGCTCGCGCTGGCACTCGCGCTCGACGGCGCGGCGGGGATTTACGCCATCGCCTGCGACACGGACGGCTACGACGGCGTCGGCACGCACGCGGGCGCGCTGATCGGCCCGGACACGCTTGCGCGGTTACAGGCCCTCGGCATCGATCCGGCAGGGGCGCTGGCCGCCAGCGACTCCGCGCGCTGCTTCGAAGCGCTGGGCGATCTCGTCATTACCGGCCCGACCCGGACCAACGTCAGCGATTTTCGCGCCATCATGGTCAACGGGCAGGCGCGGCAGCCGGTTGTGCAAGCGGGGCCGGGGGGACAGGCATGAAAATATGGGTCGACGCGGACGCCTGTCCGGGGGTGGTCAAGGACATCCTGTTCAGGGCGGCCAATCGCACCGGTACGCTGCTGACGCTCGTCGCCAACCAGCCGCTCAGGGTTCCCGCGTCGAGGTTCATCCGCACCATCCAGGTCCGCTCCGGATTCGACGTCGCCGACAGCGAAATCGTAGAGCGGCTGGAGCCCGGCGACCTCGTGATTACCGCGGATATCCCGCTGGCGGCCGAGGTCATCGCGAAAGGCGGTCACGCGCTGAACCCGCGGGGCGAGCTCTACACCACGGAAAACATCCGGGCGCGGCTGAACATGCGGGATTTCATGGATACCCTGCGAGCCAGCGGCGTGAACACGGGCGGGCCGCCGGCGATCAGCCAGAGGGATCGGCAGGCGTTCGCGAACAGCCTCGACCGGTTTCTCGCCCGGCAGGAACGCGACTAGCCGCGCCGATGGCGAAGGACGCACGCGCCTGTCAAAGTGCGCCTGCCGCGCGGCGTCGTTCCGCCAGGCAGATTGCCTCGGGAGGCGAATAGCCCGACACTTGAGGTTTCCCGCGCAACATCGGCGTGCAAGAGGGGGATGTCCATGCAACTGAACATCAACGGCCGTCGGCACGAGCTCGGCGACATCGACCCGGCGACTCCGCTCCTGTGGGTGTTGCGCGATACGCTGGGCCTCGTGGGCACCAAGTACGGCTGCGGCATTGCCCAGTGCAGCGCCTGCACCGTTCACCTCGACGGGCAGCCGGTGCAATCCTGCGTTCTCCCGGTCGGAGCCGTCGGCGAGCAGGCGATCACCACGATTGAAGGTCTCGCGGCCGCGGATGGCACGCTGCACCCGGTGCAGCAGGCGTGGATCGATGAGGACGTGCCCCAGTGCGGCTATTGCCAGGCCGGCCAGCTCATGAGCGCCGCCGCCCTGCTCGCGCAGAAGCCGCGGCCTACGGACGCGGACATCGACGCTGCCATGAGCCGTCATCTCTGCCGCTGCGGTACGTACAACCGCATCCGCAAGGCCATTCACCGCGCCGCCGGTACGGAGGGCAGGTCATGAAGGAGCGCAGGGTATCCGTCGATCCCAACCTGCCCGGGTTCCTGCAGCGCGCCGTCACCGAATCCGCCCGGCCGGGAATGAGCCGGCGACGGTTCATCAAGGCCGCGGGTTTTGCCGGCGGCGGGCTCGTGCTCGGGTTCGCGCTCGGCGCGCCCGCGCTCGAGGCGGCGGTGCGCGCGACAGGAACCGGCAAGAGCAGAACGTTTGCGCCCAACGCCTACGTCCAGGTGCGGCCGGACGGCACCGTCGTCATCTACGCGAAAAACCCTGAGATCGGGCAGGGCGTGAAGACCTCCCTGCCGATGATCGTGGCCGAGGAGCTCGACGTGGACTGGTCGCAAGTGCGAGTCGAGCAGTCCGCCATCAGCGAGGCGCTGTTCGGGCCGCAGTTCGCCGGCGGCTCGCTGTCGGTACCGCGGAACTGGGACGTCCTGCGGCGTGCCGGCGCCGTCGCGCGGGCGATGCTCGTCGGGGCCGCGGCACAGGCGCTGGAAGTCGACGAGTCGGCTTTGCGTACCGAGGCCGGTTACGTGATCCACGAGGCATCGGGCCGCCGGCTCGGCTACGGCGAGCTCGCGGAGCTTGCCGCGGGGCTGCCGGTGCCCGCTGCCGAAAGCGTGCCGCTCAAGGATCGCAAGGATTTCCGGCTGCTCGGGCGGCGCATCACCGGCGTCGACAACCACGATCTGGTGACCGGCAAGCCGCTTTTCGGCATCGACCAGCGCCTGCCGGGCATGCTCTATGCCACCCTGGTGAAAGCACCCGCTATCGGCGCGCGTGCCGTGTCCGCGAACCTCGATCACGTGAAATCGCTGCCCGGCGTGCGGGACGCCTTCCTGCTGGAGGGGAAAGGCACGCCCATCGAGTTCAACCCGGGCCAGGGCGCGATGCTGTCGGGCGTGGCGATCGTCGCCGCCTCCACCTGGGCGGCCTTCAAGGCGGCGGCCGAGCTCGTTGTGCAGTGGGACGAGCGCGAGGCTTCCAGCGACAGCTGGTCGGGGGCCGTTGCCGCGGCGGCCGAGCTCGCGGCCGCGGCGCCGCAGCAGGTCCTGGGCGAGGTCGGCGACGTCGACGGCGCGTTCGCAAAGGCCGCAAAGACCGTCGATGCCTTCTATACCTATCCCTTCGTCGCACACGCCGACCTCGAGCCGCAGAACTGCACGGCCTGGTGCAAGGACGACGGCAGCGTGGAGATCTGGGCGCCGACGCAGACGCCGCAGGGCGCGGTAACGGCTGCCGCCTCGTTACTCGGCGTGGCGGAGGACAGGATCACGCTGCACCAGCTCAGGGCCGGCGGCGGTTTCGGCCGCCGGCTGGCGAACGACAGCGTCATGGAAGCCGTGGCGATCTCGAAGCGCGTGGGCGCGCCGGTCAAGGCGCAATGGGCGCGCGAGGACGACATGGGTTTCGATTATTACCGGCCGGGGGGCTTTCACTCTTTCCGGGCGGCGCTTGACGCGGAAGGCCGGCTCACGGCCTTCGAGGATCACTTCGTGACGTTTACGCGCGACGGGAACAAGCCCGTGACGAGCGGCAGCCTGTCCGCGCAGGAGTTCCCGGCGAGCGTGCTGCCGAACGCACGGATCGCGCAGTCGATGATCCCGACCAGGCTGCCGACCGGCCCGTGGCGCGCGCCGGGCTCGAACGCGATTGCCTTCGCGATGCAGGGCTTCCTGCACGAGTGCGCGCTCGCGGCGGGCCGCGATCACGTCGAGTTCCTGCTGGAGGTGATGGGCGAGCCACGCTGGCTCGAGCAGGGAAACCTCTGGTCGCTGAATACCGGGCGTGCCGCGCGCGTCATCCGGCTGGCGGCGGAGAAGGCCGGGTGGGGCCGCGAGCTGCCGCGCGGCCGCGGGCTCGGGCTTGCGTTCCACTTCAGCCACGCGGGCCACTTCGCCGAAGTCGCGGATGTCAGCGTGGACGAGGATCGCAGGCTCACGGTGCACAAGGTGACGGTCGCCGGCGATATCGGCCCGGTCGTCAACCTGAGCGGCGCGGAAAACCAGGCCGAGGGCTCGGTGATCGACGGGTTCAGCACGGCGCTGGGACTCGAGATTACGTTCGAGAACGGCCGCGCGGAGCAACGGAATTTCGACGATTACCCGCTGCTTCGCATCCGGCACGCGCCGGCGGTGGAAGTGCACTTCGTCGATTCGGATTTCCCCCCGACCGGCGTCGGCGAGCCGGTGCTGCCGCCGGTCGCCCCGGCGATCTGCAACGCGATTCATGCCGCCTGCGGGCACCGGGTGCGCACGCTGCCGCTTACGAGGGAAGGATTCAGGGCCTGATCGAATTTTGCTGCCGCGGCAGTGCCGCTTTTCCGCCGGGCCGCCGACCCGGCGGAAGCGACCGAGCTGCCGTGGCGGCTGCCTGATAACAGCAAGCCTGCCGGTGCGCTGCACGCCAGCTCAAAAGGCAGCTCTTAAGGAAGGCAACCTTGAAGAAGCACGATTTCATCGTCGTCGGTAGCGGCATCAACGGCCTCGTGTGTTCCGCCGTCCTTGCCCGGCATGGCCACGAGGTGCTGTTGCTGGAGCGCAATGACCGCATCGGCGGCTGCCTGCGCAGCGCAGAGCTGATAGAACCCGGTTTCAGGCACGACGTCATGGCCACCTGGTTCCCGCTGTTCCTGGCATCGCCGGCCTACGCGGAGCTGGGCGAGGAGCTGGCCCGCTACGGCGCTACCTTCGTCAGCGCAAACAAACCCACCGCCGCCGTGTTGGCGGACAACACCGCCTTCACGCTCGTCAACGACCACGGCAGGAACGTCGCGGCAATGAACGAGCGTTCGCCCGGCGACGGCGATGCCTATGCCGCGGCGCTTGCCACCATCGAGGCGTCGGCCGATCTCTCATTCGCCGTTCTCGGCCAGCAGCTGCGGCGCCGGGCATTTGCGGCCCTGCTGGCCAAAAACGCCTGGAAGACCGGCATCGACGGCCTGGCCGGGTTCGTCGGCGATGCCCTCGTGAGCTGCCGCGGCTGGCTGGAGCCGTCGATTCGCGATCGCGCCATCCAGGCTTGCCTGGCATCGTGGGTGCTGCACGTAGGGCTCAACCCGGAGAGCAGCTTTTCCGGCCACCTGGCAAAAATCATCGCGTTCACTCTCGAGCAGACGGGCATGCCGGTGGTGCGCGGCGGCAACCAGGTGCTGCTGGATGCATTCACGAGCCTTATCGACGCGCGGGGCGGCACGATCGTGACGTCGTCGGACGTCGACGAGGTAACGACCGCCGGCGGCCGGGCGACGGGCGTCAGGCTGGCGAGCGGGGAAAGCATCAAGGCGCGCAAGGGCGTGATCTGCAGCGTCAC
Source organism: uncultured Woeseiaceae bacterium (assembly GCA_964607425.1). Taxonomy (GTDB): domain Bacteria; phylum Pseudomonadota; class Gammaproteobacteria; order Steroidobacterales; family Woeseiaceae; genus IDS-8. The sequence continues at coordinate 24,558 of CAZSKQ010000019.1, forward strand.
GCCCACTCAACTTTATGGCCGCCTCCTGCGCGCGGCCGATGTTCCGGCGGCGGTACGGGACTCCGCCGCGCGCTACCGTTACGGGCTGGGGGACATGCAGATACACCTGGCGCTGCGAGAGCCTCCGGCATGGGTCAACCGGGAGCTGGCGGATGTCGCGATGGTGCATGTAACGGACGGCATCGACGCGATATCGAAAGCCGTCAACGAAGGTACGCGCGGTTTGCTGCCGGCCGCCTCCACGATCGTCGTGGGCCAGCCGCAGGCGGTCGATCCCGGTCGTGCGCCGGCGGGACAGGCGATCCTCTGGATCCAGGTCCTGGACGTGCCGCGGCATGTCAAAGGCGATGCGCTGGGCGAAATTCCCTGCCCCGGGGAGGGCGCATGGTCGGAAGCGCTCCGCGAGGCGTTCGCCGACCGGATCATGGCCAGGGTGGCCCGGCACATCACGAACCTTGGCACGGCGACGATCGGCCGCTCCGTGCTGTCGCCAAAGGATCTCCAGGAGCTGAATATCAACCTCGTCGGCGGCGACCCGTACGGCGGCTATTGCGGCCTGGAACAGTCGTTCCTGTGGCGGCCCGGCGTCGGCACCCGCAACCACGATACCCCGGTGAAAGCGCTCTATCATATCGGCGCTTCCACGCATCCCGGGCCGGGATTGAGCGGCGCTTCCGGCTACCTGGCGGCCCACCAGCTCGTTTGAGCGATCGGCCTTGCCCGGGCGATCGATCCCTTGCTTTGTAGGAGCGCGCCATGCGCGCGACCGCACCGCCGGTCTCCGAGGCATCGCGCGCAATGCGCGCTCCCACGCGGGTTGGGGGTGGATGCGAATGATTCTCATTGACGGTTACCCGTAAATGAGTATCATTCGCAAAACGAATAAATCAAGGAAGAGGGACCCCCATGAATTCCGCACCGCCTGCCTGTGCCTGTCCACGCCGTTCCGCGCTCGCCGTCGCGATCGGGCTTGCCATTTCCACCGGGGCGCTCGCCGACGCCCCCACCGACGTGCCGGACGAGGTGGTGGTGGAGGGCATTCCCTACGAGGATGAATCCGACTCGCGCAAATTCACCGCGCCCCTGATCGATACGCCGAAATCCGTTTCGATCATTCCCTCGGAGCTGGTGGAGCAGCAGAACGCCACCTCCCTGGTCGAGGCGCTCAAGAACGTGCCGGGCGTGACGTTCAACGCAGGTGAAGGCGGACAGCCCGCGGGCGATAACCTGAAGATCCGCGGCTTCGATGCCGGCGCGGACGTCTTCATCGACGGCCTGCGGGACTCGGGCTCCCAGACGCGCGACATCTTTGCCCTCGAGCAGATCGAGGTGATGAAGGGACCCGGCTCGGTCTATTCCGGCCGCGGCGCCGCCGGCGGTTCCGTCAATCTCGTGACGAAGAAGCCGCAATCCGAAAGCTTCGCACACACGACGCTGGGCGGCGGCACGGACGAATACCTGCGCGCGACACTGGACGCCAACCAGCCGCTTTCCGACAGTGCCGCGCTGAGGTTGAACCTGCTCGGTCACCGGGGCGACGTACCGGGCCGCAACGAAGTCTCGATCGAGCACTACGGCGTCGCGCCCTCGCTCGCCCTCGGCATCGGCAAGCCCACCCGCGTGAACCTCGACTATTACTACTACCGGACGGACGATATCCCGGATTACAGCATTCCTTACGGCCGCAATGCCGACAACACGGCACCCGAGGGGCCGCCGCTGGACGTGAACCGCGACAACTTCTACGGCCTGCTGAACCGCGACTTCCAGGAGACCGCCGCCGACATCGGCACGGTCGAAATCATCCACGACTTCAACGACAGCCTGAGCCTGCGCAACATCACGCGCTACGGCGAGACCTCGAACGATTACATCGTCACGAATCCGGACGATGGCCGCGCGAACGTCCCGAACGGGATCGTGCTGCGCAACGCGAAGAGCCGCAACTCCGAAACCACAACCAGGGCAAACCTCACCGATCTCACCGCGCGCTTCGAGACCGGCGGCATCTCACACAGCCTCGCGGTCGGTTTCGAAATTTCGAACGAGCGCATGCACAACCGCAACTACTCGGTCGAAACGCTGTTCGGGGAAAACGCTACCGAGGACTTCCTCAATTCGTGCAGTGCGCCGGGGGCACTCGGCCCGGCGTCGAACTACAACTGCACGACGCTCGAGAATCCGAACCCGCACGATCCTTGGACGGGGACGATTACGCCGTCCGATAACGCCACGATCGCGGAAACGGATACGTGGTCGCTGTTCGCCTTCGACACCCTGGAGCTTGACGAGCGCTGGTCGGTGAACCTCGGCGTGCGGTACGACGATTACCGCACGGAACAGTTCTCCGGTCCTGTCGCTGCGCCGGAGCGCGCGACGAACAAGAGCGATTTCTGGAACCACCAGGTCGGGGTCGTCTACAAGCCGGTCGAGAACGGCAGCATTTACCTGGCAACCGGCACCTCCTCCACGCCCTCCGGCAACACCCTGGGCGACGGCACGGAGAACATCGGTGACAACAATGCCGACCTCGAACCGGAGCGCAGCCGCAACTACGAGCTCGGCACCAAGTGGGATCTCCTGGATGGCCGGCTGGCGCTGACCTCCGCGATCTTCCGTGCCGAGAAAACCAATGCGCGCGTGGCGATCGAGCCGGGCCGCAACGGTCGGCAGCAGACGATCGGCGAGCAGGAGGTGAACGGCCTGGAGCTCGGCGTTTACGGGCAGGTGACCGAAGCCTGGCAGGTCCATGCCAGCTATACGCACCTGGATTCGGAGATCGTGGACGATGGGCCCATCGACGCGAACGAAGGCAACGAGTTTCCGAACACGCCGAAGCACAGCGCGAACCTGTGGACGACGTACCAGGTTGCCGATGCGCTGTCCGTGGGCGTCGGCGCCACGTGGGTGGACCGCCGCTACGGCAACCCGGAGAACACCGTCTGGGCACCGTCATACGTGACCTGGGATGCCATGGCCGCCTATGCAATGAGCGAGCGGCTCAGCCTGCAACTGAACGTCACGAACGTCACGGACGAGGTGTATTTCACCCGGCCCTACCGCAGCCACTACGCGGCGCTCGGCCCGGCACGCTCGGCCGTGCTGACGGCCAGCTTCGACTTCTGAGCCTCGTTCCGGGATAGCGACCGGCGATGCTGCTGCAGGTGCCCGAAGTGCTGAGCGGGGAACAGGTCCGCGCGATCCGGGCACGCCTGGAAGCCGCGGAGTGGGTGGATGGCGGCGTTACGGCCGGCTTCCAGTCGGCCACCGTCAAGCACAACCTGCAGCTTCCCGAGAGCTCGCCGGAGGCGCGCGAGCTCGGCGCGCAGGTGCTCGATGCGCTGGATGCCAGCCTGCTGTTCAACGCCGCGGCGCTGCCGGCCCGCGTGTTCCCGCCTCTCTTCAACTGCTATCGCGAGGGGCAGGCGTTCGGCAATCACGTGGATAACGCGATCCGCACCGTGCCGCGCACCGGGCACCGCGTCCGCACCGACATCTCCGCCACCCTGTTCTTGAGCGAGCCGGCGGAATATGACGGCGGCGAGCTGGTGATTGACGACACCTACGGCCCGCACAAGGTGAAGTTCCCGGCCGGCCACCTCGTGCTGTATCCCGGCACCAGCCTGCACCGCGTGCTGCCGATAACGCGCGGCGCGCGCTATGCGTCGTTCTTCTGGATCCAGAGCCTCGTGCGTGAGGATGCGCAGCGCACGCTACTGTTCGACATGGACATGGCGATCGTCGGCCTGCGCCGCGAGCACGGGGACAGCGAGCAGGTCGTCGCGCTCACGGGCGTGTACCACAACCTGCTGCGGCGCTGGGCCTCGGTCTAGATGCTGCGCAAGACGATCTTCTGGGTGCATCTCACCTGCGGGGTCACCGCGGGGCTGGTCATCCTCATGATGTCGGCGACCGGCGTGCTGCTTACCTACGAACGCCAGGTGCTCGACTGGGCGGACCGGCGGCTGGTGAGCGCGCCGGAGGAAGATGCGCGGCGCCTGCCCGTCACGGAGCTGATTGCCGCCGCGCGGCAGCAGGAGCCATCGTTCGCACCTTCGTCCGTCACGCTGCACGCCGATGCGCGCGCGCCCGCGGAGCTGTCCGCCGGGCGCGGAAACGCGCGGCTCGTCGACCCGTATACCGGCCGGATCGTGGGTAACGGGGAGGGCGGCCTGCATGCGTTCCTGGGTGCCGTACGCGGCTGGCACCGCTGGTTCAATCTCGAGGGCGAGCACCGCGATATAGCCCGGGCGATCACGGGCGCGTGCAATCTGGCGTTCCTCTTCCTGGTCCTGAGCGGCGCCTACCTCTGGCTGCCGCCGGTGTTCAAGCGCAGCGCGTTCCGAATACGGTACTGGTTCAACCCGAAGGCGGACGGCGGCAAGGCGCGCGATTACAACTGGCATCACGTGTTCGGTATCTGGAGCGTGGTGCCGCTGGCCGCGATCGTGGCGAGCGCCACGGTGTTCTACTACGGCTGGGCGAACAACGCGGTCTACCGGGCGTTCGGCGAGGAGCCGCCGGCGCGCGGGCGTGCATCGGGCGCGGCGGCAGCGGTGAGCCTTGCCGGTGACGGCAATGGCATCACCGTGGACGTGCTGGCCGCGCGCGCCGCGGACGCCGTACCCGGCTGGCGCACATTGACACTGCAGCTTCCCGGACCGACGGACGAATCGGTCAGCGTGTCCGTCGATCGCGGTAGCGGCGGCCAGCCGCAGCTGCGGCACGACGTAGTGCTCGATGCCGCCACCGGCGCGATCCTCTCGAACGAGCGCTTCACCGGCACGCCCGGCCGCCGCGCCCGCTCGATCCTGCGCTTCCTGCATACGGGCGAGGTGTTCGGAATCGCCGGCCAGACCGTCGCCGGCATCGTGTCCGCGACCAGCACCATCATGGTGTGGACGGGGCTCGCGCTGGCGTGGCGGCGGCTGGTGCGTCCGCTTTTGGGACGCCGCCGCGCCGCCGTGAGCGCCGCCGCCGCCGAATGAGTCCGCCGCCGCCGCAGGCGGCGAGCGTGAGTGCTTCTTCCGAAGGTCAGCGCCCCCCGATCGGGGGGCGGGACGCCTGGATCACCGGATACAGCAGCGGCCGGCTGGGCGCGGCGTCGGCGGCAAACGGCGCAACCTGCAGGTCGAGCAGGTAGCGGCCGTCCGGAACCGGCTCCGGGGCAAACATCATCTCCGTGACGGTGGCGCGGGGCCGCGCCGCGGCCGCGGCGTCGGTGCCGCCGGCGGGCAGGCCCCAGAACACCCGGTGCGCCGCCAGGTGCCCGCCGTCGTCCAGGCGATCCACGGACGGTACGTCGAGCAGCAGGTGTTCAATGCCGTGCCCGACCAGCCATTCCGCGGCCTCGCGCGTGAGGTACGGGGGCGGGGCTTGTGCGGCGTAGCGGCGTGACGGCTTGGTCGGATCGTGCGGCAGGGTGCGTAGTGCGAGCGCCGCTATCGGCACCCCGGGCCACGGCCAGCGTTGCCACTGCGCCCCGATGGCTTGCGCCGTGATGAGCGAATCGGTGGGTTGCGACCGCGGACCGGAATCCTCGCCGCAGCCGTCGGCCGCGGGTGTGGCAATGGATAACAGCAGCGCGGGCAGCAGGGCTCGCGGCCGCACGTCGGTGATGTGCACCGGCGCGCGGGTGACATGCCCCACGCATTCGGTGTGGGTGCCGTTGCAGTGCGGTACCAGGCGCAGCTCGGAGCAGTTGCAGCTTCCACCGAGTGCCACGTCGCCGACGAACTCGCCGGCACGCAGCGGGGCACCGGTCGCCGGCGGCGCCCCGAAGGCGGAGGGCTGCGCCGCGTCGAAGCGGAGCGGAATGGCGAGATCGAACGGCCGGTCCAGGTCGGCGCGGATCGTGGCGTTCGGCAGTTCGAGCGTAAGTGTCCTCATGCGCCGTATGACACGACGGGTCCTAGGTGATGTCCAGCGGTGACATGCCGAGCGACTGCCGTTCGGCATTGATGAGGGTGGACATGCGCGCGAGGAGCGCATCGAACTCCGGGTCCGCCGGCAGGAAGCTGCGAGTATCGCGAGACAGGAAGTCGGGGCTGCGCCAGCCGGCGTCGATTGCCTTGCTGTACCACCGCTTCGCGGCAGCGAAATCGCCCGCCAGCGCCGCGACGTCGGCCCGGTCGGAGTTCCATAGCGGCCCGCGGTCATAAAGCTCGCGCCGTGCGTCGAGGTCGCGCTTCCAGGCGTCCAGCAGCGGCATGAAGTCCGGATGCCCGCTGTCTTTCAGTGCCAGGACGAGCGGCAATGGACTGCAGGTGCAGAAAGCCGCCGCGTTCATGGCGTCCTGCGGTGTTTTGAGCTCGGCTTCGTAGAAGGCAATTATCGCGCCGAGGTCGCCGGCGAGATAATGTGCCGGAACATAGCCGGCAAGCGCCACGGACTCGTTTTGCCGGGCGAGCGGGTCGCTGTCGACCAGTTCGGCAGCGCGGGCGAGGTCGCGCTTGAGGATGGCGCCAAGAGCCTTCTGCAACGGGGTGATGCCGTGATCGAGAATCCACTGGCCGTCGTTCAACCTCGTGCGAATCCTGACCTGCACCATGGCCAGTGACCTGCCGATTTCGGCGGACATGCCGGCGAGCGTCAAGGTCTCGCGCCAGGCATCGGCGAGCCGGCCCTGCACCATCAGGTACTGTGCGCGTTCGAGACCGATTTGCGCGTTACCCGGCCGAATCCGGGCCCAACGCCCGAGCGCGGCTTCCGCTTCCTCGTACTGGCCCATGCTGGCGAGGTACGCGATATAGGTGAGGTTGGCATCCCTCAGTCCCGGATCGTTTACCAGCACCTTCCTCAGCAGTTCGAGCGCTTCCGCCGTGTTGCCGGCGAGGTCGAGGAAAAGCGCAAGGTCGTTCTGGGCCTGGGGAAAGTTGGGACGCAGCGCCACCGCCCGGCGCAATGTTTCGATGGTTTTGTCGAGATGCCGGGAGTCTCCGGACAAGGCAAGCTGCCCGTAGTAGTTCCCGAGGGCGAAGACGGCTTCGGGCGACGCCGGGTCCGCGGCAATCGCGCGTTCGGCGTAGTCCCGGATCGCGGGCAGCGCCTCGGCCGCCGGCGTATCGCCGATGCTGCCGGGGACGTCGGACAGCATCGCCGCCGCGTAGGAACGCCAGGCCAGCGCCGGCGCGTAGTCGGCGTCCTTCGCGATTGCGTCATCGAGTAGTGCGACCGCCTCTTCATAGGCTGCCTTGGTGCCGATCTGCGTCATCTTCTCGCGCGCGAGGAGAAAGGCCTCGTAGGCGCCGATGTCGACGCGCGCGACGGGCTTGATGCCGCCGGCAGGCTGCGCCAGCGCCGGCAGCACGGCACTCATCTCCTGCACGATGGCACGGGCAATTTCATCCTCGACGGCGAAGATGTCCGTCAGGTCGCGATCGTAGGTGTTCGACCACTGGTGATAGCCGTCCTCCGCCTTGATGAGCTGTGCCGTGATGCGCACCTTGTTCCCGGCCTTGCGGATCGATCCCTCGACTATGTAGGCGACATCCAGGATGTCGCCTATTTCGCGCAGGTCCTTGTTCTGGTGCTTGAACGCGAAAGAGGAGGTGCGGCCGGCGACTCGCAGGGCCGGCACCTGTGCCAGGACGTTCAGGAGCTCTTCCGAGATGCCGTCCGAAAAGTATCCCTGGTCCTGCTCCGGAGACATGTCGACGAACGGCAGGACGGCGATTGAATTGGCGATCTCCACCGCGCCTTGGGCCGTGGTGGCTGCCGTGGCGGTCGTGCCGCTTACCGCCGGGCCGACAAAGCGATTCGCCGCGATGACGGCGACCAGCACGACGATGGCAACGATCAGGCCGATGTCGAGCTTGCGGCCGGTCTCCGGTGTGACGCTTGCGTCCCGCGGGACGTCCGCGGTGCGCTTCAGCCCCTCGGGGGTCAACTCGAATACCCACGCAAGGACGATCACGAGCGGCAGGCCGATCAGGAGCAGGCTGACGACCACGGCATCGAACCAGGCGGGAAGGGCAAGCGCGTCCTCCAGCAGCGATGCCACCTGCGCCAGCACCCAGCCGGCGACGCCGTAAAGACCGGCGACGCGGATGACGTTACGGCGCTTCAGTTCCGCAAGGATATGAGTGCCCTCCCCGTGAGCAAGGGCAGTCTACCATGCGAGTGGAGGAGCAGGCTTTCGCCAGGTCGCGGGCTTCGGCTCGCTATTTAACAATGGGGGCGATCAATATTTCAGGCAGACGTTCTTCGCCTCGGTGAAAAACCGCATCGCCTCCCAGCCGCCCTCGCGGCCGACGCCCGAGTGCTTGACGCCGCCCATCGGCACGCGCAGGTCGCGCAGCATCCAGGTGTTGATCCACACCAGTCCGGATTCCAGCGCGGCGGCAACCCGGTGACACCGCCGCACGTCGGAGCTCCAGACCGAGGCCGCGAGGCCGTACAGCGTGCCGTTGGCTATGCCGAGCGCTTCGTCTTCCGTATCGAAGGGCAGGAGCGTGGCCACCGGCCCGAAGATCTCCTCCTGGTTGGTGGCGGTGTCCGCCGCGAGGCCTTCGATGACGGTCGGCTGCATGAACCAGCCGTCGCGGCAGCGTGCGCCGTCCACGCTTGCGCGGGCGCCGCCGCAGAGCACCGTGCCGCCCTCGCTGCGGGCGCGCTCCACCGCGGCGAGGACATTCTCGAGATGCTTCTCGCTGACCAGCGCGCCCTGGTCGGTGGCGGGTTCCAGCGGATCTCCGACGCGGAGCGCGCGTACGCGTTCGACGAAGGCATCGCGGAAGCGCGGGTAGAGGCTTTGCTCGACCAGCACGCGCGAGCCGCACAGGCAGATCTCGCCCTGGTTCGCGAACGCCGCGCGCACGGCGCCGTCGACGGCCGCCTCGAAATCGCAGTCGGCAAACACGATAGTCGGGTTCTTGCCGCCGAGCTCCAGCGTGAGTTTCTTGAAGGAGGGTGCCGCCGCGGCGGCAATGTGGCGTCCGGTCGCGGTGCCGCCGGTGAAGGAGACGGCCTTGACCTGCCGGTGCGCGACCAGCGCGCTGCCGGCCGCGGCGCTCCCGTGCAGGACGTTCAGCACGCCGGGTGGCAGCTCCGCTTCGATAGAGCGCTCGGCCAGCATGCCGGCGGTCACCGGCGTGATTTCGGAGGGCTTCGCGATCACGGTATTGCCGGCGGCCAGTGCCGGCGCGATCTTCCAGGTGAAGAGGTAAAGCGGCAGGTTCCAGGGCGAAATGCAGCCGACGACCCCGAGCGGCTGGCGCAGCGTGTAGTTCACCGCGCCTTCCATGGTGTGCGATTCGCTGGCGAACTGGGTGGCCGCGGCGGCGAAGAACCGCAGGTTGCTGACGGCGCGCGGGATATCGAGGGAGCGGGCGAGGGCGAGCGGCTTGCCGGTGTCGCGTGACTCGGCGCCGGCGAAGGCCTCGAGGTCGCGCTCGAGGAGGTCGGCCAGGCGGTTCAGGTAGCGGGCGCGCTCGGCGGCGGGAGTGTCGCGCCAGGCGGGGAAGGCGGCCTCGGCGGCGCTAACCGCGGCGTCTACATCGGCCTCGTCCGACTCCGCTGCCGTTGTGACGACTTGCCCGCGGGCGGGATCCCAGACATCGAATTCACGTCCCGACCGGGCGGGGCGGAACGTGCCGTCGATGAAGTTGAGGACCGGCTGCATGGGGGAATTATACGCGGCGGTGCCGATCGTGCCGCGGTCGCCGACGCAGACCGACTTTGGCGAGATCCTGGTGGGCGGGCTGCCACGCTGCCCCCTGGCGCACCGGTTCCGGGCGCCGGCAGGGGCAGCGTGACCTGACCTCTTACTTGCAAGTCTTCCGGCCGGTCCGGCCTCTGCATTTACCGGAGCAACATTCGGAGTCGGCGCTGCAGGAGTCGCCCTTCTGCCCCAGGCTGCACGCCGGGGGCGGGTCCTCGCCTCCGCCACCGGTGAAGAGCGTGTTCAGGCCATCGATGTCGTCCTGCGAAATGCTCGCGGGACCGTTATCGCAGGCGGATACCGATGGAAACATCGTCGCGCCGGAAACGTTGCTGTGCCCGAGACCCAGCGCGTGGCCCGTTTCATGGACCTGGACGCCCTCGATGAAGAACTCGCTGAGGCAGCCATCGGGTTCGCTTTCGGAAGTCCATGCGAAGCTGTCGTTGGTAACGATATCGGCATCGAAAATTCGCACTGTTCCGTCGCTGCGATTCTGGAAGAAGCCCGTGAATGTCGCTGCGAGGCAGTTGCCGCTGCACACGTTCTCGGGATCGTCGAAGTTCAACATCGGAATGCCGTCGCCCAACTGCCAGCCGGCAACCGACCCTGCCTGGGCGTTGATCACGGTGCCCTGGCCCGCGCCGTTCCACGCCTGGTTGCTGGTGATGGCGTTGATCGTGTCGGACACGCCGCCGTCATCGTCCGTGATGCTGGCCATGCCGCCGTTGTCGACTATGTAGGTGGGTGCGGAGTCCCAGGTCCGCGGCGGGTCCAGGAGCACGAAGGCAGAGACGCTGCCAAACAGCGTCAGCCCCGTCGCAATCACCGAAACCCTGATCAGGTGCGTTTTGTTCTTCATGATTCGCTCCTCAACGACGATTCGCCGGTGGCCGGTGGATGTCAGTCCTGCCCAGCGCTTCCGCGGCATTCAACAGGCGGTTCTTGAAGACCCCGATCTCGACGCTCGCGGGAATGGGCAAAGGCGCCCCGTTCGGCCTGAGCAGTTGCGCATCCTGGTCGAGCTGCGGTACGGCGAGCGTGACGTCGTCCAGCCGTGTGACGACCCGGAAATGGCCTTGCTGGTAGCCGAGGACACGGAGCGACCGATCCGATTGCTCCTCATACAAGAACAGGATGACGTTTTTGCCCTTCTCGAACGTGGGGAAGCCGTACGTCTCCACGACGAAGTCATTGACCTGGCCGCCGAACGTGCGGACTTGTATGACTCCGGGACTGTTCCCGATCAGGACCTGGTCGACACGCACCGTGGCGTCCGTGACGACCATGCGGCCGCTCGGGCTCCAGTGGGAGCGTACGTTGAGGACCTCGCCCTGGATCACCCTGTCACTTCGGGAGATCAATTCGGCGTCCGTCATGGCGACGAAGGTCGATGCCGGGAGAGGGATAGCGTACAGGCCAATGAGGGCTGCCGCTGCGGTGATGAGCCACTTCATGGTAATCCTCCCTGCGATACTGAGCCGTATCGTTGTTTGTTGTCGTCTTGGACTATATACCTGTTCTTATAGAACCACTAACTTTATAAAGTTTTGAGCTAGAGCGCCTTGTGAGTCATGTGATTGGAAAATAAGCCGCGAGTCGCCGATATGACTGATTTAATGGGCGTTATTGACCAAAAAACGATGGTTGCCGCTGGGGGATCGCGCGCGATGCGCGCTCCTGCAGGGGGCCTATGGCATGGTCATTGCAGCATTGTTGGGGCCAGCAGCGCGGGCGATCCGCCCGGTTTCTGCACACGACAGGAGGACCAGGTCATGGTCAAAGCAAGGCAGATCAAGGAGCACGCCGAGGTCGTCGGATCGGACGGCGAGCATGTCGGCACGGTCG
>CAZSKQ010000019.1:36163-40418 GCA_964607425.1 uncultured Woeseiaceae bacterium
ATCAAGGAGCACGCCGAGGTCGTCGGATCGGACGGCGAGCATGTCGGCACGGTCGATCACATAGAAGGCACGGATCAGATCAAGCTGACGAGGACCGACAAAACTGCCGGCGGAGAGCATCACTACATTCCGCTGGAATGGGTGTCCTCCGTCGACGGCGACCAGGTGAGGCTAGGCAAGCCAGCCGCCGAGGTCGAACGGGAGTGGAGGTCGGCGCCCTGAGGAATGGCATTGCTGCATCTACTTGCACCACCCCTGTAGGAGGGCGCATCGCGCGCGATCACCCCGCCCAGCAGCTTCGATCCCCACTGGGCAATCCAACCGATGCGCTCGGCCACCTTGCCGCTGTACCATTGAGCTCGGCACCCGGCAGAGCACGAGGTGAGCACGATGGCACGCGAGCAGGCAAGACCCGCCCAGGCATCGCAACCCGGACCCGCGTCCCCGGCCGAAGCCGCGCGGGCCTGGGATGAAGTCGCCCCCGGTTACGACGAGTTCGTGACCCCCGCCCACTCCGAGCTCGCCGCGCGCGCCCTGCGGCTTGCCGGCGTCGCGCGCGGCATGCAGCTCCTCGACGTGGCGGCCGGCAGCGGTGCGCTTAGCCTGGCGGCCGCGCGGTTCGGCGCGCGGGTCACGGCCGTGGACATTTCTCCGGTGATGATCGAGCGGCTCGAGCGGCGGGCGCGCGAAGCAGGATTCGAGCTCGACGCGCGCGTGATGGACGGGCACGCGCTCGACCTCGAGGACGCCAGCTTCGACATGACCGCTTCGGAGTTCGGCGTCATGTTGTTCCCGAACCTGCCGCGCGGACTGCGCGAGATGGTGCGGGTGACAAAGCCCGGTGGGCACGTCGTCGTGGTGGCGTTCGGCTCACCGGCGGAGGTGGAATTCATCCGGCTCTTCACCCGCGCTATCCAGGCGGCCGTGCCGGAATTCGCCGGGTTACCCAAGGATCCGCCGCCGCTGCCCTTCCAGCTCCAGGATCCGGCGAAGTTCCGCCGGGAGCTGGCCGAAGCGGGCCTCGGGGAAGTGCGCGTGGAGGAAACGTTCGAGAACCAGGAGTTCACGTCCGGCGAGGACTTCTGGAACTGGATCATCCACAGCAACCCGATCCCGCGCATGCTGCTCGCGGGGCTCGGGGTGACGCCGGACCAGCTCGGCACGATCCGCAAGGCGGCGGACGATTTGGTCCGTGAGCGTGCCGGCGGGAAGGGTGCGGCCGTGCTGGTGAACGCGGTCAATATAGGCGTCGGGCGGAAGCCGCGGTAGGGTCCTGCCGGAGCACCTCCAGCACCTTCGCAATGTGGGAGTCGCCCGCATGGCGGGCTCCTGCAGGGCGGGGCGCTCGATCCTGCTGAATGGCGGAGTGGCAATCAGCGCAATGAATCGAGTCCGATCCCAACACACGATAATTAAACGGATGGAGGAGTCGCCATGAACCTGCCTCGTCGCCAGTTTCTTGTCATTGCCGCGGCTGTCTTTGCGGCGGTCGTCCTGCCGTATTCCGCCGGTGCGGCGGACAAGGTGAAGATCGGCATCATCGGCTCGGGCGAGGTGGGCGGCGCGATCGGCGCCGTCTGGGTCGAGGCCGGGCACGAGGTCATGTTTTCCTCCAGGCACATCGAGCACGACGAGGCACTCGCTGCCCGTCTCGGCGGCGGTGCGCGCGCCGGTACGCCGCGCGAAGCCGCCGCTTTCGGCGACGTGGTCATGGTCTCCGTGCCGTACGGCGCGCTGCCGGACGTGGGCGAGGAAGTGGGGGATCTGCTCGAGGGCAAGGTGGTCATCGATACGTGCAATGCATTCCCGGGGCGCGACGGCGAGATCGCCGACTGGGTGCGCGAGAAAGGTGCCGGCCTCGCCTCCGCGGAGTTGTTGCCGGGTGCGCGCCTGGTGCGCGCGTTCAATGCCATCGGCGCCGAGCGCATGGGTTCGGCGTACAAGGAGCCCGGGCGCGTCGGCATGCCGATCGCGAGTGACGATGCCGACGCGGTGCAGGTCGTGTCGTCCCTGATTCGTGAGCTCGGTTACGAGCCTGTCCTCATCGGTGGGCTGGCGATGGGGAAATACCTGCAGCCGGGGACGGCGCTTGCGGGAGAGCGCAGCGCGGAGGAGATCCGGCGGATCGCGGCGGAGCTGGAGTAGGGCGCGGGGAAGCCTCAGCCGCGTCCCGAGAGTTGTGACCCCTCGCTCAGCCGGGCGGCTCCCGGCCTCGTATGATCGTTTCTCTACGGCGTCGCAAGAGATGTCTGGATATGGCTGCACGTCGCAAATCGCCGATAAAGGCAAATCCACTACGGCAACCCGGGCAATCGATCCGTGAAGAGCAGATAGACCTGCTATTCGATCAACTGTTTCCGCTCGGGACGATGATACTGCTGCTGTGGTTGGTTGCCGGATTCCAGTGGCTCTGGTTGCTCAACGGCGTAGAACCCAATCCGGTTTATCTTACTGCGTTTGCGGGATTGCTTACCCTCTATGGCGGTGTACGCTCGTATCCTTTGCTCCGAAAACTCAAGCACCTGAAGACAGGTTACGCGGGCGAACGCGCCGTCGGCGAATACCTGGACAGGCTGAGGGTGTTCGGCTACCGCGTCTATCACGATATCCCGGGTGACGCCGGGAATATCGACCACGTCATCATCTCGACCCGCGGCATCTACACGATCGAAACGAAAACCAGGAGCAAACCGGCGAAAGGCGAGTGCAAGATTGTCTACGACGGTGAGTCCATATCAATCAACGGAGGCCCCGCCGATTCCGCGCCGATCGTCCAGGCAAAGGCTCAAGGCTCGCACCTCAAACGGCTTCTCAAGGAGATAACCGGGCGCCGGCTGGAAGTGCGGCCCCTGGTTGTCTATCCGGGGTGGTACGTTGAGCAGACCGAAGCCGCCAAAGCATCCAGCGTCTGGGTGCTATCGGCGAAAGGCCTCTACAAGTGGATCGAGCACGAGCCGGAGACCGTACCCGCGGAAGCGGTCCGGCACGCGGCGAGCCAATTGGCTGCGCACATACGCAAACAGAAATAGGATACTGACAGCGCATCCCAACCCCGGTTCGCGATTACGGCGGCGGTACGCTGTAGGAGCGCGCCATGCGCGCGATGCCACGGCGCCCGGAAATAGCCTCACGCGCCCCGGACCCCCTGCTCCCCGGAGCAATAGCGAAGTCAGGGATTAGCGCCAATTGACCCGATCAGCACTCGCTCACTAACACCAGTCCCCGCCCTTCAGCCGGCCTTGCTGTAGTCGTACCAGACCGCCTCAACATTATTGCCGTCCGGATCGTACGCGAACGAGGCGTAATACCCCGGCCAGTAATCCTCCCGGTAGCCGGGAGCGCCGTTGTCCTTGCCGCCGGCCGCGAGCGCGGCTTCGTGGAGGGCTTTGACCTCTTCCTTGCTTTTGGCTTCGAACGCCAGGTGGGTCGGCACGACGGTCTCCTCTGCCGCGATCCAGAAGTCCGTGTTCTTGCCGTCGTTGAAGCCGGCCGCTTCGCCGTACTCCATGTTCTTGCGGTAGCCGAGCGGCGCGAGCGCCGCGCTGTAGAACTTCTTCGCCCGTTCGAAGCTACCGACGGGCAGTGTCGCATGTGCAATCATGACAAGCACCTCCTCGAGAATTCAGGTTTCGTTGCGGACTGGTAGTGGCTGTCTTCCTCGAGTGTAGGCTATGGGTTTACCATCGGCGGGCCGTATGAACATCGGGAATCTCATCCAGCGCCTCCCGAAAGCCGAGCTGCACCTGCACATCGAGGGCACGCTCGAGCCGGAGCTGATGCTCGAGCTCGCGGAGCGCAACGGTGTCGACCTGCCCTATGCCGGCGTCGACGAGATCCGGGCGGCCTACGATTTCAGCGACCTGCAGTCGTTCCTGGACATTTACTATGCCGGTGCGCGCGTGCTGCAAACCGAACGGGATTTCCATGACCTGACGCGCGCCTATCTCCAGCGGGCTCTCGACGACAACGTCCGCCACGTCGAGATCTTTTTCGATCCGCAAACGCATACGGAGCGCGGCGTGGCATTCGAGACGGTGCTCGACGGCATACATGCGGCGCTGTCGGAAGGCGAATCGGAGCTCGGCATCAGCTTTCGCCTGATCCTCTGCTTCCTGCGTCACTTGAGCGCGGACGATGCCATGGCGACGCTGGAAAGCGCACTCCCGCACAAGGACCGCATCCACGCCGTGGGACTCGATTCTTCGGAAGTCGGCCATCCGCCGGCGAAGTTCGCGGACGTGTTCGCGCGCGCCCG
>CAZSKQ010000020.1:0-7117 GCA_964607425.1 uncultured Woeseiaceae bacterium
ATCTCGTCGCCTACTACCGCGCGGTCTCGAAATGGCTGCTGCCGTACCTGGCCGATCGGCCGCTGGTGCTCACGCGCTATCCCGACGGCATCGACGGCAAATCCTTCTACCAGAAGGACGCGCCCGTGTACGCGCCGGACTGGATCCGGCTCGAGACGCTCTGGAGCGAAGGGTCGGAGCGCGACATCCGTTATTTCGTGATCGAGAACGAAGAGGGGCTTGCCTACGTCGCGAACATGGCGGCGATTCCGCTGCACGTCTGGTCCAGCCGCATCGCGTCATTGCAGCACCCCGACTGGTGCATTCTCGATCTCGATCCGAAGGGCGCGCCGTTCACGAACGTAGTCAAGGTGGCGCGTGCCGTCCACGGACTTTGCGAGCAGGCCGGGCTGCCGAACTTCGTGAAGACGACCGGCTCGACCGGGTTGCACGTGCTGATTCCGCTCGGCGCCCGCTACACCCACGAGCAGAGCCGCGCGATGGCCGAGCTGCTCGCCAACTGCGTCGTGAAGCAGCTACCGGAGATCGCGACGGTGGAGCGGCAGCTCGATGCGCGCGAGGGCAAGGTCTATGTCGACTACCTGCAGAACGGGCACGGGCGCCTGCTCGTGGCGCCTTACAGCGTGCGCCCGGTGCCGCGCGCCACCGTATCCATGCCGCTGCGCTGGAACCAGGTGACGTCGAAGCTCGACATGTTCAGATACAACCTGCGCTCGGTGCCGGGGCTGCTCGAGAAGCAGAAGACCGATCCGTTCGCGGGGCTGTTTACCGAAGCAGCCGACCTGGACTACAGCCTGGTGCGGCTCGCGGAGGTGCTGTGAGTCATGGGGCGCGTGCCCGGCGCCGGTCAGTCCACGCTGTTCGCGATGGCCTGCTCTTCGTCGTTCATGTCGGCGACGTATGGCTCGAACAACGGCGTGCTGAGATAGCGTTCGCCGGTATCGGGCAGCATGCACAGGATATTCGCGCCCTGCGGCGCGCTCTCCGCGTATTCGCGCGCGCAGGCGAAGGTGCCGCCGGCGGAAATGCCCACGAACAGGCCTTCCTTCTGCGCCAGCTCGCGCGACCACTTCATCGCCTCCGGCGCTGCGACCGTCATGTAGCCGTCGACGTATTTCGCCTCGCGCGCGTCGTCCGCAAGCTTCGGAATGAAATCCGGCGTCCAGCCCTGGATCGGGTGCGACTCCCACGCGGCGTGCGAGGCCGTCGCCACGCCGTCGTCGCGGCGCGGCTGCGGCTTCCCGCTTTTCATGAGTGCCGCGGCCGCCGGTTCGCAAACGATGATCTTCGTTCCGGGGCTTTCCTTTCGCAGCACCCGGCCGACGCCCTTCAGCGTGCCGCCGGTGCCGTATCCGGTCACGAAGGCGTCGAGCTGCGTGCCTTTGAAGTCGTTCACGATTTCGCGCCCCGTCGTGCGCGCATGAATCTCGGCGTTGGCTTCGTTCTCGAATTGCCGGGTAATGAACCAGCCGTGCTTCGCCGCCAGGGCCTCGGCCTTGCGCACCATCCCGGTGCCGCGCTCGGCGGCCGGGGTGATGACGACTTTCGCGCCGAGGAAGCGCATCAGGCGCCGGCGTTCGACACTGAATGTCTCCGCCATCGTCACGACCAGCGGGTATCCCTTCGCCGCACACACCATGGCCAGCCCGATGCCCGTGTTGCCGCTGGTTGCCTCGACCACCGTCATGCCGGGTTTCAGGGCGCCGCGCTTCTCCGCGTCCTCGATGACGCCTAGCGCCAGGCGGTCCTTTACCGAGCCCAGCGGGTTGAAGGCTTCGACCTTCACGTAGAGGTTCACGCCCTTCGGTGCCAGGCGGTTGATGCGTACGACCGGGGTGTTGCCGACCGTGCCGAGAATGTTGCCGTGTATGGTCATTGTGGCGCTCCAGGATTGGAACTTCGGACGGATCAAGATAGTTGCAAGCAGAGCGACAAACAAGAATTTCCTGCGGCACCGGGCGGGGCATTGCACGGCCGGCGGCGCGGGGTGAAACTCATGTCATGGCACACGTGATCGAACACGCGGCGTCCGGCCGCGCCAGGTGCCGCGGCTGCGGCGGGAAGATCGCCAAAGGCGAGCTGCGCTTCGGCGAACGCGGGCCGAACGCGTTCGGTGAGGGCGACATGACGCTCTGGTTCCACCCGGTGTGTGCCGCCTACAAGCGCCCAGAGGCATTCCTGGAGCTGCTCGGCGGCGGGCAGCCGGAGGAGCTTTCCGCCGATGAAATGAATGTCGCCCACTCCCTGGCGCCGATTGCCGGGTTCGGCATCGAGCACCGGCGGGTGCCGCGGATCGACAAGGTCGACCGGGCGCCGACGGGACGCGCGCGCTGCCGCTGCTGCCGTGAGCTTATCGCGAAGGGGACGTGGCGCATCGGGCTCGTTTTTTTCGAGGAGTATCGCTTCGAACCGTCGGGGTATATTCACGCGGGTTGCGCCAAGGCGTACTTCGACACAACCGACATCATGGAGCGCATCGGGCATTTCAATCCGGAGCTGGGTCCCGACGAGCAGCAGGAGCTCGAGACGGCGCTCGTGGAACCTCCTGCCGTGCCGTGAGCGGAGGCACTTCACAAGGATCGCCGTGAGGAGACGGGCCTACCGGCGCGGCTCCACGCGTGTGCCGTCGCTGACTTCTTCGCCGGGATAGAGGATCACCGGCACGCCGGCGTCGATGCCGGCGAGGATTTGCACGCTCTCCCCGTTGTCCTGGCCGAGCTGCACGCGCGTCAGCAGCGCGCGGCCCGACTCGACGCGGAAAAGCGCCCAGTCGCCCTCGGCGCGGAAGAGCGCCGCTACGGGCGCCTGCACGACATCGTCCGCCCGCCAGGTCACGATCGCGGCCTCTACGCGGTAACCGTGGCCCAGGTCCGCCGACGCGCCTTCCGGCCCGGTGAAATCCACGATGACGTTCACGCGCTGCTCCTCGACGCCCAGCGCGGAAATCTTGCGGAACCCGTAGGGCTCCACGAACCTGACCCGACCGCTGAGCGGCTTCCGGAGCCGGCTCCAGTCCTCGATGATCACGTCGGCACCGGCCTCCACCAGCACCGCATCCGTCGTCAGCATCTCCACCACCACCTCGAGCTCGCGCGGGTTGCCCACCGAAAGCAATTCCTCGCCGGCGGCGACGGTGCCCGCGCTTTCGCGCATTACCCGCAGCACGCGCCCGCTGGCCGGCGCGGGCATCTCGACCGGCTCTCCGCCGACGTTCGCGGGCCGTGCCAGGCGTGCGCGCGCGGCGTCCAGCTCTGCTTCGCGGCCGCGCACGCGGTCGTCGGCGGTCGCGTACGCCGCCTCGGCCACCTGCAGGGCGAGTTGTGCCTGGTCGAGGGCTTCGGCCGATGCCAGGTTGCGCTCGCGGAGGTTTTGCACGCGCTCGAGGTCGGTCCGGGTGAAACGCACCTGCGCCTGCGCGCGCTCGCGCTCGGCACGTGCCGCCGACAGCGCGGCTTCCGCCGCTCGTACCATTGCCTCGGTCTCGGCGCGGGCCCGCGCGTCCAAAATGGCCGGTGCACCGGGCTCGATGACCGCCACCGTCTGGCCCGCCTCCACGGCGGCGCCGGGCTTGAACGGGATTCGACGCAGGTGACCGCTCACGGGCGCGTAGACCACGTACTCGTCTCGCACGCGCGTCCAGCCCTCGTCTTCCACGGTGACCTGCATGGCGCCCCGCCAGGTCTCGCCCGCCTCGATCGTGACGGGCCGCGGCCGGAATGCGAGCACGAGCAGGACGAGCAGGAGCAGCGCGGCCCCCGACCAGAAAACGGTCCTGAACGAGAGCTTCATGAAGGAGAGCGGTCAGTCACGGCTTTTGAGTACCCCGACGAGGTCCATACGATCGAGCTGCCGCCGCACGAGCAGTGCCGAGGCAGCGGTAACGACGAGCACGACCACCGCGGCATAGCCGAACGTTGCCGCATCGATCACGTAGGGCAGGCGAAACAGGTCCGAGCTCACCGCCCGCGCTAGCGCCCACGCAAGCCCCGCTCCGAGCACCGCCCCCAGCGGCAGGGCCGCGAGTGTCAGGAAGGCAATTTCGCCGAGCAGGATATACGACACTTCGCCGCGCGTGAATCCGAGCACGCGCAAGGAAGCGAGTTCGCGTTGCCGCTCCGCGAACGAGATGCGCACCGTGTTGTAGACGACACCGATCGCGATGAGCGCCGCAAAGGCGGTATAGATCCAGACGCTGCGGCCGATGTTCTGGTCCATCAGCTCCGTAAAATTGCGCTGCGCGACCCGTTGCAGCGCAACACCGGCAACCGCCGGTCGTTCCTCGAGCGCCGTATACAGCGCGTCGGTAGCGGCCGGGTCGACGATGAGGTTGGCGCCCGAGATCACGTCGCCTTCCTTGAGCAGGCGGTTGAGGTCACCGAGGCCCATGCGCACGCCCGAGCCGATCAGGGTGGTGGTGACCGCGGTGATCGGGATCGTAAGCGTCGGCCGCCGGCCTTCCGTGATCTCGACCTCGAGCAGGTCGCCGGCACCAACGCGCAGCTTGTCCGCGAGATCGCGAGAGAGGACCAGCCCGCCGGGCGGCGACTCCACGGCCGTGCGGTCGGTGCGCACCATCCGCGACAGCGTGGCGTCGAGCGGCTGGCCCGTCAGCGAGGCACGTTCCTCGAAGTGGGCCGAACGCAGGCGCGCGGCAACCGACCGGTACGGCTCCGCGTACAGCACGCCGGGCGCCCGCAAGAGCTCGAAGTACGCCGAAGTCGAGCGCGGTTCCGTGAAGGTTACCTGCACGTCGTAGCGATTCGCGACCGTGAAGTAGACCCGGATCATTTCCGACGTCGCGTCCAGGAAGAAGAGGGTGCCGACCAGGAGCGCGCCGGAAACGGCAATGCCGGCCACCGTGAACGCGGCGCGCCCGGGAAACCGCACGACCTGGCGCAGCACCATGCGGGTTTGCTGGTCCAGGAGGGTCAGGCCGGTAATCGTGGCTCCCGCCGCGCGCGAGTAATCGGGGGGCGAGGGCGGCGTCATCGCCGTCGCGGGTTCCAGGCGCGCGGCGCGCCGCACGGCCGCGGCGGCGCCGCCGCCTGTGGCCCCCGCCGTGACGGCGATCACCAGGAGGTAGACGCGCGGGTCCGCCCGGAACACGAACAGCGGAAAGCTGAAATAATCGGTGTAGACCGTCGCCAGCATGCGGCCCATCCAGGTACCGAGGCCGGTGCCGATCGCGAGACCCAAAACGCCTATGACGGCTACGAGCTTCAGGTAGTGCATTACGACGTCCGCGTCCGCGTAGCCGAACGCCTTCATGAGTCCGATCTCGCTCCTTTCGGTCGCGATGAGCCGCGAGATGACGACGTTCACCAGAAACGCGGCCACGAGCAGGAAGATGGGCGGCAACACGTTGGCCATGGTGCCGAGCTGCTCGATCTCGCTCGTCACGAACGCATCGGAGATCTGGTCTTCGCGCGTGTAGGCGCCGATGGCACCATAGCGATCGAGAAGCGCATCGAGCTCCGCGATGACCGCGGCGCTGTTCGCGCCGCGCTCCAGCCGCACGACTGCTTCGTTGAAAGCCCCTTCCTGGTTGACCGCTTCGGCCAGCGCGTCGCGGGCCATGAAGAGCACGCCGAACAGGCGCGCATTCGGCACGAGCTGGCCGGGGGCAATGGCGTACACGTGCTCGGGGGAGAGCGCGATACCGACGACGCGCACGTCTTCGCGGCCGCCGTAGATGGTCGCCGGCACGGTATCGCCGATCACGAGGCGGTGCGCTTCGGCAAAGCCCTGCAACACCACTGCCTCGTCACGGGCGCCGGGCCGCGGCAGGCGCCCGCGCATGAGATAAACCTGGTTCACGGAAGGCAAGCCGTGGTCGGGAAGGGAGAACACCTCGCCCGTGGCGGGTTCCGCCATCCCGGGCATGTCGAAGAGCGCGGGCACGCGCACGCGGGTTTCCGCGGCCTGCACGCCTTCGATCCGGCGGATGTCTTCGAGGAGCGTATTCGGCGCCCGCACGACCGGCGCCCAGACGTCGGCGAAACGGTAGCGCTCGTAATAGAGGCGGCGTGTTTCCTCGAGCGACGACAAGAGTCCCGCCATGACGAGATACACGGATACGCCACCGGCAATGACGAACGCGATCGCCGCGGCCTGGCCCTTCATCGACCACAAATCGCGCAGCAGCTTGCGATCCAGCGGCGCCAGGAACGCGGGCATGCCGGCCCCGTTCACCAGGACAGCTCGCTCGGCGCCTTGCGGGTCTCGTTGATACGCTCTTCGCGTACTTGCCCGTCGGAGAAGGTAATGACCCTGTCAGCCATGTCGGCCACCGCCGCGTTGTGCGTGATCAGCAGCGTGGTGGCGTTGAGCGTCTCGTTGACGTTCTTCAATGCCTCCAGCACGCGGATGCCGGTGGCGGAATCAAGGGCGCCCGTCGGCTCGTCGCACAAAAGCACCGACGGCTGCTTCGCGATGGCGCGCGCGATCGCCACGCGCTGCTGCTCGCCGCCGGAAAGCTGGGCCGGGAAGTGATCCAGCCGCTCTTCCAGTCCCACGAGGCCGAGCGCTTCCTCCGGCGTAATGGGATTCTCCGCGATTTCGGTGACGAGCGCGACGTTCTCGCGGGCGGTCAGGCTCGCCATGAGGTTGTAGAACTGGAAGACAAAACCGACGTGCCGGCGCCGGTATTGCGTGAGCTCCCGCTGGCTCGCGCCGGTCAGCTCGGTGCCGCGAAAGAACAGCCGGCCGCTCGTGGGCCGGTCCAGGCCGCCGAGGATGTTCAGCAGGGTTGATTTTCCGCTGCCGGAGGCGCCGAGCAGCACCACGAGTTCTCGCTCCGGCAGCACGAGATCGACGCCGCGCAGTGCGTGCACGGCGCTGTGCCCGCTGCCGTACACCTTCGCCAGGCCTTGCGTGCGAAAGCACGGGGCGGCCGCATCGTGTTGCGCTTCCGACTGCCGCATCGTTCCTCCCGGTCCCCGCGGGAGGATACCCGAAGCGCTGCACTTCGACAGGGTTGCCCGCGGCTACCGGGGTTTGCACGCGCAATGGTTGACCGCGGGCCGCGGCCGGCCCGAAATCCCCGGCGCCGGCCGCTTGTCAGGCGCCGGCCGCTTGTCAGGCGCCGGTGTAGGTCGCGCCGCCCATGGTTGGCTGC
>CAZSKQ010000020.1:7217-26766 GCA_964607425.1 uncultured Woeseiaceae bacterium
GGCGCCGGCCGCTTGTCAGGCGCCGGTGTAGGTCGCGCCGCCCATGGTTGGCTGCGACACGTCCCGCAACAGCTCGGCGGTTTCCCTTGCGGGCGCCGCCCGGGCGATGTCCGCCTGCGCGATCATCCCGCGGCAGACGCCGTCTTCGTCAACGACCGGCAACCGCCGGACCTGGTTCTCCTCCATCTGCGCAAGCGCGTCCTCGAGGCTCGAATCCGGCGTGACCGTGACCACCGGTTCCGTCATTACGTCGCCTGCTGCCGTGCTCGCGGGATCCATGCCTTCCGCCACCGCGCGCACGGTGATGTCCCGGTCGGTCACGACGCCCATCGGGCGGCCGCGCTCGTCCAGCACTGGAATGGCACCGCAATCCTGGTCCGCCATTATCCTTGCGACGTCCTCCAGGCTGGTCTCGGGGGCGCAGCAGGCAGGATTTTCCGCCATGATGTCTCTTACTTGCATTTCGATTCCTCCGTTCGTTTCCTCGATTGCGATGCGCCGAATGGCACATCCCGGAAGCCAGGTAGAGGTGCAACATGCATGCCAATGAACAGGGTGCCGCATGTTCGAGTGGATGACCGAATTTATTGACCGTACCGGCTACCTGGGTGTTTTCCTCCTGATGCTCGCCGAAAATGTCTTCCCGCCGATTCCCTCCGAGCTGATCATGCCGCTCGCGGGTTTCACGGCCGCGGAGGGGAAGCTCAACGTCTTTCTGGTCGTGCTCGCCGGCACCGCGGCATCGCTGCTGGGCGCGTTGTGCTGGTATTACATCGGCAGTTGGCTGGGCCGGGAGCGCCTGCCGGCGGCGTTACAGGCCGTCCACCGGGCTCCGCATTCAGAAGATCCAGGTAAACGCCAGCGAACCGAACCTGTCCGGCTCGCGCTGGCGGTCGAATTCCTCGCTCCGATGCACGAGGGTGCAGGCCATCCTGAAGTCGCCACGTGTCAGTACGATTCCAGCCTGCAGGTCGGTGACCCGGCGCCGCTTCCGGATGTCGAGCAACGGTTCCAGCTCGTTGTCATCCAGGAAGATATTGCGCTTGATGGCCCTGGCGTCGATGCCGGCGAACAGGTACCACCCCCATTCGTGACCCGGCCTGTAATAATCCGAGCCGGGCATGCCGGGGCGAATGCGCGGCGGGCCGAAGTCGTGCTCGAGATCGGTGCCGAGGCGAACGGTGAAGCCGGCGTTGGCATAAGTGGCAATGTTGCCAAGCGCGACACCGGCGTGGGGCATGATGTCCGCGCTCAGCCGCACGCCTTGTCGAACCGGCCGCCGCCAGGTGCGCTCCACGATCAGCATGCCGCCGGCCTGGTTGCCGACCTGGTTTTCCCACCCGCGCGATTCGCCGTCGTTGAGCCATTTGTGCACGGCGCTCTGCAGCACCTCGCCCCTGGCGTTCGGGCCGACCGTGCCGAGCAATACGCGCACGGTGTCGATGTGGGAGTGGCTGACGGCCACGATCGACACACCACCGTAAAGCCAGGCCGCGTACGGGCGCTCATTCGTTACGAGATTCCGGGACTCCTTGTCGGCCGGCGTAAAGATACTCTGGCCGATCTGCCAGCCCACACGCACCTGCCCTTGCTCGTTCCCGGGCAGCCAGCGGGCCAGTGTCGACGCAAGCGATGTGCCGGCTTGCGGGGCGCTGAGCCACGAAACCTCCAGGCCGTTGGTGTAATGATGATCGGTCGCCGCGAAGGCGTCGTTCTCCATCACGAGCGTCAGCGACCCGGTGTCGCCCGCCCGGCCACGCGGCGCCGGCGCCGCCAGCACCAGCGACGAGACGAGCAGCAGCAAAAGTGTGGCAGGCAGCTTCTGCAAAGCGGCTTACACCTGTTCGGGAACGAGTTGGGTCACGACAGGACGCGCCGCCCGCGGAGATGGCAGCCCGCCGGACGTGGCGAAAACTTTAGAATCGATCCGGGCATTGCCGGAGCTTGTGCCGCAGCAGGGCACGATGCGGTCGGTTTCATGAAACCATAGATGCAGCGGAACCGCCAGAGTGCCCGCGGGCCGACGCGCAATCTTTTTCCCGGTAGAATTATTTTTTTCGCCGGATACGCCTCAACACCGCAAGGAAGCATCCATGACCGACCTGTCCTCGTTCCCGATCACCCGCAAATGGCCCGCGCGGCATCCCGACCGCATCCAGCTTTATTCGCTGACGACGCCGAATGGCGTCAAGGTCTCGATCATGCTGGAGGAGACCGGCCTGCCTTATGAACCGCACTACGTATCCTTCGACAAGGATGAGCAGCACAGCCCGGAATTCCTGTCGCTCAACCCGAACAACAAGATCCCGGCCATCATCGATCCGGACGGTCCGGGCGGCGAGCCGTTGCCGCTGTTTGAATCCGGCGCGATCCTGCTGTATCTCGCGGACAAGACCGGCCGATTCATCCCACCGGAAGGAGCGCGCCGCTATCTCACGATCCAGTGGCTCATGTTCCAGGTGAGCGGCATCGGGCCGATGTTCGGCCAGGTCGGGTTCTTCCACCGGTTCAGCGGGCGCGAGTACGAGGACAAGCGGCCGCGGGACCGTTACGTGGCCGAATCGAGGCGCTTGCTGGGCGTGCTCGAGCAGCGGCTGGAAGATCGGGAGTGGGTCATGGGCAACGAGTACACGATCGCCGACATCGCGATATTTCCGCTGGTGCGCAACCTGGTCGAGGGCTACAAGGCAGGCGAACTGGTGGGCATCGGCGATTTCCCGAGGGTGCTGCAGTCCCTGGAACAATTCCTGGCGCGTCCCGCCGTCAAACGCGGACTGGCGATCCCCGCCCCGGAGCACGCCGCCCCGTAGGAGCGCGCGCGGCGCGCGATGCCACGAATAGCGAATATGCCACCGTCCGGCGATGAATCTGTACGCCGTGGCATCGCGCGCAGCGCGCGCTCCTACAGGCGGACGCGCTCGAAGAGGTCGACGAGCTCCACGATTTTTTCGCGGCGCTCACTTACGCTGCCGGACTTCAGCGCGTCATCCACGCAGTCACGGGCGTGGGCGCGCAAGAGCTCGGTTTCGGCTTTCGCGAGGGCCGCTTTGACCGCCTGGACCTGGTGCAGGATCTCTATGCAGTAGCGGTCCTCGTCCAGCATCCGTCCCAGACCCCGCACCTGGCCCTCGATTCGCTTGAACCGCCGTGCGATGGCCTGGCGAGCTTGTTCTTTACCTGGCATGAGCTTACCTTGACGAATACCCTATAGGGGTATAGGGTATCACGCCGGCTCCTCCCACGAAAGGCATCGCCGATGAGCTCGCATCCCGTTCGTCATCACCAACCGGATCACGACCACTGCCATCAGAAGGACGCGATCGCCGATCCGGGGCGCGACTACGACCGTGTGCCTTCCGGATATACCGGCACGGTCTACACCTGCCCGATGCATCCGCAGGTCCGGGAGACCAGCAACACCGGCTGCCCGATCTGCGGCATGGCGCTGGAGCCGGAAAGCATCGTCGCCGGTGAAGAGGATACGAGCGAGCTGGACGACATGACGCGCCGCTTCCGGATCAGCGCCGTGCTGACCTTGCCGCTGCTTGTCTACTCGATGGCGGAGATGCTCCCCGGGCGCCCGCTCGACGGCGCGCTGCCGGTTGCCTGGGGGCAGTGGCTGCAACTGGTATTTGCCGCGCCGGTCGTGCTGTGGGGCGGCTGGCCGTTTTTCGTGCGCGGAGTGCAATCGGTGCGCTCGCGGCACCTCAACATGTTTACGCTGATCGCGCTGGGCGTCGGGGTCGCAT
The DNA here is from genome assembly GCA_964607425.1 of uncultured Woeseiaceae bacterium. Classification (GTDB taxonomy): domain Bacteria; phylum Pseudomonadota; class Gammaproteobacteria; order Steroidobacterales; family Woeseiaceae; genus IDS-8. Next base: position 10,967 of record CAZSKQ010000020.1, read on the forward strand.
TCCTGTACTCACTGGTCGCCGTCATCGCGCCGGGCATCTTCCCGGACGCCTTCCGCATGTCCTCCGGCGAGGTGGGCGTGTATTTCGAAGCCGCGGCCGTCATTACCACGCTCGTCCTGCTCGGCCAGGTACTCGAGCTCAAAGCCCGCAGCCGGACCTCCGGTGCCATTCGCGCGTTGCTCGAGCTCACGCCGCCGCGGGCCAGCAGGCTGGCGCCCGACGGCCGTGAGGAAGAGGTGGCGCTGGATGCGCTGGCGGAGGGCGACCGGCTGCGTGTGCGTCCCGGGGAGAAGGTGCCTGTAGACGGCACGGTACAGGACGGCCGCAGCGCGGTGGACGAATCGATGCTCACCGGCGAACCGCTCCCGGTCGACAAGGGCCCGGGCGACGAGGTCATCGGCGGCACGGTCAACGGCACCGGCAGTTTCATCATGATCGTGACCCGCGTCGGTGAGAACACGCTCCTGTCGCAGATCGTGCAGATGGTCGCCCGGGCGCAGCGGAGCCGCGCCCCGATCCAGCGCCTGGTCGATGTCGTTGCGGCTTGGTTCGTACCGGCGGTCATCGTCATCGCGGTGCTGACCTTCGCCGTCTGGGCGTGGATCGGCCCGCCGCCGGCAATGGCATACGCCGTCGTCAATGCGGTTGCGGTGCTGATCATTGCCTGTCCCTGCGCGCTCGGGTTGGCAACCCCGATGTCGATCATGGTAGGAACCGGCAAGGGCGCCGCGCACGGCATCCTGATCCGGGATGCCGAGGCCCTCGAGGTATTCGAAAAGGTCGACACGATCGTCATCGATAAAACCGGCACGCTGACAGAGGGCCGGCCGGCGCTGGTTACCATCGAGCCGGCTCCCGGCTTCGACGCGGACACCATGCTGTCGCTGGCGGGAGCGGTCGAAGCGGCGAGCGAGCATCCGCTCGCCCGGGCGGTCCTCGCCGGCGCCGCAACGCGATCGCTGCAGGTGCCGCCGGCGGAAGGCTTCGAGTCCATTACGGGGCAGGGCGCCGAGGCGCGTGTCGCCGGCACCCGGGTGGCGGTCGGCAATGAGCGCATGATGGAGCGCGCCGGCGCGCACGATCCAGCGCTGGCAGAAGCCGCGGAAGCCCGTCGCGCCGAGGGCCAGACCGTCATCTTTGTCGCCATTGACGGCAGGGCGGCCGGACTGCTGGGGATCGCCGACCCGATCAAGGAGTCGACCCCGCGGGCCATTGCGGAGCTGCATGCGGCAGGGCTCGAGGTTGTAATGCTGACGGGCGACAGCGCCGGTACCGCGAACGCCGTTGCAAGCCGGATCGGCATTGACGACGTGCGCGCCGACGTATCGCCCGAAGACAAGCACCGGGTGATCCGGGAACTGCAGGAAGGCGGTGCCCGGGTGGCGATGGCGGGCGATGGCATCAACGATGCGCCGGCGCTTGCGCAGGCGGATATCGGCATCGCGATGGGGACCGGCACGGACGTCGCGATGGAAAGCGCGGGCGTCACGCTGGTGCGCGGCGACCTGGTCGACGTGTCACGCGCGCGGGTGCTGAGCCAGGCCACCATGCGCAATATACGGCAGAACCTGTTCTTTGCCTTCGTCTACAACGCGGCGGGCATTCCGATCGCGGCTGGCGTTCTTTACCCGGCCTTCGGCTTGCTGCTGAGCCCGATGATCGCGGCGGCGGCGATGAGCCTGAGCTCGGTCTCAGTCATCGCCAACGCACTCAGGCTGCGAAAGCTCGCTCTTCCCTGACCGCTCCCCGGCGTTGATAGCGGCCACTGCCTCCTGCCTCCTATGGGGGCTGGTCGAGCGCAAGCGCTGCAGGAGCGCGCACCGCGCGCGAACCCACGGCGGTCAGTTGTGGGTGAGCCCAGTGGCGGGTGCTGCGTCCCGGCCGTAAAAAGGGGGGTCCGGCAAAAGCCATCGGCTTGTCTATACTCAGGTCGTTCGGGATACCACCGGGAAGGAACCGATCATGAATTGCCGCGGAATCATTGCCAGTGCTGCGGCTCCCGTAGCCGCCTTTTCGTTCGCTGCCGCAACCTCACTGTTCCTGCTGGGCCTGGAAGCGCTGGCGGGCATGACGCCGGCCGCACAAGCGCAGGAGCAGGTCGAGCAAATCATCGTGACGGCCACGAAGCGCGAAGCGACGGTTCAGGAAGTGCCGTTCTCGATCAACGTCCAGTCACAGGAAGACATCCAGCGCTCCGGCGCCGTTACGCTGGAAGAACTTTCACGCAACATCGCCGGCCTCACCATCCAGAACCTCGGGCCCGGGCAGAGCCAGGTCGCAATACGCGGCGTGTCCGCGGGGCAGATCGTGCGCGACCAGCCCGGGGTCAAGGAGCAGGTGGGCATCTATCTCGACGAGTCGGTGATCTCGATGTCCCTGTTCACGCCTGACATCGATCTCTACGATCTCGCCCGGGTGGAGACGTTGCGCGGGCCGCAGGGTACGCTTTTCGGTTCCGGGTCCGTCGGCGGCACGATCCGCTACATCACCAACCAGCCGGTACTGGGTGAATTCGAAGCGTCGGTGGAAGCGGACCTGAACACGCTGTCCGATGGCGACACCGGCGGGCACCTGAAGGGCATGGTCAACATGCCGTTCGCCGGTGACCGGGCGGCACTCCGGGCGGTTGCCTACGACACCGAATATGCCGGCTTCATCGACGCGCTCGGAGAGGGCGGCACGCGCGACGAAGACGTCAACAGCGGCTCGCGCCGGGGTGCCCGGGTGACACTCGGCTGGCAGGTGAACGACAGGCTCATGCTTACGCCGCGCGTTCTTTACCAGGAAATCGACATTGACGGCTTCAACCGGCAGGAGGTGTACAACCTGTTTGCCAATCCTTTCACCACGACCCGGCCGCCGGTCCGGTTCGGGGAGCGCGAACAGTTCCTGCTGCTGGGGGAGGGCTACGAGGACGACCTGCTGCTTGCCGATCTCACGGCGGAGGCGAGCTTCGACTGGTTCAATGCCACGCTGACGACGAGCTACACGGAGCGCGACATCCTGGTCAGCCGCGATGCCAGCGCGTTGAGCGGTAGCGTCTCCGTCGATTTCGGGTTTCCGGATGCGGGGGTGCTCCTGCCTTCCAATCTTCGCGACACGACGGATTTCGAGCAGTTCACCGGCGAGCTGCGTTTCAGCTCGAACACCGAGGGGCCGTGGCAATGGCTGGTTGGGGTGTTCTACGCCGACAACTCCCGCTTTTACCGGCAACGGCTGCCGACGCCCGGCTACGACGCGTTCCTCGACGCGGCGATGGGTCCAGGCACGGCCGAATCCTTCCGCAACGGCTTTGACGCCGATTCGCCCTACAACGCCGACCTGCCGTACGATCTCGAACAGATCGCCGTTTTCGGCGAGGCGACCTACGACGTAACGGATCGGCTCCAGCTCACCGCCGGCGGGCGCTTCTACGATTACGAGGAGCAGCGCACGATCCTGCAAGGCGGCATTTTCTCCACCCTCGCCGACCAGTTCGACGAAACGTCTTCGGACGGCTTCACGCCGCGTTTCATGGCGAGCTACGACTTCAACGAGAACGTCACGTTCAATGCGCAGGCGGCACAGGGTTTTCGGCTCGGCGGCGTCAACGATCCGATCAACCTGCCGTTGTGCAGCCCCGAGGACGAAGAGATTTTCGGTGTCTTCCAGAACTACGACGACGAGACACTGTGGAACTACGAGATCGGGGTGAAGTCGAGCTTCGACAACGGTATCAGCCTGAACGCGGCGGCGTTCTACGCCGACATCGAGGACCTGCAGGTGACCCTGGACGCAGGGACCTGCTCATCGCGCATCTCCTTCAACGTCCCCGACGCGCACAGCACCGGGGTCGAGATGGAGCTGGGTGCGCAGCCGATCGACAATCTCGAGCTGTCGTTAGCGGGCAGCTTCATCAAGGCGGAGTTCGATTCGACCGTGATCGCTCCCAGCACGGGCGAAGTACTGGGGGGCGTACAGGACGGCAACCGGCTCGCCTCCGTGCCCGAGACGCAGTTCGCCGCCGCGGGCACGTACTACTTCCCGCTCGCGTGGGCGCCCGCGGATTCCGAGGCGTTTGTCTCGGCAACGTTCCAGTACGTCGGCGACCGGATCACCCAACCGAGCGACCAGGTGCCCGGCGCCGGGGTGTTCGTCTCGGAGCTGCCGTTCGGCGGCGCCACCGGCACCGACGCCACCGTCGTCGACCTGGAGCTGGATGCTTACGAGATATTCAATCTCAGGGCCGGCCTGCAGGGCGATACCTGGGAAGCCGTCGCCTACGTCGACAACCTGTTCGACGAGAACGCGCAGCTGTCGTTCGATCGCGAGCGCGGCGGGCGCGCGCGCCTCGCCTACCGCACGAACCAGCCGAGGACGTTCGGTATTACCTTCCGCTTGAATTACTGACCGCGGGGAGTCCGCCAGGCCCATGATCCGCCTCTGCGGGATGCGAAAAAAGGGGGTCCATTTCCGGCCCCCCGCCGTCTTGCCACTTGTAAGCACCACTCGGCGTGCTCGCGGCGCGCCGCCAGTCCAGACGGGGGACAGCTCATGAGAAGTTCGATATTGCAGGCCTGTTCGGGTTCGGCGGGTCGTACGATCCTGGCGTGCGCGGCCATCCTCGCGGCCGCACTGCCGGTCCAGGCCCAGGAAGAGGACGACGCCGCGCGGCCGGGAGACATCGAGCAGATCATCGTCACGGGCACGCCCAGCGGCGGCGAGATGCTGAAGCTCGACGCGAGCTTCGCGATCACGACCATCGACGACCAGCAGATTGACCAGTTCCAGCCCACGAGCACCGCGGACCTGCTCAAGCTGGTTCCCGGCGTCTGGTCGGAATCCTCCGGCGGCGTCGCCGGTGCGAACGTGTTCGTCCGCGGCTTCCCGGGGTCGGGCGATGCGCCTTTCCTGACGGTACAGCTGAACGGATCGCCAATCTTTCCGCCCCCGACGCTCTCGTTCCTCGAGAACACCTCGATCTTTCGTATCGACGAGACGATTGCGCGCGTCGAGGCGCTGCGCGGCGGCCCGAACCCCGTGTTCTCCAACGGGCAGCCCGGCCTGACCACCAACTTCATCCTCAAGGAAGGCGGCGAGGAGACAGAAGGGCTCGTCAAGTACTCCACCTCGGACTATGACCTGCGACGGTTCGACGCCGTGCTGAGCGGACCGCTGGGCGACGACCTCTACTACATGATCGGCGGCTACCTGAAGAGCTCGCCGGGCATACGGGAAGCGGGCTTCAACGCCGAGGAAGGCCAGCAACTCACGATCAACCTGACGAAGGAGCTGGACAACGGCACGATCAACCTCTACCACCGGAACACCGACGATCACGGTACCTGGTACCTGCCGGTGGCCTTCACCGTTCCCGGTGTCGATGCCGAATACAACCAGCTCGGAACCCGCAACCGGCAGCGGGAAATCATTTTCGGCAACGACAACGGCGCGGCTCCGGGGTCGCCGGAAGAGCAGCGCAAAACTCTCGATCTCGGCGAAGGCCGGGGTTGGGACGGGGCGGTGACCGGCGGTTCCATCCGGATCGATTTTGCCGACGACTGGAACCTGTCGAACCGCTTCAGCTACACGGCCGGCGATGCCGACACGCTGGGGCTGGTGCCGGACGGCGGCGCGATCAACGTGAATGCCTTCAATGCCGGCACGGTCGAGGATGACCGGCTGGTCATCACGGGACCGCTTACCGGGCGGGTGACCGGCGATCCGGTGCCGGGCAGCGCGTTCCTGCAGCAGTTCGGCGCCTGGGAGGTTCGCAAGGAGATCGAATCCTTCACCAACGATATCAGCCTCGCGAGGACGCTCGATCGCGGCGTCCTGACGCTCGGCCTGTACACGGCCAATTCCTCGTCCGACGAGGCCTGGTCGATCGGCAACAGCAAGTACTACGTCGTCGAAAGCGGCGGCGAGATCGTCGACGGCATCGCCTGCAACGATCCGGCGGTCGACAGCTGCGGCTTCAATTTCGACCTGGACGCGAAGGGTGATGCCACGAGCAACGCCGGTTATGCGGCTCTCGAGTTCGATGCCACCGACGTTCTGACGGTCGATCTCGGCGTCCGCTACGAAACCTTCGAGGTCGAGTATTCGGCCGATACCAACCGCGACGGCCTTACCGACCTGGTAATCCAGACGGACGAAAACGAGCTGGCATGGACCGCCGCGGTCAATTATTCGCTCAACGAACAGATGGGCGTGTTCGGCCGCATCAACTCGGGTGTCAAGATGCCCTATTTCGACGATTACCGGGACAATATCGGCGCGTTCGAGAACGGCAACGACCTGATTATCGACGTCGAGCAATACGAGGCGGGCTACAAGTACGCGGGCGACAACATGAGCCTGTATGCCACGGCATATTACACGCAGGTCGATCCCTCGTTCTTCGTCGCCCTGTCCGGTGTCACCGCGGGCGTCGCGTCGAAAAACGAGGCACTGGGCCTGGAGCTGGACGGCAACTACTACACGGACTTCGGCCTTTCGGTAAACCTGAACGCGACGATCCAGGAATCGGAAATCGTGGGTACCGAGAACGACGGCAACGAGGTGCAGCGGCAGCCCGGTTGGCAGCTGCGGGTCTCGCCGGTCTACAATTTCGCCGCCGGGGATGCCGACGTGTCGGTATACGGTACGTTGACCGCGGTAGACGACCGGTTCAGCGACCCCGGCAACCTCGTCGTCCTGGACGGTTACGAGACGCTCGATCTCGGCACGATCGTGACGCTGGAGCAACTCACCTTCCAGCTTGCGATCGATAACCTGACGGACGAGGAGGCCTTCACGGAAGGCGATCCACGCACGGTGCTCGCGTCCAATGCCCGTTTCATCATGCCGCGCACGATTACCTTCAGCGTCGGTTATACGTTCTGACGCCGCGTTTTTACAACATTGAAGCCAGGTTCAGCAGAAGCAGGGCCGTGGGTTCGTGGCCGCCGGAAAGTACGGACTTTGCGCCATTGACGGCTGCAGGACTCCGCTTGGCGGCAAGTTCCAATGCAGGGGATTTTCTGGTATCACTCGATCCCCACGGCGGCTGAACGGAAGGTAACTGTGCGGGGGCACCTCGAACCGGAGAAGCAATCGCTACCGGAGCGGGGCTCGGACGTTGCCCGGTGGTACGACGAATATCACCTGCGCCTCCTGAAGTTCCTGAGAGCCGGTCTCAAAGCCGATGCCGATGCGGAGGACGTATCCCAGGAGGTTTACCTGCGCCTGCTGCGGATTCCCGAGGACCGGGTCGTGGAGCATCCGCGCGCGTACCTGTTCCGGGTGGCAGCGAACGTGATCAATGACTGGCGAGCGGGACAGAAGCTGCTGGAGACTCGTCCGCCGCAGGATATGGAGCGCTTCGCCGGCCGCGACGACAACGCGGAGCATTACGAAAAAGCCAAGCGGCTGCAGCGTATCGAGCGGGCCCTGAACGCGTTGCCGGCCCATTACCGCGCGGCGATCGTACTGAAGACGACGCACGGGATGACGTATGCAGAGATCGCCACGCACCTGGGGATTTCCGAACGGATGGTCAAGCGTTACATCGTCAAGGCCTACGCGCGGCTTCGGGACAGGCTGGCTGCCGATGCACCGTCCACGACCTGAGCGGGCACGCGCATGAACAATGAAGTCACCGAGCCCGGCGTACCCGTATCGGACCAGGCCGCCGCGTGGTTTTTCGAGCTGCAAGACGGCCCGAACGACCGGGCAACGCGGCAGCGCTTCGTGCGCTGGCTGAAGCGTTCGCCGGAGCACATCGACGCGTTCCTCGCCATAGCCGTGCTGGAGCAGGAACTCGCGGACAGGCCGGGCACTCCGGAAGAAACCCTGGCGACGATCGAACGCTCCGGCGCCGGCGCGATTCCGATCGGGGCGAACGATACCGGGAGCGCCGCGGCAAAGCGGCCGCGGCGGCGCCGGCACGGCCGCCGCTGGCTGGTCGCGGCAGCCATGACCGCGATCGCCGTCCTCGGCAGCCTGCCGTTCCTGCTGCCGCCCGACGCACCGCCGGCGTTCGTGCACAAGACGGATTTCGGTGAACAGCGTTCCATTGCCCTGGACGATGGGTCGATTGTCGTCCTGAATACGCTTTCCGAGATCGCCGTGCACTACGATGCGGGCGCCCGCCGCGTCGAGCTAATGGCCGGTGAGGCGCTGTTCGACGTCGCCAACGACCCGGGGCGCCCTTTCGTGGTCGAGACGGCCGGCGTGGCGCTGCGGGCCCTGGGGACCCGGTTTTCCGTCTATCACACGCCCGGGACAACGCGCCTGGCGGTGGTTGAGGGCACGGTGCGCGCAGTGTCGCGACAGCGGCCCGGGCAGGAGGTCCTCGTGCATGCCGGTGAGGGTGCCGTCGCCACGGCCGGCGGCGCCATCCACCGGCAACCGGCCATCGACATCGACAAGGCGATCGCGTGGACGGAGCGCCGGCTGATCTTCGAGGAAGTGCCGCTCGAGGAAGTGGTATCGGAGTTCAACCGTTACAACCGGACGCCACTGGTCGTGCAGGACCCACAGCTTGCCGAACGCAGGATTACGTCCGTTTTCTTTGCTAACGAAGTCGGCGCGCTGGTCGCGTTTCTCGAGCTCGAGCCGGACATCGAGGTGGATTACGGCGCCGACGCGATCCGTATCCGTCGTAAGCATTGACGGGCCGGCCGACGCACGCAACCTGGAAGTGCCGGGAGTGATGCGGGGCTGGATTGTCTTTACCTGGCTTCTGGTCGCCGCCGGGCCCGGCCACGCCCAGGCGGAAAGGAAATTCGAGGTCGACATTCCCGGGCAGCCGCTCGGCAGCGCATTGCAGTTGCTCGCTCAGCAGCTCGACGTGCAGGTCGTGTTCTTTTCGGGTGCCGCCGAAGGACTGGAGGCACCGGCACTCGCGGGTCAATTTACACGTACGGAGGCGTTCGAGGCCGTGCTCGCCGGCACCGGTTTACGCTTCGTGTTCCTGAACGAAAACTCCGTGGGTGTGCAGCCGGCGCGCGCAGGAGAGGAAGTCGCCGCTGCGCAGATCGATGATCCACTATCGTTTGCCGTTCGCCCTTCGGTTGACGAACCGGTCGAATCCTTCGGTATGGACGAAATCGTGGTAACGGGCACCGCTTCGCGCACGCGCACGAAGTTCGAATCGAGCGTCGCCATCTCCACGTTCGACCGCGCCGATATCGCGCGCCGGGCTCCGGCCGGCACCGCCGACCTGGTCGCGGCTGTGCCGGGCTTCTGGGTCGAGTCGACAGCGGGTACGACGCAGGGTAACGTCTTCGCCCGCGGCATCGTGCAGGACGGCGGTTACCGCTACGTCGGCCTGGTCGAGGACGGCCTGCCGGTCTACCCGGTGTTCGAGCTTTCCTTCTACAACCCCGACCAGTTCATTCGGCCAGGCGGCTCCACCGCGAGAGTGGAGGTCGTACGCGGGGGGACGGCTCCGATCTTCACGACCGGCGCGGTCGGCGGCACGATCAACTTCATCAACGCCGCACCGCCCCGCACGCCGGAGGTGCGGGTAAAGGCGGCGCTCTCGGACTACGGCACCCGCCTCGTCGATATGCTCTGGGGCGGTCCGTTGTCGGGCGGCTGGCGCCTGTCGGCCGGCGGCTTCTTTCGGCAGTCGGAGGGTATCCGCGATCCGGGTTACACCGCCGACCGCGGCGGCCAGCTTCGCGTGAGCCTCAGGCGCGACCTCGAGCGGGGCGCGATCGAGTTCTACACCAGGTACCTCGACGATCGTTCGTTGTTCGTCGTGCCGATCCCGCTGCGCGGCGATCCCTCCAATCCCGTCGCGGTCGACGGCAGCCCGGCCGGCGAGTATTCCCTGGCAAGCCGCGACATCCGGGCCGCGGGGCTGCCGGCTAGCGCCGCCGAAGTAGGGCTCGGCGACAGCGACCTTGCCGACGGTATTCATCCGCGGCTGCTGACGATCGGCGGCGAGTTCAGCCGCGACTGGGCGAGAGGCGTGTCCCTGCGAAGCCATACGCGGTTCACCGACGCCGACGTCACGTTCGACGCCTTGTTCACCGGGGATGCGCCGGTCAGCGGCTCGGCTTTTGCCGCGGAGCGCGGCGTCGCTCCGGTTTTCAGCTTCATCACGAGCGGCCGTGACTTCGACCCGGATTTCCTGGTACAGAATCACGGGCACTGGGCGATCGCAAAGCGGTTTCGCGCATTGCAGAACGATTCGCGCCTGGCACTGACCACGCAGGCGCACGAGCTGAGCGTCGGTGTCTATGCGGCCGACTACTCGATGGCGGACCGCTGGAGTCTCGGGAACCTGTTGCTGACAGACGTCCGGGACCGTCCGCGGCGGCTGTTCCTGCCCGGCGTGACCGACGGCGCGGGATTCACGCGCTATTCGTTCCTGAACCTGCGTGCCGACTACGACGCGCGCGCCTGGGCGCTGTACGCGGCGGACGCGTGGGATGTCAGCGAGCGCCTGCGGCTGGATTTCGGCTTGCGCTACGATTACGAGGACGTGCACGCCGCCATCAGCAACGGTGTGCCGGACGTCGACCTCGACGGCGATCCGGCGACCACCTGGGACAGGGCCGCGCTCGCGGGCGCCGACCGGCGTATCGTGGATGCCGATTTCGATGACCTGGCCTGGTCGATCGGCTTCAACTATGACCTCGCGGACGGGCAGGCGCTGTTCGGTCATTTTACCCGCTCGGCAAAGCTGCCGCATTTCGACGACATCCGGAACGGCATCCAGGCGAAGGATCGTGTCATCAACGCCGAGGTTGGCTACAAGGTCTCGCTCGATGACGCGGCGCTGTTTTTGACCGCTTATCGCACCGACTTCGATAACGTACCGTTCGCCGACATCCTGGTCGACGGCTCCACGGTGGTCCGCCGCGCCGAGACCCGAACCGTGGGTTTCGAGCTCGAAGGCATCTACGAACCCGTCGAAACGGTGGCGGTGCGGTTCTCGGTGACCCTGCAGGACCCCGAGTACCGCCGCTTTACCGGCACTTCGGTCGACAACTCCGGGAACCGCGTACGTCGCATTCCGCAGTCGATGATCCGCGTGGTACCGTCGGTGGAGTTTGCGGCCGGGCGCGGACGCGCATTCGTGTCGCTCGCGCATTATGGCCGTCGCTATGCGAACGACGAGAATACGATCCGGTTGCCGGCTTACCTGAAGCTCGATGCCGGCGTGGAGTACGCGCTGAACGATGCATGGACCGCGCAGCTCAACGTGGACAACCTGTCGAACGAGGTCGGCCTGACCGAGGGCAATCCGCGGACCGACGTCGGCGCCAGCGGCACCGGCCGGGTTTACAATGCCCGCGCGCTGTTTGGCCGCTCGTTGCTGCTCGCCCTGCGTTACGAATTTCACCAGGGGTAGTCATTGAATCAACGCGCCGACCTCGTCCAGCGAGTCCCTGCCGAAGGCATCGGCCGCTTCTCCCGCGGCCTGCGATGCGCAGCCGGGTGGACTGCCGCCGTCGCTGCCGTGCTGCTCGCGGGCGGTTGCGGCAGCAATGGCGAGGCCAGGCCTGTGCTGACCTGGTACATCAATCCCGACCCGGCGCCGCCGCCCGGCTTCGCAGGTACGTTCGGCCAGCGCGGAATCGCGGAGCGCTGCAGTACCGACGAGTACACGATCGCGACCGCCCAGCTTCCGACCAGCGCCAGCGAGCAGCGCATCCAGCTTGCCCGCCGCCTTGCGGCCGGAGACGAATCCATCGATCTCGTCAGCCTCGATCCCGTTTTCACGGCCGAGTTTGCCAATGCCGGCTTTCTTGCACCGATTCCGCCGGCGCAGCAGCAGGCGTTTACCGAAGGTGTGCTGCAGGGCGCGATCGCCGGCGCCACCTGGGAAGGGGAGCTGGCGGTCGTGCCGATGTGGGCGAACACACAGGTCCTCTGGTATCGCAAGTCGTTCGCGGAGCAGGCCGGCTTGAGCATGGACCGGCCGGTCACCTGGGACGAGATCATAGAAGCCGCGTCCGCGTATGGCGGCAAGGTCGGCGTGCAGGCGAACCGGTACGAAGGCTACGTCGTCTGGATAAACGCGCTGATCAGGGGCGCCGGCGGCGAGATCGTCACCGACACCGAGGCTGGCGATGCCGCCGCCATCCACCTCGACTCGGGGGCCGCCGCCGAAGCCGCGCGGATCGTGCAGAAGCTTGCGACCTCGCCGGCGGCGGAGGCCGACCTGTCGGTATCGAACGAAGGCACCGTCCTCGGGCCGTTCGAGGGAGAGGGCGGTTTCCAGGTCAACTGGACCTTCGTCTATACCCATTATCCCGCGGAGAGCGCCGCCCGTCGCGATCTCGGCTGGGCACGATACCCGCGCACGGTGGCGAAACGCCCCTCGCGGCCGCCGATCGGCGGCATCAATATCGGGATCGGTGCCGCGACCCGCTATCCCGAGCAGGCGCTGGCCGCGATCGCGTGCATCACCTCGCTCGAGAACCAGGTTCGCTTCGCCGTCGAGACCGGGCAAATGCCGGCGCGCGAAGCCGCCTATGACGCCCCCGAGCTGACCAGCCGTTTTCCGGCCGACCTGCTCTCCCTCTACCGCGAAAGCATAGAGGAGGCCGGGCCCCGGCCGGCGACACCCTATTGGGCCACCATCGTCAATGCGATCCTGTCGCGCTGGCACCCGCCGCGCTCGGTCGATCCCGACAAGACGCCCACGGATTCCGCCAAATTCGTCCGCAGCGTGCTGCGCGGCGAATCACTGACCTAGTGTTTTGTATCCTGGTCCGCCTGTGAAAGCCACTCCCATTCCGCCGGCTCCGCTCTCCGACCGTTTCCGCGCCGAGAACAGGTTGGGATGGAAGCTCGTTGCGCCGGCGGTCGTCATGATGCTCCTGGTGACGGCGTACCCGATGCTGCGGGCGCTTTACCTGTCCCTGTTCCGCTATCGCCTCACCGCGCCGGACGACCGTGAATTCGCCGGGCTCTCGAATTACGTGACGGTGCTGACGGATCCCCTGTGGTGGACGGACGTCGGCAACACGCTCTTCATCATGGTCGTGACCGTTGCGGTCGAGCTGGCGATCGGGTTCGCCTTCGCGATGGTGATGCACCGTATCGTCTTTGCGCGCGGTATCGTCCGCACGTCTATCCTCATCCCGTACGGGATCATTACCGTGGTCTCCGCATTCGCATGGCAGTTCGCGTTCAGCATCAACAACGGCTTCGTCAATTCGTGGCTGCCGTTCGTCGCCCAGGACTTCAACTGGTTCGGAGCCAAGTGGCCGGCAATGTTCGCGATCTGCGTGTCGGAGATCTGGAAGACGACGCCGTTCATGTCGCTGCTCCTGCTCGCCGGCCTGGCGCAGGTGCCCCGGGACGCGCTCGAAGCCGCCCGGGTGGACGGCGCGGGCAAATGGCAGCGGTTCTGGAAGGTGATCGTGCCGAACATGCGAGGCGCGATCATGGTCGCGGTACTGTTCCGCTCGCTGGATGCCTTCCGCATCTTCGATAACATCTACATCATGACGCGGGGTGCCCAGGACACGGAGTCGGTGTCGTTCCTGACCTACCGGCAGGTCATCGAGCAGTTCGAGCTGGGGATGGGTTCGGCGCTGTCGGTCCTGCTCTTCCTGTCGGTGCTGTTGATCGCCTGGTTGCTGGTGAAGCTCTTCCGGGTGGATCTGGCGGCGGCGCGCGGGGAGGCGTGATGAAGCGTTTCGGCCCGGCCAGCGTTTTCGGCTTCATCCTTATCCTGGCGTGGTGCCTGCTGCCGGTCGCCTGGATCCTGATGCTGTCGTTGAAGCCGTCCTACGAGACGCAAGCCGGCAGTCCGCGTTTTTTCCCGCGTGACTGGACGCTGCAAAACTACGTCGACGTCATGAATCTCGACCTGTTCCGGCACGCCCTGGTCAACTCTTTCGGCATTTCGCTCATCGCGACGGTGCTCAGCGTCATGGTCGCCACGCTGTGCGCGTATGCCATCGCGAGGCTCGACTTCGGGGGCAAGCGCTTCGTGCTCGGCGTCACGCTCGCCATTGCGATGTTTCCGGTCGTCTCGCTGGTCGGTCCGCTGTTCCAGATGTGGACCGCCTTCGGGCTGTTCGACACGTGGCCCGGCCTGATCATTCCTTACATGTCCTTCACGCTGCCGCTCGCGATCTGGACACTGTCGACCTATTTCCGCGAGATCCCGTGGGAGATGGAACAGGCCGCGCAGGTGGACGGTGCCACTCCCTGGCAGGCGTTCCGGAAGGTGATCGTGCCGCTGGCGGCACCCGGGGTGTTCACGGCGGCGATCCTTACTTTCTTCATGGCCTGGAACGATTTCGTTTTTGGCATCTCCTTGACGTCGACGGAAGCCGCGCGGCCGGTGCCGGCCGCACTGGCGTTCTTTGTCGGGCCGGACCAGTTCAATCCGCCGGTGGCGACCCTGTCGGCGGCCGCCGTGGTCGTCACGATTCCGATTATCGTGCTCGTCCTGCTGTTCCAGCGCAGGATCGTTGCCGGCCTCACTTCCGGCGCCGTCAAGGGCTGATCCTGATGTCGCAACGGCACCGGGGCTGAACGGGGGAGGACGCATGGCATCCATCACGCTGCGGAACATCGTCAAACGCTACGATGACGGGTTCCAGGCCGTCACTGACGTGGACCTGGAAATCGCCGACGGCGAGTTCATGATCCTCGTGGGGCCGTCCGGCTGCGGCAAGTCGACGCTGCTCAGGATGATCGTAGGCCTCGAGGACGTCACGTCCGGCGACGTGCTGATCGATGGCCAGCGCGTGAACGAGCAACCGCCGCGCAAGCGCAACCTGGCCATGGTCTTCCAGAACTACGCGCTGTACCCGCACCTGTCCGTGTTCGAGAACATTGCTTTCCCGCTGCGGCTGTCCAGGGCGTTCGATGAGGCGGCAATCCGGGACAAGGTCAATGCGGCGGCCGACACCCTGGAGCTCGGCGAGCACCTGGAGCGAAGGCCCGCGCACCTGTCTGGCGGGCAGCGCCAGCGCGTGGCGATGGGGCGCGCCATCGTGCGCGATGCCCGGGCCTTCCTGTTCGACGAACCGCTGTCCAACCTGGACGCTCGCCTGCGCGGCCAGATGCGCACCGAGATTGCCCGCCTGCAGCGGCGGCTCGGCATCACGACCGTGTACGTGACCCACGACCAGACCGAAGCAATGACTTTGGGGGACCGCGTGGCGGTCCTCCGCCGGGGCGAATTGCAGCAGGTGGCATCGCCGCGGGAACTGTACGAGCAGCCGGTCAACATGTTTGTCGCCGGCTTCATCGGATCGCCGCCGATGAACTTCGTTGCCGGCGAGGTCGACGGCAGGTACCTGCGTTTTCCGTTCGCGACGGTCGCGCTCGACGACGACCAGGCCGCTGCCGTTGCCGGCAGGCCGCTGGTGATGGCGGGTATCCGGCCGGGAGACTTCGAGGATGCCGCCATGGTGGATCCGGCGAGGCGATCGGCGGGAGCCGTCTTCGACGCGCTGGTCGACGTGACGGAGTGGCTTGGCAACGAACAGTATGCCTACGTGCCCTACCAGGCTCCGGCCGAAGTCGCCGAGCGCCTCAAGGCACTCGCCCGGGAGCTGGACAGCGACGCGCTGCGCACCCAGCTCGTGGTCTCGCTCGATCCGCAGAGTGGGATCGGGGAAGGCGAGCACGCCGCATTGTGGCTGGACACGTCCCGCCTGCATCTCTTCGATCTCGAAACCGGCGAAAACCTCCTGCCGCGGCTGTAGGAGCGCGCATTGCGTGCGATGCCACCCGACGTAACGTGGCATCGCGCGCAATGCGCGCTCCTGCAAAAAAGGCCGGATCGGCGGTTAGGCGGATGGATCGGCGGTTAGGCGGATGGATCGACGGGGATGGCGGCCGGATCG
>CAZSKQ010000020.1:26866-40346 GCA_964607425.1 uncultured Woeseiaceae bacterium
GGGATGGCGGCCGGATCGGCCGGGATGGCGGCCGGATCGGCTGAGCGCCGTCTGTCGCCCGCACGGCGGGCTCCTGCATTTGGCAGGCGCGCCTCCGATCCCACGGCAGCGCGGAGGCGGATGGATCGCCAGCGATGGCGCGGTGTGCCATATTGGCTACTGAATCCCGACGGGCCGGCGAATACCCATGCTTCGACACATCGTGCTCCGCGACGCTGCTGCGGCGCAATGGCTGCGCTTCACCGATCCCGTGGAGATCCTCGTGGCCCGGCGCCTCGACGAGGTGCCCGCGGTCATTGCGGCGGCCGAGCGCCGGGCCGCGGCGGACGGCCTGTACGCGGCCGGCTTCGTCACCTACGAGGCCTCGCCGGCGTTCGATAGCGCCCTGACGGCGTACCCGGTCGGCGCGCTGCCTCCGGCCTGCTTCGGTGTGTTCGCGCCCCCTGTCACCGTCAAAAAGCTCGAGGATACGGGTGTGACCGCCCAAAACCACTGGCACATGCCCGTCGCGCGCGGCGAGTACGGCCGGGCGATCGCCGCGATCAAGGAACAGATCGCCCTCGGCAATACCTACCAGGTGAACTTCACCGTGCGCCAGCGTGCCCGTGGCATCCGGGATCCGTGGCGCCTGTTCACGAGTATTGCCGGTGACGCCCCCTACGCCGCGTACCTGGAGTGCGGCGACCACGTCATCGTGTCGGCATCCCCGGAACTCTTCTTCGATCTCGACGGCGACCGGCTCACCTGCAAACCGATGAAAGGCACGGCAGCTCGCGGCCTGACGCTGGAGGCGGACCGCGTGCTCCGCGACGCGCTGCAATCGTCGGAGAAGAACCGCGCCGAGAACGTGATGATCACGGACATGCTGCGCAACGACATGGGGCGCGTAGCCGTGCCCGGGACCGTTGCGCCGGCCGCGGTGTTCGAGATCGAGAAATACCCGACCGTGTGGCAGATGACATCCACCGTAACCGCCTCCACGGGCGCGTCGGTTTCCGATATCTTCGCGGCGCTGTTCCCCTGTGCTTCGGTGACCGGTGCGCCGAAAGTCGCGAGCATGAAGCTCATCGCCGCCCTCGAGGATTCACCGCGCGAGATCTACACCGGCGCGATCGGCTTCATCGCGCCGGGCCGGAAGGCCCGCTTCAGCGTTGCGATCCGGACGGCCCGGGTCGACCGCCGTAGCGGGGAGGGCGTTTACGGCACCGGCGGCGGCATCGTGTGGGATTCGGAGCCGGACGCCGAGTACGCGGAGTGCCTCGACAAGGCACGGGTGCTGTCGCGCGGCACCCGCCGGCGCGATTTCAGCCTGCTGGAAAGCTTGCTATGGACGCGGGACGAGGGCTTTTTCCTGCTGGAGGAGCATCTCCGGCGGATAGCGGATTCCGCCGAGTATTTCGACTTTCGTTTCGACCGTGCGGCCGCGGCCGCCGAGCTCGACCGGCTGGCCCGCGAGCTGCCGGACCGTGCGCGCAAGATCCGCATGCTGCTGGGCCGCGACGGCGCCCTGGCGCTCTCGCACGAGCCGCTCGCGGCGCACCCTCCCGGGGGGCCGAGGCTGGTGCTTGCCAACCGGCCGGTGGATGCGAGCGATCCCTTCCTGTATCACAAGACCACGGAACGCAGCGTGTTCGATGAGGCGCGGCGCGAGGCGGGCGACGGCGACGACGTGCTGCTCTGGAACCGTGAGCGGGAAATCACGGAATCGACCATCGCCAACGTGGTCGTGCGCCTGCGCGGCCGCCTGCTGACGCCGCCGGTCGACTGCGGCCTGTTGCCGGGCACCTTTCGCGCGAGACTGCTCGCCGAGGGGAGGATCGAGGAGGCCAGGATCCGGCTCGAGGACCTGGCAGCCGCCGAGGAGATCTTGCTGGTCAATTCCGTCCGCGGCTGGATGCGCTGCCGCTTGCGGCGGGATCAGGATGGCCTGCGCTCTGCCATCACTGGCGGAAGATCCACAAGAGCAGGCTGATCACCGCGCTCGCCAGGATCATGGTGGTAATCGGCAGGTAGATCTTCAGGCCGGGCCTGTCGATGACGATGTCGCCGGGCAGGCGGCCCAGCGGCAACTGACCGAGCCATGGCCAGAGCAGCCCCGCGACCAGGACCAAAAGGCCAACGACGATCAGCGCCCGCTGCATGGCTCCCTCACTTCCGCGCGTAATGGTCCTCCAGCACCTGCGACACGCAGCAGGTCAGCCGCTTGCCGGTCGCGATGTGCAGGAACTCGTTCGGTCCGTGCGCGTTTGCATTGGGACCGAGCAGCCCGGTGACGAGAAACTGGGCCTCGGGAAATTTCTCGCCGAGCATGCCCATGAACGGAATGCTGCCGCCGGTGCCCATGTACATGGACGGCTCGCCGAAAAAGGCTTCCGACGCCCGCTGCATGGACGATTCCAGCCAGCCGGCAACCGCCGGCGCGTTCCAGCCGCCCATCGTCGACTCGGGATGGAACTGCACGCGCGCGAACGGCGGCGGGTCGGCCTCCAGTGCCTGTTTGACGGCGGCGGCAGCAGCCTGCGGATCCGCTGCCGGCGGCAGGCGGAAGGACAGCTTCAGGGTGGTACGGGGCAGCAGCACGTTGCCCGCGTTGACGAGCGCGGGCAGGCCGTCGGCTCCGGTGACGCTCAGGGTTGGGCGCCACGTGTTGGCCAGCAGCAGCTCCAACGGCGACTCGGCCGGCGATGCACTCTTGTCCACCCACGGAAAGCGGCGCCAGACGGCATCGCCCAGCACATCGGCGGCGAGCCGTGCCTGTTCCAGGCGCTGTTCCGGCACATCGGCGTGCAAGGCATCCACCAGGATTTTGCCGGTCGCTTCGTCCTCGATGCGGCTTAGCAGCGCGCGCAGCATCCGGAAACTCGACGGCACGATGCCGCTTGCACTGCCGGAATGCACGCCCTCGGTGAGCACCTCGACCGTCAGCGTGCCGACGAGATTGCCGCGCAGCGAAGTAGTGCACCAGAGCTGGTCGTAGTTGCCGCACTCCGCGTCGAGACACACCACGAGACTCGGAGAGCCGATGCGGTCCTCCAGCTCCGCGATATAGTACGGCAGGTCGAAGCTGCCGGATTCCTCGCAGCCTTCGATGACGACGACGCAGCGCGCATGCGGGATTCCCTGCTCCTTCAGGTTGCGGATTGCCGTCAGCGACCCGAACACGGCATAGCCGTCGTCGGCGCCGCCGCGCCCGTAGAGCTTGCCGTCCCGGATCACGGGCTTCCAGGGTTCCAATCCTTCCGACCAGCCGCTGAATTCCGGCTGTTTGTCATAGTGTCCATAGAGCAGGACGACATCGTCCGACGCACCGGGTATTTCGATAAACAGCAGCGGCGTGCGATTCTCGAGTCGTACGATGTCGACGGTCATGCCCTCGATCGGCTGCTCGCGACACCAGTCCGCGAGCAGTGTCACCGCGCGTTCCATGTGCCCGTTACGGGCCCAGTCGGGATCGAAGGCCGGTGACTTGTTGGGGATGCCGATGTATCGGGAGAGTGTCGGGACGATCGAATCGTCCCAGGCGCCGTTGACGAATTCCGCCGCTTTGCTTGTGTCCATTCCGCCAGCCAGATCCTGAAGTGGGCCTGTTAGCCTGAAGGAATTGCCCAATGAACGCAATTCTCCCTGCAGGAGCGCGCCATGCGCGCGACCCCCACAACCTCAATCGCCGATCACGCATAATCCCCGCCCTGTAGGAGCGCGCCATGCGCGCGACCTCCCACGACATTCAACCGTGTATCACCCCCAACACGCGCTCCTGCCTCAGGACACCCGGTCAACCGCCTCCGGAACGCCGCCGCGCTCGGCGCAGTTCGCGCAGCAGAACATCTGGTTGTCCGCTTCGATGCCGTGGCCAATGATGCGCGTGCCGCAGTGATCGCATTCCGGCGCCAGGGACTGGATAGCGCACTCGAAGGAATCGAAGGTGTGGCTCTCGCCTTGCATCTGCACGGTAAAGGACTTGTCGTAATCGTTGCCGCAGGTTTCGCACGTGCCCATGGGGTTACTCCTGTTAGGCGTGGCTGACCTGCTCCCGGCAGCAATTTCCGTACCAGCGCGGCGCGTACCGCGGCGCGCGGCTCCCGGGCGGCGCGCGATTGCAAATTTTACCTGCGGGGAACGTCCCGGGGAGCCGCGCCCGGCCAATTTCGACACCTGAGCCGGCCCGCGTGTAACATTCGGCCTGTTTGCGCAAGCGTGGGCGAGGCAGTGATCAGCACGGATGTCGTTATTGTGGGAGCGGGCCCTTGCGGGCTGTTCCAGGTTTTTGAGCTCGGGCTGCTCGGGCTGAAGGCAGAGGTCGTCGATTCGATTCCGCAGCCGGGCGGGCAATGCTCGGAGCTGTACCCGGACAAGCCGATTTACGATATACCGGCGATCCCCGTGTGCACCGGGCAGGAGCTCACCGATCGGCTGCTGAAGCAAATCGAGCCGTTCGACTGCGGCATGCACCTCGGCGAGGAGGTAACGACGGTTCGCCGGCAGGACGACGACACGTTTTTCGTGGAGACGGCGGCGGGAACGCAGTTCAACGCCAAGGCAGTGGTGATTGCCGGCGGGGTCGGGTCGTTCCAGCCGCGGCCCCTGAAGGTGGCCGAAGCCATCGAGTTCGAGGGCAGGACGCTGCACTACCGCGTGCGCGACCCCAAGCTGTTCGAAGGCGCGAAACTCGCGATTTTCGGCGGCGGCGATTCGGCACTCGACTGGGTGCTGGAGCTCCACCAAAGAGCCTCGCACATCACGCTGGTTCATCGACGCGAGGAATTCAGGGCGGCGCCGGCATCCGTCGAGAAAATGCGCGCACTGGTGCAGGCGGGCCAGTTGGATCTTGTGGATATGGCGAACGCCACAGCGATCCACGGCAGCGGCGGGCGCGTATCGACGGTGACGGTAGCGAAAGCGGATGGCGAGTTACTGGAAATTTCCGCCGACCACCTCCTCGTGTTTTTCGGGCTGGCGCCGAAGCTCGGCCCGATCGCGGAGTGGGGCCTCGATATTAATCGCAAGACCATCAACGTCGACACGGAGAAATTCGAAACGTCGGAGCCCGGTATCTACGCGGTTGGCGATATCAACTTCTACCCGGGCAAGAAGAAACTCATCCTGTGCGGCTTCCACGAAGCGGCGCTCGCCGCCTTCGCGATCAAGCAGCGTATCGAACCCGCAAAGAAGGTGCACCTGCAGTACACGACGACGAGCCCGATCATGCACAAGCGACTCGGCGTTACCGACTGACCGCGGCGGGCACGCGGCATGGGCAGCGGCGGGCAACTGACGGTCGGAGTGCTGGGCGGTATGGGCCCGGACGCGACGGTCGATTTCATGGCAAAGGTGATTGCCCTGACCCGCGCTGAGCGGGACCAGGATCATATCCATATGCTGGTGGAGCATAACCCCAAGGTGCCGAGCCGGCAGGCGGCGCTCGCGTGCGGCGATCCTGCCGTCGGACGCGTCCTCGCGGACATGGCCCTGAGGCTGCAGGCGGCCGGCGCCGATTTTCTCGTCATGCCCTGCAACTCGGCGCATGCGTTCGCGGAATCCATCCGGCGGGCCGCGTCCATTCCCCTTGTCAGCATCATCGTGGAATCGATCGACGAGATCGGACGCGTGCTCAGCGGCGGCCGCCGGGTCGGTGTGCTGCAAACAGACGGGCTGCAGCAAGCCGGCCTGTACAACGAGGCGCTGGTCCGTGCCGGGTACACGCCGCTTCTCCTGCGGGATGACGAGCTCGGCGGCTGCATGCGCCTCATCGATCGCATCAAGGCGGGTGACAGGAGTGACGACATAGGGCGGGGCCTGGCGTCACTGGCGAACCTGCTGGCCGGCCGCGGCGCGGAAGCGATACTTGCCGCGTGCACGGAGATACCGCTCGTATTGGATGCCGCCGACGTGAGCGTCCCGCTGCTCGACTCGACGGACGTGCTGGCGCGGCGTACGGTTGCGCTCGCGACGGGCGCGGCGCCGCTGCCCGACTGAACAGGAGATCATTGTGCTGCTTTCACGCTTTCCCCGAGTATCGCTTGCCCACCTGCCGACGCCGCTGGAGTTCCTGCCGCGGCTGACGAAGCACCTGGGCGGCCCGAATATCTACGTCAAGCGTGACGATTGCACCGGGCTTGCGACCGGCGGCAACAAGACCCGCAAGCTCGAGTTCCTGATGGCCGATGCGTTGGACAAGGGTGCCACCGCGATCGTTACGCAAGGCGCCGTGCAATCGAACCACGCGCGGCAGACCGCCGCCGCCGCCGCGAAGCTCGGCCTGCGCTGCGAGCTGGTATTGGAGCAGCGCGTCGAAGAGCCGGGCGCTACCTATCGGACCTCGGGAAACGTATTCCTCGACCGGGTGCTTGGCGCCGGCTTGCGCGAGGTCCCGCGCGGGTCCGATATGACGGCCGCCATGGAACAGGTCGCGGACGAGCTCCGCTCGGCGGGAGAGGTGCCCTGTATTATTCCCGGGGGCGGTTCCAACCCGCTCGGTGCCCTGGGCTACGTGGACTGCGCGCTCGAGCTCCTGGCGCAGGCGAACCGCGAGCGCCTGGTTATCGATCACGTGGTGCACGCGACCGGCAGTGCCGGCACGCAGGCGGGGCTTGTCGTCGGGCTGAAGGCGAGCCACTCCGGCGTGCCGCTGCTCGGTATCGGGGTCAACGCGCCCAGGGCAGTCCAGGAGCAGCGAGTATTCGAGCTTGCGGTACGGATTGCCGAGCTGGTCGGTGCGCCGGGAGTGATAGAGCGTGAGGACGTGATCGCCAACTGCGATTACGTCGGCCCCGGTTACGGCGTGCCGACCGACGCAATGAACGAGGCCGTGCTCCTGCTCGCGCGCCTGGAAGGCCTGCTGTTCGATCCCGTCTACAGCGGCAAGGCGCTGGCCGGCCTGATCGATCTCGTGCAGCAGGGCTTCTTCGCGCACGCGAAAAACGTCGTGTTCATTCACACGGGCGGATCGGCGGGCCTGTTCGCGTACGCGGATCAATTAACCCTGTAGAAGCGCGCACCGCGCGCTCCTGCAGCGGCGCCGGAGGCAGGATCAGTCCGGTTGCTTGTAAATTTCTCCCGCCTTCATCACGAACGCCACGTTTTCCAGCACGTGTATGTCCTCCAGCGGATTGCCGCGGACGGCGACGATGTCCGCCTGCTTGCCCGCCGCCAGGGTGCCGTACCGCTCTTCGATTCCGAGGAACCGCGCGGCTACGCTGGTTGCCGCCTGGATCGCTTCCATCGCCGGCATGCCGGCTTCGACCATCAGCCCGAACTCGCGCGCGTTGTCCCCGTGCGCCGAGACGCCCGTGTCGGTGCCGAATACGATCGGTACACCGGCTTCGTACGCGCGGTGGAACGTGTCCTGGATCAGCGGCCCGATGGCGGCCGCCTTGGGCCGTACCAGCTCCGGGAAGAAGCCGTCGATTTCGGCTTTTTCGGCGACCCACTTGCCGGCGAGGATCGTGGGTACGTACCAGGTGCCGCGCTCCTTCATGAGCTTTATGACCTCGTCGGTCATGTACGTGCCGTGCTCGATGGACGCGACCCCGGCGAGCACCGCGCGTTTCATTCCTTCCGTGCCGTGGGCATGCGCGGCCACCCGTAGTCCGTAGTCGGCGGCCGTATCCACGATGGCTTCGAGCTCTGCCATCGTGAACTGCGGATTCCGGCCGCTTTTCGCGACGCTCAGAACGCCGCCCGTGGCCGTGACCTTGATCCAGTCGGCGCCGTCCTTGTAGCGCTGCCGGACCGCCTTGCGCGCATCCTCGACACTGTTCACGACGCCGTCCGCCGGCCCCGGATCGCCCATGATCGTGCTCGCCCAGCCGTTGGTCGGGTCCGCATGCCCGCCTGTCGACGCGAGCGACTTCGCGGCGGTGAAGATGCGCGGCCCGATCACGTCGCCGTCCTCGATCGCTTCCCTGAGCGCCACCGTCACGTTGTATGAATCGCCGAGATTGCGCACGACGGTGAAGCCGGCCAGCAGTGTGCGTTGCGCGAACTTCGCCGCGTCCAGCGCATAATCCGCTTCGTTCATGATGAACTCGCTCAGGCGGCTGTCCGCCGAGTACTCCCCGTCGAGGTGCACGTGCATGTCCATCAACCCAGGCAGTATTGTGTAGTCGGTCAGGTCAATGACCGTATCGCCCGGACCCGCCTCGATCCATCCGCGCTCGAGGCCGATGATGGTATCGCCCGCGACGCGCACCGTTGCTTCGTCGAGAATCCGGTCGGATTCGCCGTCGATCACCCGCCCCGCGTGTATCAGTGTATCGGCGAATGCGCCGGCGGCAGCCAGCAGCAGGACGGTGGCGAGAAAAATGAAACGGGACTTTGCGAGCAGCGAAAACCGCGATTCGACGCGCCCCCGGAACGGCAGCAATTTCTTCATTATTCGAGCTCCCCAGGCAAGGCTTTCCACCATCTTACATAAGCGGTGCCGGCGGTAGAAAACCCTGTCGCCGCATCGGGTGGAAAAGCCGGCGAAAGCATCGGCAGGCGTATTCCGCGGCCGCTTTCCCCAGCGGTCGGGTTTGGACTTAATATCAGCAGCTCCAACACCTACGGAGAATAACAATGCTGAAGGAGTTCAAGGAGTTCGCTCTGCGGGGCAACGTCGTCGACATGGCGGTCGGTATCATCATCGGCGCGGCGTTCGGCAAGATCGTGACCTCGCTGGTCAATGACGTCGTCATGCCGCCGCTCGGGCTGATCACCGGTAAAGTCGATTTCAGCCAACTCTACTGGAGCCTGACATCGGCGGAATACCCGTCGCTTGCCGCCGCCCAGGCGGCCGGCGCTCCGACCCTCAATTACGGCCTTTTCATCAACGCCGTGCTGAATTTCATCATCGTGGCCCTGGCCGTGTTCCTGCTGGTTCGCGCCATGAACCGGCTGCAGCGGAAAGCGGAGGAAACTCCGCAGGAGCCGCCGAAGCCCTCCGCCGAGGTGCAGTTGCTGAGCGAAATACGCGACGCCCTGAAAGGCCGCTCCTGACGCGGTTTTGCAGGAGCCCGCCGGGCGGCAAATCCCGCCGCGGTGAGCGGGCTCCTGCGGACCGGTTTCCCGCCACTTGTCGATCCGCCGCATGAATGCCAAACTGAAAGGGCCCGCGCGATATCCGCGGCACGTTCGCATGCAAGAGGTCCCTGTTTTGAAAGCTGATGCCAAACAGCAGGTCTTGGGTAGTGGGTTCGAGGGCATCGTCGCCCGACGTTGCCTGGAGCTTGTCGGCAATCCGAGAATCTCGGTCAAACTGTGGAACGGCAACGAGTATTGCTTCTGTGACGGCACTCCGGTCGCGCAGATGGAAATCAAGGATCGTTCGGTATTCCTGGCCATGCTGCGTTCGCCGCCGATGGGCTTCGGCGAAGGCTATGCCAAGGGGCTCATCGAGATTCACGGCGATTTTTACGAGTTCGTGAACGAAGCTGCGCGCGCTTATTCGTTAAAGACGACCCGCCGCTATCAGTGGCAGAAGCTTCGTTCGCAGATCGCGGCGTTGCGGCCGAACACGCTCACCCGTTCGCAGGACAACGTGCACCATCATTACGATCTCGGCAACGAGTTCTACAAGCTCTGGCTGGACGAACGGATGGTGTACACCTGTGCCTATTACGAGCATCCGGGCGCGACGCTCGCCGAGGCGCAGCTCGCGAAGCTCGATCACGTCTGCCGCAAGCTGCGCCTGCAGCCCGGGCAGACAGTCGTTGAAGCCGGCTGCGGCTGGGGCGCGCTTGCCCTGCACATGGCCGAGCACTACGGCGTCATCGTGACGGCCTACAACACCTCGCACGAGCAGGTCCGCTACGCGCGGGAGCAGGCCAAACTTCGCAACCTGGCCGACCGCGTGACCTTCATCCGCGACGACTACCGCAACATCATCGGCCACTACGATGTGTTCGTCTCAGTAGGCATGCTTGAGCACGTGGGCTTGAGGAATTACCGGACGCTCGGATCGGTCGTCGCGCAGAGCCTGAAGCCGGACGGGCTGGGCCTCATCCATTCGATCGGCCGCAGCAACCCGCGGCCGCCGGATCCCTGGATCGCGAAGCACATCTTCCCGGGCGGGCACATTCCGAGCCTCGGCGAGATGACCGCGGTCTTCGAGCCGTTCAAGTTCTCGGTGCTGGACGTCGAGAACCTGAGGCTGCATTACGCGAAAACCTGCCGTGCATGGCTCACCAACTTCGAGAAGGTCAGCGATCGTGTGCGGCAGATGTACAGCAGCGAATTCGTGCGAACCTGGCGGCTGTATCTTGCGGGATCGTCCACGGCGTTCCGTTCGGGCACGCTGCAGCTCTACCAGGTGCTGTTCGCGCCCAACGGCAATAACCAGGTTCCCATGACCCGCCGCTACCAATACGAAGCCGAACCGATAAGCGCCTCCGGGACGGAGTGACGCGGTTTGCAACGGGCAGACGCAGTCATCGTCGGAGGCGGTCCCGCGGGGTCGACCTGTGCCTGGAAGCTGAGGCAGGCGGGCCTCGACGTTCTCGTTCTCGACAAGGCGGAGTTCCCGCGCACCAAGTTGTGCGCGGGCTGGGTGACGCCGCAGGTCGTCGAGGACCTCGAGATCGACGTTGCGCGCTACCCGCACCGGTTCCTGACGTTCGAGCGCCTCGAGTTCAACTGGCGGCGCCTGAAGTTCAGGAAGCGCACCGTCCAGCATTCCATCCGCCGCTATGAATTCGACGACTGGCTGCTGCGCCGCTCGGGGGCGCGGGTAGTCACGCACAAGGTCAAACGCGTCGAAGCGCGTGGCGACGGCTTCGTCATCGACGACCGGTTCGAGTGCGACTATCTCGTCGGCGCAGGCGGGACGTCCTGCCCCGTTTACCGGCAGTTCTTTCACGACACCAGCCCGCGAGACGGCACGCTGCAGATCGCCACGCTGGAACAGGAGTTCGCCTACGACTGGCAGAATCCGGAGTGCAAGCTCTGGTTTTTCGACGGCGGCCTGCCGGGGTACGCCTGGTACGTGCCGAAGGCGGATGGATACGTCAACGTCGGCCTCGGCGGCAAGGCGGAATCCATCAAGGCGAAAGGCGTGAAGCTGAAGGATTACTGGGCAAGCTTCACGCAGAAGCTCCAGGAAGAGAGCCTTGTGCGGGATTACGAGTACCAGCCGACCGGCTACAGCTACTTCCTGCGCGGGCATTCGGATGCGGTGCGCCGCGGCAATGCTTTCATCATCGGCGATGCCGTCGGCCTCGCGTCCGTCGACATGGGAGAGGGGATCGGACCCGCGGTGCGCAGCGCTATCTCCGCCGCGGCGGCGATCGCTGAAGGCCAGGAACACAGCCTGGTCGAAATATCACGCTACAGCGTTCCCGGATTCTTCGCTGCCGGTCGGGCGGCGCGATCCGTTCAACGGCGTACGGCAGGTTCCGCAACGGAAACGTAAGAGGTTGCGGGCGGTCGCGGCCGTCGTTCGGCTGCCCGCAGAGGCTGAGCGGCCCCTGCATCCGCGCAGACTTCGTCGGAACTACGTAATCGACAGCTTTTTCCGTGGGCACTTTGAGTGCAATTGCAGGGCGCCCGGTGAAAACCCCTTATAATACGACGGCTGATCGTAATCTGGTAGCTCCAATTCATCCTGTGGTACGTAAATCGCTGATCCAGCGTATTGCGTTCTCGACTGCTGCAAGCAGCCGAGCTGCCAAGAGAGGGGGAATTCCCGCTTAAGTAATTGCCCATTAACAATAGGCCGCTAATGTGAATACTTGACCAAAATAGCCGCCGGTATTCTACTTAGTGCGGTTGCCCAGTTTGATCCAAGAACAAAAAGAGGGGGGCGCCAATGACCACCGGGTTACTGCAGATATCTCGGGCTCAACGACGGCTGTCCTGCCTCGCCCTGCTTTTTTTCGCTTCTGCCCCGGCGTACGCTTCGCTCGTTGCCTCACCCAATCCCAAGACCGGCAGCTACACGGTCGAGTGGGGCGGCGTTAACGGTGCGTTCTCATATACCGTTTACGAAACATACGAAGGCGTTACGACGTCGTACGGATTCTTGAATTCAACGACCTTCGAGAAGTCGTTCTCCGGTAAGGCGGTCGGAATATATATATATCGTCTCCATGCCTGCTGGATAGATTGGAATTCCCCGGGTTGGGAGCTTGACCCCGACAACTGCGACTACATCGGTGATCCGCTCTCTGTCCGGGTTAGCCCAACAGTGCCGACGGGATTGACCGCCCCGTCAACCGATACAAACGGCTCCTATACCGTTAGCTGGACCGCTGTCGCCAGCGCAACCACGTACCAGCTGCAAGAGCGCTTCAATTCCGGGTCGTGGGTGCTGGTTAACTCGAGTTCGGCGACCAGCAGGGCGCGTTCGGGGCGTTCTCCCGGCTCCTGGTCTTACCGGGTCAGGGCTTGCGCTGGGAGCACGAACTGCGGCGGCTGGTCGGGCACGCGAACGGTGAATGTACCGCCGCCCGTACCCACCGGGTTGAATGCGCCGGCCACGGATCACAACGGTGCTTACACAATCTCGTGGAGCGCCGCCACCAATGCCACGAGCTATCGCCTGCAGGAAAGACTGGGCTCCGGGTCATGGGTCCAGATTCACTCGGGCAGCGCGCGGAGCAAGGGGGTCTCCGGGCATTCGCCAGGGACGTACAGCTATCGGGTTCGCGCGTGCGGCCCGTCGGCGTGCAGCGGATGGTCTTCGAGCAGGAGCGTTGTCGTGGTACCCCCGCCGGCGGCGCCCGGGGAGCTGACCGCCCCGGCCACCGACTACAACGGTTCGTACACGGTCTCCTGGAACACGTCCTCGGGAGCGACGAGCTATCGGCTGCAGGAGCGCCTGGACTCCGGATCCTGGTCACTGATCCATTCAGGAGCCGCTACCAGCAAAGGCATCAGCGGCAAGTCGACCGGTTCCTGGTCTTACCGCGTGCGCGCGTGCAACGTGGAGTCCGTCTGCGGCGCCTGGTCGGCCATGCGCACGGTCGATGTGCCTGCTCCGCCGGCCACACCAACGGGGCTAACCGGGCCCAGCGAAAGCCCGAGCGGTAACTACACGATTTCCTGGAACGCTTCCACGGGTTCGAGCAGCTATCGGCTGCAAGAACAGAGCGGCGGCACGTGGACCCAAATATACTCCGGTGGTTCGACCAGCAAGGCCGTCAGTAGCAAATCGATCGGCTCCTATACCTATCGGGTCAGCGGTTGCAACGCCGAATCGGTGTGCAGCAGTTGGTCGTCGACGCATACCGTCGAAGTTCCGCCCAGCGTGGAACCTCCGGCGTCCGCGCCGTCGCCGGCTTCGCTCAACGATCCCGGTCAAGCTTCCGCCGCCGAGTCCGACACCATCGGCTCGACTGCAGGCAAGTTCCGGGTCGACGAGTCGGGTGCCGCCACTTACAGCATTCCCATCGCCACGGCTGCCGGGACGGCCGGAGTCGCGCCGGAGATCTCGCTGAACTACTCGAGCGGCGGTGGCAACAACATTGCGGGAATGGGCTGGTCGATTGGCGGTCTTTCCGCG
>CAZSKQ010000021.1:0-17787 GCA_964607425.1 uncultured Woeseiaceae bacterium
AGATCGTTTGTAGGAGCCCGCCATGCGGGCGACCGGACCGGCGATCCGGGGTGGATCGTTTGTAGGAGCCCGCCATGCGGGCGACCGGACCGGATCGTGGACTCGCCCGCATGGCGGGCTCCTACAAGCGCCCTCGATGTGATAGGTTGCGTTCAAACCGGGACTTACACCGGTTTCACTGGCCGGAAAGTCAACGAAAGCAGGGGGTTCCGGATCGTCGTGACATTGCTCCGCCTCATGACGCTGTGCGCTCTCGCGCTCACGGGGGTCACGCGGGCAGATGCCGGCACGCCCGGGGACGACGCCGGCGCCCAGGCCGGCGGGGCCAAGGTCTACATCGTGCAACTGAAGGCGCCCGCGGCGGTGGAGCACCAGGCGGCGCGAGCGCCCGCCGGCGGGGCGGCCAAGGTCGCCGGCGTCAGGCCCCTGCACTTCGACAAGTACGCAGCCGGTGTGCAGAGCTACGTCAGCGCGCTCGCGAGCCGGCATGACAACGTGCTCGCGCGCGTAAGCGGATCGTCCCGGAAGATCTACAGCTACCGATATGCCCTGAACGGGTTCGCCGCGCGCCTGACGCCGACACAAGCCGCGAGACTCGCGGCGATGCCTGAAGTGCGGCGGGTCTGGGAAGACGAGGTACGACCGCTTGCCACGACCTTCAGCGCGGAGTTTTTGGGCCTGTTCGAGCCGGGCGTCGGCTTGCGCGGGGACCTCGGGCTTACCGGGGAAGACGTCGTCATCGGCGTCATCGACAGCGGCATCGCACCCGGCCACCCGGCGCTTGCCGACACGCGGGAAGCCGACCGGCCACGCGCCTGCCGCAGCCGCTGGGCTGAGACGTCGCTGCTGGGCCGCTGGCTCTGCCGCCGCTTCGACGAGCTGGAAGACACGGTCGTGTACCAGCCACCCGCGAACTGGAACGGTATCTGCCAGGCGGGCCCGCTGTTCCCGGCCGATACCTGCAACAACAAGCTGATCGGCGCGCGCTACTTCTTCGACGGCGCGGAGGCGACCGGCAACTTCGACGACGGCGAGATCTTTTCCGCCCACGACGTCGACGGCCACGGCACCCACACCGCGACGACAGCGGCGGGCAACCGGGTGCGGGCTTCCATCTTCGGCACCCTGCTCGGCCGTGTCGAAGGGATTGCACCCCGGGCGCGGGTCGCCGCGTACAAAGCGTGCTGGCTGCGGCCGGGCGACCTGCGCGCGAGCTGCAACACCTCCGACCTCGCGAACGCGATCGACGCCGCCGTCGCCGATGGCGTACACATTATTAATTATTCCGTCGGCAGCTCTATCCTGACCGCTACGGCGCCCGACGACCTGGCATTGATGGCGGCCGCCAAGGCCGGCGTGCTGACAGTCGTGGCCGCCGGCAACGAAGGGCCGGGCTTCAACACGATCGGCTCGCCCGCGGGGGGGCCGTGGGTGATCACGACCGGCGCGTCCAGCCGCACCGGGGAGCACTCGGTTGAAGCGATCGAGGTTACGGCGCCGGCAAGCGTCGCCGGCCGCTACGCGGCGCGGGAAGCGAGTTTCACCACGCCGCTCATCGACGAGGAGCGGATCGAAGGCCGGCTCGTGCTGGTCGACGACGGAGACCAGACGCTGGAAGACGGCACCGCGGGCACCACCTTCGATGGCTGCGAACCGCTCGTCAATGGCGGCGCCGTCTCCGGCAACATCGTCTTTATGCAGCGCGGGGGCTGCGATTTCCAGGTAATGCTCGACCACGCGGCGGATGCGGGCGCGGTCGCGGCGCTGGTGGTCAACATCGCCGGCCCGCCGATCGTCATGGCGGGCAGCTCGGATCCCGGTATCCCGGCTTTGATGATCGGGCAGGCGGATGGCAGCATGCTGCTCGCGCAAATCGACGCCGGGCAGGCGGTGGAGGTGATCCTGGACAAGGGTCTCTTCCTGACGGCGGAGGACACCGGGAACGTCATGGGCGTTTTCTCTTCCCGCGGCCCGGGGCCGGTCGCGGGCATCCTCAAACCGGACGTCACCGCCCCTGGCATCAACATTCTGGCCGGCTTCACGCCGGACGCCGCGAACTCGGTGGCCGGCGAAAGCTTCGCCTTCCTGAGCGGAACGTCCATGGCGGCACCGCATGTCGCCGGCGTCGCCGCGCTGCTGCGCGAGGCGCACCCGGACTGGAGCCCCGCGGCCATCAAGTCGGCGCTGATGACCACGGCCTACCAGGAGGTACGGCAGCAGGATGGGGAGACGGCCGCGAACCCGTTCGACTTCGGGAGCGGACACATCGATCCGAACCGGGCCAATGATCCGGGCCTTGTCTATGACGTGACCGGCGACGAATACGACGCGTTCGCCTGCGGCACTGCCTCGACGGCGGTGGACGCGGCGCGTTGCGACCAGCTCGCGGCGGAGGGCTTTTCGTTCGCGGCCGAGGACCTGAACCAGCCGTCGATTGCGCTGCCCACGCTGACCGGAACGCAGACGGTCACCCGCCGCGTCACCAATGTCGGCGAGCGGACGGAGAGCTTTACGGCGGCGATCGAAGTGCCCGCGGGAATAAGTGTGCTCGTCGCTCCGTCCACGCTGTCGCTCGAGCCTGGCGCGTCGGCGGAGTTCGAGGTTACCTTCGGGTTCGAAAGCGGGCCGCTCGACCTGTGGCGCTTCGGCAGCCTCACGTGGGTCGGTGACGAACACGACGTCCGCAGCGTGCTGGCCGTGCGGCCGAGGTCAGTCGATGCGCCAGCGGAAATTTTCGGGGTGGG
The DNA here is from genome assembly GCA_964607425.1 of uncultured Woeseiaceae bacterium. Taxonomy (GTDB): domain Bacteria; phylum Pseudomonadota; class Gammaproteobacteria; order Steroidobacterales; family Woeseiaceae; genus IDS-8. The sequence continues at coordinate 2,745 of CAZSKQ010000021.1, forward strand.
CGCCAACGGCAGCTTCACGTTCCCGGTTTCGTTCGGCTACAGCGGCGGGTACACCGCGGAGGTGCAGGGACTGGTGCCGGCGATCCTGACGCCGGGTGCGGTCGACGAGGATCCAAACCGGAACTTCACGTTCCGGGCGGGGGGTGGTGTTTCGGTGCACGAACTCGACAACCCACCCCTGCCCGCCGGCCAGGCGTACCTGCGCTTTGCGCTGTTTGACGAGTTTACGGACGGCGAGGACGACCTCGACATGTACGTCCGCCACTGCCCCACCCCCACAAGCTGCCGAAAAATCGCCGAGAGCGGCGAGCCGAGCTCGCGTGAGCAGATCAACATCCTGCTGCCGCCGCCGGGTCGCTACGAGGTCTTCATCCACGGCTTCGACACGGACGACGCCGGCGGCCCGGGCGCGAAATACACCTTGTTCACCTGGTTTTTCGGCCTCGACGACGTCCGCGGCAACATGACCGTCACGGCCCCGGGCTTCGTCGACGCCGGCACCACCTCGGACCTCACCCTCGACTGGTCCGGCCTTAGCCCCAACACCCGCTACCTCGGCAGCATCTCCCACACCACCCCCGAAGGCCTCAACGCCCTAACCATCGTCAACATCGGGGTCGGACCTTCGCAAGCTCCTGAGCCTGCTGACAATACCCCCTGATTTCGGCTCACCAGGACGCTTAAAGGGCCCATATTGACCCTGAAACGAGCCGTTTGGGTAACATCACAAACCCGCCGTTTTTGGGCCTGAAATGGGGCGATTAAGCCTCTATGCGGCGCCTTTTTCTCCCTTTTTTTATCGAATAATCATTGACTTGCGGAGGTCCGACCCCCGACGCGCTGCCGGGCCAGCGCCGCGCATTCCTTGTGGCGGAAGCAGCTCGTCAGGTGATCGTTCACCATGCCCGTGGCCTGCATGTGCGCGTACATGATGGTGCTGCCGACGAATTTGAAACCTCGCTGCTTCAGGTCCTTCGACAGCGCGTCGGACTCTTTGGAAGTAGCCGGCACGTCGGCATCCCGCTTCAGCCGGTTCTGCTTTGGCTTGCCGTCGACAAAGCGCCAGATGTAGTTGCAGAAGCCGTCGAACTCATCCTGCACCTCGAGAAACGCTCTCGCGTTTGTGACTGCCGCGGTAACCTTCTGGCGATTGCGCACGATCCCCGGATCCTGCAGGAGGCGCTCGATACGCCGCTTCGTGAACCGCGCCACTTTCTCCGGATCGAAATTCGCGAACGCGGCGCGGTAGCCGTCCCGCTTGTTCAGGATCGTCGACCAGCTCAAGCCCGCCTGCGCGCCTTCGAGCACCAGGAACTCGAACTGGGTGGCATCGTCCCACGCGGGAACGCCCCACTCGGTGTCGTGGTACTCGATGTAAACGAGGCTGCTGTCACCGGCCCAGGGACATCGCCGGATTTTCCTGTTCGCGTTGCTCGGCATCTATTCCCCCCTACCCGCGCCAGCCGGTGGGCTCCCCTGGCATGATGACCCTACATTAGCAGCGGCGCGGGGCGGGCGCACCGGCCGAAAATCGCATTAAGCTGAAATTACGCGGCTCCGGGGGTCGGATATTGTTTTCTCCCGCGGCGACCAGGTTCCAATGCGCCCCGGATGGGTTATTGTGATCGAAGAGTGCAAAACACTACCTAATTTCCGCGAAAATCCAAATAATAGTCGCGCTCAAGCGTTCCGGATGCAGCTATGGATGACGATTTACAAGCCGGCAGTTTCCCTCGCACGCGCCTGAGGCGGGCGCGGCGCACGGCGGCATTGCGCCGCCTGGTGGCCGAAACGACCCTCAGCCCCGCCGACCTCCTGTGGCCGGTGTTCGTCACGGACGGCGCCACGCCGGCGGGCGAAGTGGACTCGATGCCGGGGGTCCGGCGCTACCGCACCGGCGACCTGCTCGAAGCGCTGCAGGAAGCGGTGGCCCTCGGCATACCCGCTATCGCCGTTTTCCCGGTCGTCGCCGCCGGCAAGCGCAGCCCCGACGGCGAGGAGGCCGCCAACCCGGAAGGACTCGTGCAGGAGACGGTGCGCGCCGTCAAGCGCGCGTACCCCGATCTCGCCGTCGTCACCGACGTCGCGCTCGACCCCTATACCAGCCACGGCCAGGACGGCATCGTAGACCGCGGCGGCTATGTGCTGAACGACGAAACCGTCGCCATGCTCGTCCGGCAGGCGGTAAGCCACGCTGAGGCCGGCGCCGATATCGTCGCTCCCTCGGACATGATGGACGGCCGCGTGGGCGCAATCCGCCAGGCGCTCGAAGCGGGCGGGCATCCCAACACCCTGATCCTTGCCTATGCCGCCAAGTACGCGTCCTGCTTCTATGGCCCGTTTCGGGACGCGGTCGGCTCCGCTGCCGCGCTGGGCTCCGCCGACAAGCGCAACTACCAGATGGATCCCGCGATGAGCGACGAGGCGCTTCGCGAAGTCGCTCTGGACCTCGCGGAAGGCGCCGACATCGTGATGATCAAGCCCGCACTGCCCTACCTCGACATCGTGCGGCGGGTGCGGGAGCGCTTCGGCGTGCCGACCTTCGCCTACCAGGTGAGCGGTGAATACGCGATGATCAAGGCCGCGGCAGAGCGCGGGTGGCTGGACGAGCGCGCGGCGGTGCAGGAGGCGCTGCTCTCGATCAAGCGGGCCGGAGCGGCGGGGATCCTCACTTACTTCGCGTTGCAGGTTGCCCGCTGGCTGCGGTGACGCCGGCCACAGGCCAAAAGGGCGAACGCTTGATCGCGGGGCGAGACCAGGGGACCGGATGAAGCGAAACGGGGTCGATCGTTACGCGGTAATGGGCTACCCGGTGGCGCACAGCCGGTCGCCCGTCATTCACCGGCTCTTCGCGCTGCAAACGGGGCAGAACATCGAGTACGGGTTGCTCGCGGTGCCGCCGGGGCAGCTGGAAACAGCAGTGCGCGATTTCGCCGACACGGGCGGCAAGGGCCTCAATATCACGCTGCCGCACAAGACTGACGCGGCGGCCCTCGCGGACCGCCTGAGCGAGCGCGCCGCGCGCGCCGGCGCCGTGAACACGCTGGATTTCCGGGAAGGGCGCATCTTCGGCGACAACACGGACGGAGCCGGGCTGATGCGCGACCTGACGCGGAATCTCGGGCTCTCCATACCGTCCGCCGACATCCTGATCCTGGGGGCGGGCGGCGCGGTACGCGGTATCCTCGGCCCGTTGCTTGCCGCGGCGCCCCGCTCCGTGACCATCGCCAACAGGGACGTGGCTAAAGCGCGCGCGCTGGCCCGCGAGTTCTCCTCGGCCATCCCGGTCAACGCCTGCGGATTCCGGGAAGTGCAGCGCGGCGCGCGCTACTCGCTGCTGATCAATGCCACGTCGGCGGGCTTAAAGGGCGAAACGCCGGCCTGGCCGCAAGCGGCGATCGGTCCGGATACCTTTTGTTACGACCTGTCATACGGCCTGACGCCGACCCCGTTCAGCCGCTGGTGCACGGCAGCCGGCGCCGAGCGGGTAGCGATGGGCTGGGGCATGCTGGTGGAGCAGGCGGCGGAATCGTTCCTCCTGTGGCGCGGCGTGCGGCCCGACACGGAGCCCGTTCTCCGCCAGCTGGCGCTCACCGCATAGTCACGAGCTCTTCCCCGCTGGTGGGATGGATAGCCACAGTGTCGTCGAAGTCATGCTTGGTCGCGCCCATGCGAATCGCCACGGCAAAGCCCTGCAGCATTTCGTCCACCCCATCCCCGATCACGTGGCAGCCCACGACCTTCTCCTCCGGCCCGGCCGTCACCAGCTTCATGCGCGTCTGCGGTTTCTTCTCGCCCAGCGCGTAATACATGGGCGTGAACTGGGATTCGTAGATGCGCACGTGATCCCCGTAGTGCTCGCGGGCATCCTCCTCGGTCATACCGATGGTGCCGACGGGCGGATGCGCGAAGACGACGGTCGCGATGTTGCGATAATCCAGGCGGCGCCCGGGCATGCCGCCGTACAGGCGATCGGCCAGCCGCCGCCCCGCCGCCACGGCTACCGGCGTCAGCGCCACGCGCCCGGTGACGTCACCGAGTGCGAAAATGTGCGGCACGTTGGTCGCCTGGTAATCGTCGACGGGTATGCAGCCCTCCTCATCCGTGGCGACGCCGGCGGCCGCGAGGTCCAGCTCGCCCGAGTTCGGCGCCCTGCCGACGGCCCATAACAGGCCATCGAACGGACCGAACCGGCGCCCGCCCGCGGCATCGAGCCAGAGACCCTCCGGCGTCGGCTGCAGGGCCGTCGGGAGCACGCGGGTTTCCATCGTGATACCGGACGCCTGCATCGCCATACCCAGCTCCTCGCCGAGCATCGAATCGAAACTCCTGAGGACGCGGTCCTTGCGCAGCAGGAGCGTGGTCGAGGAACCAAGCGCCTGGAAAACGCCGGCCAGCTCGACCGCGACGTACCCGCTGCCAACGATCGCGATCCGCTCCGGCCGCTCTTCGAGCTCGAAGAAATCGTCCGAGGTGAAGCCGTGCCCGGCGCCGGGCAGGTCCGGCACGACAGGGTAGCCGCCGGTCGCGATGACCAGCCGGTCGGCGGCGATACGCCGGCCTTCGACGTCCAGCGTGTGCGCGTCGACGAAGCGTGCCTTGCCGCGGATCAGGCCGACGCCGCGGCGCTCGAGGTTGCCCGCGTAGATGTTGTTGAGGCGCGTGATGTAGGCGTCGCGCCTTGCTTTGAGCTGTCCCCAGTCGTGACCCTTCTGCTCGATGTCGAATCCGTAGTCGGCGGCATGCTGGAACATGCGCACGTGCTCGGCGGCATACCACATGATTTTCTTGGGTACGCAGCCGACGTTCACGCAGGTGCCGCCGAGCGGTCCCGATTCCACCACGACGGCGTTGGCGCCGTATTCCGCCGCACGCTGCGCATGCGCGAGCCCGCCGCTGCCGCCGCCGATGACGACCAGGTCGAATTTGACGGTCACCGCGGACGGGTTCCGGCAGTCGCCATATCGGAGACGGCGACGCACAGGCGCCGCCGCCTCGTCGACCCTGTTTTTGCCTGTGATAACATTCCGCGAATCACCCCGGTATCTGACCAGTTGGCATCATCAATGTCCAATCCACTCCTCGATGTTCAGACTTTGCCCCGTTTTGCCGATATCCGGCCGGAGCACGCGCTGCCCGCGCTCAGAGAAACGATCGCCAGGCACCGCCGGCGCCTCGATGAGCTCCTCGACGATCCGAACGCGCGGGATTTCGATTCCTTCATTGTGCCGCTGGAGGACATGCACCACGAACTCGCGCGAATCTGGTCGCCGATCGGTCATCTCCATTCGGTGCTGGAGGACCCGGGCTGGCGCGATGCGTACAACGCCTGCCTGCCCCTGCTCACCGAACATGGTACCGAACTGGCGCAAAACAAGGCGTTGCAGCAGGTGTTCGAGCAGCTCGCCGGCTCTCTCGGGCCGGACGCGACCGAAGCGCAGAGGATGCTGATTGAAAAGGCGCTGCGCGATTTCCGCCTCGGCGGCGTGGCATTGCCGGAAGCGGAAAAGGCCGCTTTCCGCCGTGCGATGCAGGAACTCGCGGCCGTGCAGGCGAAGTTCGAGCAGAACCTGCAGGATGCAACCGACAGCTGGCACCTGCAAACGGACGATGCGGAGCTGGTACGCGGCCTGCCGGAGCAGACACTGGAGCGCGCAAAGGCCGACGCCGCGCAGCATGGGGAAAGCGGCTGGCGGCTGCAGCTCGATTACCCGACCTGGCAGGCGGTCATCACGCATGCGGACGATCGCCGCCTGCGGAAGCGCTTTTACGATGCCTGGTCCACGCGGGCCTCGGACCAGGGCGGCTTCGAGCGCTGGGACAACAGCCCCAACATCGAGCGCATCCTCGCACTGCGCCATGAAGTGGCACGCCTCGTCGGCTTCGCCAACTACGCCGAATACTCACTTGCCACGAAGATGGCCGGGCGACCCGCCGATGTGATCGATTTCCTGAACGAGCTCGCCCTGCGCACGCGCCCGGCGGCGGAGCTCGAGCTGGCTGCGGTACAGGAGCTCGCGCCCGAAACGCTGGAAGCCTGGGACGTCAACTACTGGCTCGAGCAGCTCAAGCAGCAGAAATTCTCGATCGCCGACGAAGTGCTGCGGCAATACTTCCCCGTCAACAAGGTAATCGCCGGCCTGTTTGAGCTGGCGGAAAGGCTCTACGGCGTTCGCCTGTCGCACGTCGAAGGCGTCGAGGTGTGGCACGACTGCGTGAGCTACTTCGAGGTTCGGAGCGAGAACGGTGAAGCAATCGGCGGCTTCTACACCGACCTTTACGCCCGCAACGGTAAACGGGGCGGCGCCTGGATCGACGAGTGCATCGTGCGGAAATGCCTGGGCGGCAGCAAGGTGCCGCCCGTCGGTTACCTGGTTTGCAACTTCTCGCCGCCCAACGACGCAGGCGTATCGCTGCTGACCCACAACGACGTCGTCACCCTCTTTCACGAGTTCGGGCACATGCTGCATCACCTGCTGACGCGCGTGGATTACCCGAGCCTGGCCGGCATCAACGGCGTCCCCTGGGATGCGGTCGAGCTGCCGAGCCAGTTCATGGAGAACTACGCCTGGTCTTTCGACGTGCTGGCGCGCGCGTCGGGTCATTACAAGACGGGCGAGCCGCTGCCGCGCGAGCTGTTCGATCGCCTCGAAGCGAGCCGCCATTTCGGCGCGGCGCTCGCCATGTTGCGGCAGCTGGAGTTCGCCTTGTTCGACTTCAGGCTGCACGTCGAGTACGAACCGGAAAGGGGCGCCGAACCGCTGCGGGTGCTCGCAGAGGTGCGTGACGACGTTGCACTCGTTCGCCACCCCGAATACAACCGGCTGCCGCACAGCTTCTCGCACATCTTTGCCGGTGGCTATGCGGCCGGCTACTACAGCTACAAGTGGGCGGAGGTGCTGGCGGCGGATGCGTTCGCGGCGTTCGAGGAAGCGGGCATATTCGATCGTGAAACGGCCCTGCGTTTCCGTTCCGAAATCCTGGAGATCGGCGGCAGCCGCGATTTCATGCAGGCCTACGTCGCATTTCGCGGCCGCAAGCCGACGCTCGACGCCCTGCTGCGCCAGAGCGGCATCGGCAAGGCCGCATGAAGATCGCAAGCTGGAACATCAACTCGCTCAAAGTCCGCCTGCCGCACCTTCTCGAGTGGCTCGAAGCGACGCAACCGGACGTCGTGGCGCTGCAGGAGATCAAGCAGGTGACCGACGATTTCCCCGTCGATACGTTCGGGGAGCACGGCTATCATGCCATCGCCAGCGGCCAGCGTACCTACAACGGCGTGGCTACGCTGGCACGGGCGCCGCTGACCGATGCGCTCACGGATCTCGAGCACTTCCCCGACCCGCAGCGGCGCATCCTGGCGACGACCGTCGACGGAGTGCGGGTCATCAATTTCTACGTGCCTAACGGGCAGCGGCTTGCTTCCGAGAAATACGAGTACAAGCTCGAGTGGCTCGCCGCCGCACGCGACTACGTTGCCTCGGAGCTCGCGCGGCACGAGCACCTGGTCGTGCTCGGCGATTTCAACATCGCGCCGGACGATCGCGACGTCTACGACCCTGTCGCCTGGGGCGAAGACATCCACACCAGCGGCCCCGAGCGCGACGCACTCGAGGAAATCGTGAAGCTCGGGCTCACCGACGTCTTCCGCAAATTCCCCCAGCCGGAGAAAACCTTCACCTGGTGGGATTATCGCCGCGGCCGCTTTCGCCGCAACGCGGGTTTGCGCATCGACCTCATCCTCGCGAGCCCCGCCATGACCGAGCGCTGCACGGCCTGCTACGTGGACCGCGAGCCGCGCACCTGGGAACGTCCTTCGGATCACGCCCCGATCGTCGCGGAATTCGCCCTGTAGGAGCCCGCCATGCGGGCGATGCCACGGCGTAGGGCTACGCCACACGCGTGCGGCTAGGTCACCTTCGTGGCATCGCCCGCATGGCGGGCTCCTACGGCGGCTTTGTAATATGTCAAATTGAATTCCGCGGGCCGGTGAGCGTGTATGATCCCGGGACGTGACGATCGAACTTCAATCATGAACGTCGCTACCGGGAACGGCCGCTTGCACAACAACAAGAATAAAAAGCTGATGACGCCGGATCGCCGCAACGACTTCGACGTGACCAACACCGTCCAGGTGAGCAACCCCGTGGCTGTCCGTCGGGCAGTCTACAAGCTGTTCACGGACACGTATCCCGGCGCATCCTTCGACAAGCTGTGGCTTGCGTTCTACGATTTCGAGCGGCTGTTCACCGGGCGTTTCCCGGGCTACAGCGCCTGCGACACGACCTATCACGACATGCAGCACACGCTCGATATGTCACTCGCACTCGCCCGCCTCGTTGCCGGTTACGAACGTAGCGCCGAGCCGGCCGAGCGGCTGGGCGCGGAGCGCGCGCAGATGGCGGTGATCACGTCACTGTTCCACGATTCGGGCTACATACGGCACCTCGAACGCGACCGCGATTTCCAGAACGGTGCCGAGTTCACGCTCCACCATGTCTCGCGAAGTGCGGATTTCCTGCGCCGCTACCTGCCGGATCTCGGCCTCGCGCGGGACGTGCCGGTAGCGAGCATGATCGTGCACTTCACGGGCTACGAGCTCGATCTCGATCGCATAGAGCTAGACGATCCGCGCGACGCGATCTGCGGCCACCTCATCGGCACGGCGGATCTCATCGCGCAGATGGCCGACCGCTGCTACCTGGAGAAGTGCCGCGATCGCCTGTACAAGGAATTCGTGCTCGGCGGGGTCGCGGTGGAAAGCGCCAGCCCCGGCGAATACCGCGTGCGCTACGAATCCGGTGTCGACCTCCTGAAGAAGACCCCGCTGTTCTACCAGCAGGTCTCGCGCGAACGCCTCTATTCCAAGTTCAACCGCGCCTACCGCTACATCGAAGCGATCTACGCAGGGCAGAATCCCTACGTGGACGCGATCCGCAGCAACATGTCGCACCTCGTGAAAATTCTCAAAACCGGCGACTGGAACCTGCTGCGCCGCAGCCCACCCTACTTCGTCGGCGACATCGACGCGGTGGAGAACGTCGAGCACCTGGTGCGGACGCAGCTTGCCGCGATTCCGAAGAGCCGCACCGCGCCCGCGGCCGGACTCATCCCGGCCTGACGGTCGCGCGCTTGCCTTGCCCTCAACGGAGCTGGGGGCAGGCAGGCAACAGCAACACCGTAGCGCCCGCCCACAGCACCCCGGCCAGTGACAGCGCGCAAAGCCAGCGCATCACGGCTGCCATGAACGCGCCGTTTTCGCCGGTAAGGAAAGCGGTAGCACGCAGCAAGCGGGCCGTGCTCCGCGGTCGCCGCATCATCAGCAGGAGCGCGGCGGCCGCGAGTACGGTCACGGTGGCGACCACCGCCCGGATCAGCATCGGGTCGACGCTCGCGATCCCGGTGACCCGGAACGCACAGAGCGCGGACTGCGGCAGGTACACCAGGAACAGGTGACCGGCCCAGGTGAGCGGCCCCGCGAGCAGGTAGAGCAGCGCGGCCGCGACGGAGCCGGTATCCTCGCCCGCCTGCATCTCCTCCTGCTTCATGCCACCAGCCTCGGGAAGCCGTGAACCAGCAGCAGCCCGAGCAGCGACTGTGCGACGGTGTAATGGAAGAGCAACGCGAGGTTGTCGAAGCTCACCCGCCGCTCGCGGTCCAGCCGTCCGCGGACGTGGCGCGCAATGACGTAGCCGCCGAGAATCAGGACGGCAAACGCCAGCTGGCCGAACAGCACGATGGCCATGTAGACGCTGGCCGCGTAGGCATTCGACGAAGGCCTGAGGCCCGTCCGCCAGTGAGCGGCCAGTTCGAGGCTGAACGCCCCGGCGAGGCATCCGAGGGCCAGCAGCACCAGCAGCACCGCCGCCGGGCGGAACCGCCCCGGCTCCGGCAGCACGCGCCGCGCGGCGAGCAACAGGCCCGACCCCGCGAGCAGCAGCGCACCCGACGCAGCCGGCCAGCCGGCGTCCGGCGGTGCGGGCGAGCCGGCGGGCGCCCATACATCGGGCGACACCGTCCACAGGAACAGGTACGAGAACACGTAGGCGAGGTACAGGGAGGCGGCCACGAACATCAGCACGACCATCGCCCACCAGGAGTGCGACCGCGGACCGGTCATGTAGGTGGGCACCCGGATACCGCCGCCGATGTCGACCTCGCCCTTGCCGGGACCCGGGTCGAGGCGCCAGGTCCACAGGAGGCAAAAGGCGATCGCCAGCACGGCGCAGGCGATCGCGGGAACGACCACCTTGACCGTCAGCAGCAGGAAGAACGCCGCCGTGAAGGCCGCCGCGAGGAACGGCGGCCAACCTGCTCCCGGCATCTGGATCACGTACTCCGGGCGCGCATCGATCGGCGACGTGACCAGCGTCTCGCGGCCGCCGGTGGGCGCACCCGGCAGGTAATAGCCGCCGGCCTGCACGTCGTGTGCGAGATCGGGCTGGTCCCAGAGCGGCTCGCGACTGGTCACCAGCGGGATGCTGCGAGTCGAGTAGACATCGTTCGGCAGCCACTCGAGTGTCCCCGCGCCCCAGGGATTGTGGGGCCCCTGCCCGGGGCGGAAGCGCAGGAGAAGGTCGATGACGAACAGCAGCACGCCCGCGCCGAGAACGTAGGCACCTACGGTGGACGTCATGTTGAGCGGATCCCAGCCGAGACCCGACGGATACGTCCAGACGCGGCGCGGCATGCCGAGCAGCCCCGTCAGGTGCATCGGCAGGAACGCAATGTTGAAGCCCGCGAACATCAGCCAGAACACCCAGCGGCCGAGCCGCTCCGACAGCATGTTCCTGCTCCCCATCGGCGCCCAGTAATAGAACGTCGCGAACAGCGGAAATACCATGCCGCCGACCAGCACATAATGAAAATGCGCAACGACGAAGTACGTGTCGTGCACCTGGAAATCGATCGGTACGAGCGCCACCATCACGCCCGTCAACCCGCCGATCGTGAAGATGACCAGGAACCCGAGGATGAAGAGCGAGGGGGTGTTGATCCGGAAACGCTTGCGGCTCGAGGCCATGGTTGCGATCCAGGAGAAGACCTGGATGCCGGACGGTACCGCCACCGCCATGCTCGCCGCCGAAAAGAACGCGAGGCTCAGGGACGGGATGCCCGTGGTGAACATGTGGTGCACCCACAGTCCGAAGCTGAAAAAGCCGGTCGCGATCAGGGCCACCACGATCAGGCGGTAGCCCACCAGGGGCTTTTGCGCCATGGTGGGCACGATCATCGACACCAGCCCCGCCGCGGGCAGGAAGATGATGTAGACCTCAGGGTGCCCGAAGAACCAGAACAGGTGCTGCCACAGCAACGCGTCGCCTCCAAGCGCGGCTGTAAAGAACGGCCAGCCGAAGGACCGCTCGATCTCCAGCATCATGGTCGCGAGGATCACCGCCGGGAACGCGAACATGATCATGGCGGCAAAGATCAGCATGGCCCAGGCAAAGATCGGCATGCGCATGAGCGACATGCCGGGCGGCCGCGTTTTGAGCGTGCCGACGACGATCTCGATAGCACCGGCAATGGCCGATATCTCGATGAAGCCGATGCCGAGCAGCCAGAAGTCGGCATTGTCGGCCGGAGAGAATTCTTTCAGGGTCAGCGGCGGGTACATGAACCAGCCGCCGGCGGGCGCAAGATCGTACAGGATCGTGGTGACGAACACCGTCCCGCCGATCACGTAGGCCCAGATGGCAAACGCCGACAGCCGCGGGAACGGCAGGTCGCGCGCCGCAAGCATCTGCGGCAGCAGCATGACCCCCAGCGCCTCGACGGCAGGTACCGCGAACAGGAACATCATCGTGGTCCCGTGCATGGTGAACATCTGGTTGTAGAGTTCCTGCCCTATGAGATCGTTGTCGCCGACGGCGAGCTGCGCGCGCATGAGTAGCGCGAGCAGCCCGGCGACGAGGAAGAACCCGAAGGCCGCGCCGATATAGAAAAGCCCGATCACCGTGTTGTTGACGGCACTCGCGAGCCGCCAGCCTTTAGGCGTCGCCCAGATGCGCTCGAGTTCCGCGAGCTCGCCGGCCGGGCGCGGGATGGGATTGGGAAGCTCCTGCGCCATGGCCGCTACTCGAGGTGCTCGAGGTACGCGGCAAGTTGCGCGAGCTCGGTGTCGTCGAAAATCCTGAACGGCGGCATCAGGTTCTCGGGTTTCACGTGCTGGTTGTCGCGGATCCAGCGCGCGAAGGCCTCGGCGTCGTTCGGCAGGATGCCGGCGCCCAGCGACAGGCGGCTGCCGACATGCGTCAGGTCGGGACCAATCGTGCCGCGCGCCGCCGTCCCCCGCACCGTATGGCAGCCGCCGCAGCCGTGGGTCATGAACAACGACTGGCCGGCGATGTTATCTCGTTCGCCGGCGCGGGCAGCGGGCCCGCTTTCCCGCGCCAGCCAGTCTTCGAACTCCTCCGGAGGCAGGGCTACGACGTAAAAGGACATCAGGGCGTGCGCGCCGCCGCAATATTCGGCGCACTGGCCGCGGCTCACGCCCGCCTCCGTTGCCGTGAGTGTCAACGTGTTCACGCGCCCAGGGATCATGTCGAGCTTCCCCGCGAGCCTTGGAGCCCAGAAGCTGTGGATCACGTCGGCCGTCAAAAGCTCGACCGTAACCGGCTCGCCCACTGGCAGGCGCAGCTCGTTGGCGCTGTCAAAGCCAAGGCCGTCGGGCGTGACGTACTTCACCCGCCACCACCAGCGCTCGCCGGTGACCACGACGCGTAAACCCGAAGCTTGCGGAGTTTCCGCGGCGGCCACGCCGCCTTTCGTGCTCAGCCGGAGCCCGTCGCCGGCCGCCGCATGGCTGCCAAGGCTCATGACGTAAAGCCCGTAGCCGAACAGCACCGTCAATGCGGTCACGGGAAAGAAGATGCCCGCGCGCACCACCAGCTGCTCACCCGAGAGTTTCTCGCGCCAGCTCCGCCGGCCGGCGAGCGCCACGGCCAGGGCGCCCATGACGCCGGCGAACACGATCGCACAGAAGATCGTGACGGCCTGGAACAGGAGATCGATGCGCCCGGCTTCGGCGCCCGCCGGCGCCAGGGCGGACTGCACGCCGGCGCAGCCTGCCGCCAGCGCCGCCGCCGCGACACCGGGGAGCAAGCAACGAGCCCGCGCGTTCACGGGCCCCCCGCCGGCCGCTCCGGCGGATTCCCGGGCGGGAGCGACCCGAAATACCGGGCCGCGCTGTCGGCCTGTTCCTTCGTCAGCCGCCCGGCAATGACCGCCATGATTTCCCCGTACACCGTGCCGGCGCGGCCGCCGCGCCTGAACAGGTCAAGCTGCATCGCGAGGTAGGCCGGGCTCTGCCCGGCGAGCGACGGGAAGCTGTCCGGGTGCCCGTCCGCATGGCAGGCGAGACACGGTGGAATGCCCTTCTCCGGATCGCCCGCCTGCGCCAGCCGCCGGCCGAGAGCGATCCCCTCTGCCGCTGTGCCCTGCCGCGGCGCCGGCGGCTCGAGGCCGGCATACCAGGCCGCGAGACGCCGGCGTTCGTCCGGCGTCAGCAGGCTGGCCGTCGGCTGCATGATGCCGCTCGGCCGGGAGGACGCCGCATACTCGTCCAGTGAGCGCAGGAGATACGCCCGGGGCTGCCCGTTGAGCAGCGGAATGAAAGCGGACAGGGGCGGCACGGACGCGTCGCCGTGGCAGCGCACGCATTCCGTGAGGGCAAGGGCTTCGCTGCCGGCGGCGAGTTCAGCGCTCGCCTCCTGCTCGTCGCCGGCGCGGGTGGCGCCGGAGAGGCGGAGGTATTCCACGCCCGAGAGCTCATCCAGCCGCAGCAAGAAAGCCGTCACGGCCCAGACTTCGTCATCCCGGCTCTGCGCCGGCCAGGCCGGCATGGCCGTGAACTTGAGCCCGTGCTTGACGATCCAGAAGATCTCCTCGTCGGGCATGCCCTCGAGGCTTTCGGCCAGCGGCGGCGGCGCCGGCAGCATCGACTCGGCGATGGCATTGAACGGCGCGCCGGGCCGGTTATGGCAGGGGGTGCAGCCGCCCTCGAAATGCGCGGCACCCAGGCGGATCCGGTCACGGTCCCGTAGCGGCGGCGGCTTGCCGACGAACGAGCTCCAGGTATCGACCGACTCCGCCCGCACGCGTTCGAGGATCCAGTTCGTGATCTCCCAGTGATCGCTGGAGGCGGCAACGTTATAGACCCCGGACCAGGTGAAGAGGGCCGCGGCGACGATCGCGGCCGCCAGCCAGGCAGCGCCGTAACGCAGCGCGCGTCCCCACCGGACCCTGCTAGGCCGCACGCCGCGCATTCGGCAGGGCGTCGGGATCGAGACGACCCAGCCAGCGCGTAGCGACGACCACGCCGGCGACGATGTAGGTGGCAGGGCAGGCGATGAGCATGAGCAGGCCGGCGAGCTGCTGGTCCGAGAGAGCGGCCGCCCCGGCGCCGTGAGCAAGCCCGGCGTAGAGCGCGCGTGGTGCGAACACCAGCAACACGCCCAGGAGGCAGAACAGCTTGCCGGTCACGAGCAGCGCCAGGATTGCGCGCCAGCGTGCTTCCCGATGCGAGAACACCGCCCACCAGAACCAGCACGCGACCAGGAGCAGCGATGCCTGCATACCGAGGTGCAGCAGTCCCGACTGCAGCGCCGCGTCGAGCGCCGGGGGAGCGTGCCAGGCCCAAAGCGCCACGGCCTGCGCGATCGTCGCCGGCACCAGCCAGCCTGGCCAGCGGCGCGGCAGGGCACCGCGCGCCGCCAGCGCCAGCAGGGGAGCCACGGCATTCATCAGCACGATGTGCGCCAGCATTTGCGCGGCAAGATGACCAAAGGCCTCGGACATGCGCTCCTCCGGTGGACGACGCCCTCGGTCGAACGGCTGCAAGAGGCCGGCTGGCGAGTTCGATCGGGAAGGCTGTAGGGGATGCGTCCGAACGCGCTGGCGGCACGCAGGACGGCAGGCGGATGTGCTTTCAGACGCTGGCCCGCGGGAGCACGACAGGCCGGACTGCCTGATTCAATCTATAGCATGGGAACGCGCCTTTCAACGAGCGGACATGGGCGTACGCCTGCCGGCGGCGCTGAGC
>CAZSKQ010000021.1:17887-37869 GCA_964607425.1 uncultured Woeseiaceae bacterium
GCAGGCGAGACGCAGGAGCGCTCACCGCGGGTGACTCATCCCGCGTGAGCGAGCCGGTCATGGAACCGGACCGTCGACCCGGGGCGAGATGTCAGCGCCGGGCGCGAGCTTCGTTGATGCGGAGCTGGCGTCCCTGCATGTCGGTCTGGTTCAAAGCTTCGATGGCGGCGTGTGCTTCGCTGGAGTTCGCCATCTCGACAAAACCAAAACCTCTCGAGCGGCCCGTTTCGCGATCGAACACGACTCGGGCCGAGGTGACACTGCCGTACGGCGCGAAAGCGGCGCGCAGGTCTTCGTCGGTCGTCGAGTAAGGGAGATTGCCTACGTAGATATTCATATGCGAGTTTCTTGTTACCTGGCTCGGGTTGGCCAGCTCTCAGGCAGATAGTAGCGGTGACCTCCAGATTGCACAATGCCGGCAGCGGCCGCGTCGCGCATCCACCGGCACGAAGCGTGTGCTCCCGGATGCGCTTGGTCCAGGGACATCGCGGCAGCCGCCGAGTTCGAAGCCGTCTTCGTGCGCGGCATGTGTGTAGGCGAAGAGCGACACCTGGCTTGATCCAGATCAATGCATTCACGGGGCGGTTTGCTAACGTGGCGGCCATCCCGGGCAATCGAGCTCAGGCCGTGCTGCCACGGGAGGCGAGGTTTTCCGAGAAGAGGTGCAGAGAGATGGATCAACTGCAGAGCAAGGGCCTCCGGATTTACACGGCGGCGCTGTTCCTTACCGCAATCGTGACCTTCGTGCTGAACGCACCGCAGCATTCAGCGCTGGCGGGAATCGCCGTCCTGGCGGTCATCGTCGGGATGATGGCCAACGCTATCGGCCGCGACCTCGCCACGGTCGAGGCCGGGAGTGACCGGGTCAAACGTGCCGCGACGGCGGCACGTTTGCGTTGAGGCGGAACAGGTTGGTCGGGTCGTACTTGTTCTTGAGCTGCACGAGTCGTGCAAAATTTCCCCGATAGTTCTCGTCGATCTGCTGCTGCGACTGGACCGCTGCGTCATTCATGTAGAAACCCTGCGTATACGGCTCCAGCGTGTTCCAGTAGTCTTTCAACCACGCGACATGCGGCGTCGGATCGACCTCCACCGGCCAGTCGATGATGGCGAGGAGGTCGTGCTGCGCATAGCGGTGCGCGAACGCCGTCGCATCGGTCGCGACCCTGCCGACCGCACCGCCGATGTGGGCAAGCGCCACGGATGCCGCGCGCTGCGGGTGCGGCTCGAAACCCGCGATAGCATCGTCCACGAGCGCTTGCGGAATGCCGGTCGTGAACCCGGACTTGACGTAAGCGCCGCGCGCCCGTGGGTCGGTGACATCGGTGGATCGCTGCAAAGCCACGTAGTCGACCGGCCCGAGCTGGTCGAACACCGGGGTCCCGGCCTTGCGGATGGGACCGATCCAGCGCTCGGCGTCCTTGTGTGGCCCGCAGTAGCACACGCTCATCCAGGCGCTGTTGCCGACCCCAGGACGGCTCGCGAGGCCGGCATCGATGTACAGCTCGTCGGGCGCTGACGCTACGTAGTCGGCGAAGAATCGCAGCACGTCGCGCGCCTGCTCCAGCGGGAATGCGATGCCGCCGCCGATCACCTGGCGCTCCATCGGGTGCAGGTTGAACTCGAATCTCGTGACGACGCCGAAATTGCCGCCACCGCCGCGCACGCCCCAGAACAGGTCCGGGTTTTCATCCGCGCTGGCCCGCCGCAGTTGTCCGTCGGCGCCGACGATGTCGACCGCGCGCAGGTTATCGATGGCGAGGCCGAGCTTGCGCGCCAGGCGGCCGAAGCCCCCGCCGAGGGTCAGACCTCCCACGCCGGTATGAGACACCGTGCCGGCGGTGGTCACGAGCCCGAACGCCATCGTCTCCTGGTCCATGTGGCCGAGCAGGCTGCCGCCCGAGACGTGCGCCACCCGTGCACGCGGGTCCACGCGCACGCTGCGCAACGGCGACAGGTCGATCATCAGGCCTTTGTCACAGGTGGACTTGCCGGGCATGCTGTGCCCGCCGCACTTCACCGCGACGAGAAGGTTTTCCGCGCGGGCGAAATTCACGGCCTGCCGGACATCCGCGGCGCCCGCGCACTGCGCGATCAGCGCCGGGTACTTGTCTATCGAAGCATTCAGCACGCGCCGCGCGTCGTCGTAGCCTTCATTCCCCGGTAGGAGCAGCCTGCCGCGCAGGCTGTCGGCAAGCTCCTGCACCGCGGCTTTCCTGAGCGTGACCTCGGCGCCCGCGCCGGTCACGGCATTGACGTCGGCGTCGATGCGCGTCAAGGCAGCGAACAGCTCGCGAGTGGGCAGGGTGGCGGCCGCGATCGCCGCGGCCAGTGTGGATTTGACGAAGCGGCGACGATCCATAAGCGACCCCCGAAGTCAGGATGCCGGCAACCGGCCGGCCAAATTTACTCCCGCGCGCCGATTTGCGCCACGAGTTCCGACCGCGCCTCCGAATGGACAGCCCGTGAGCAGGCGAAGCCGTCCCCAACACTTTTTCATAGTTGAGCGGCAGCCGCGAGTCAAACGCCTCCCGGCGCGGAAACCGGCTCGGCATCGACCGTCGCAATCTGGTCTTCAAGAAATTGCTCCCGGCCCGTGAGGACTGCCAGCACGCAGGCCGCGCAGCCCATGGCCGTGAGGACCAGGAGCGGCCACGTCCACGCCCCGGTCGCGTGATAGAGCATGCCGATGCCGAACGGCCCGGCGGTGGACAGGGCATAGCCCACGCCCTGCGCGAATCCCGACAGCGCGGCGGTGCCGTCCGGCGTGCGGCAGCGCAAGGTGATGAGCGTGATCACGACCGGGAAAATGCTGCTTGCAACGCCAAGTGCGAGCGCCCACAACCATGCGCCCGCGACCGGGGCAACGAGCAAGCCGATGTAGCCCACGGGAAAACAGGCCGCGAGGCCGAGCATCAGCCGCGCCTGGCTGCGGCTCCGGGCCACTGCAATCGGCGCCAGCAGCGAGAGCGGGATAGCCACTCCGGTGATGACGCCGAGCAAGAGGCCGGCAGTAAAGGACGAGAAGCCCGCATCGCGGTAGAGCTGGGCGAACCAGCTGAAGATGGTGTAGGCATGCGCCGACTGCAGGCCGAACAGCAGGGCCATCGCCCAACCGACCCGGGTCCGGGCAACCTGCGCCAGCGAGACGGACGTGCTGCGCGACCGCAGTGCGGCGTCTTGCCGCAGCATCAGCACCCAGGGAACGGCCGCGACGGCGGCGGTCACCGCCCAGAACGCCAGCCCGCCGCGCCACGATCCATAGTGTTCGGCAAGCGGTACGGTAGCGACCGAAGAGACGGTGATGCCCGTCATCAGCGCCGTCGTGTACAGGCCGGTCATGAGGCCGACCTGCCGCGGAAAGTGCTGCTTGACCAACGACGGGAGCAGCACGTTGCCGGCGGCCATCCCGGCAAGGCCGATCATTGACAGCACCAGGAAGGCAGGGACCGATGACACCCACGAGCGTCCGAGCAGCCCGCCAACCACGACGAGCAGGGCGAGCAGCGTGAGCCGGTGCACGCCGGTGTGCCTGGCGGCCGCCGGCGTCAGTACACCGAACACGGCGAATGCGATCACCGGCAGCGCGGTGAGCAGGCTGGTCGAAACCTGGCCCATGCCGAGTTCCTGCACCAGTTCCTCGAGCACGGGGCCAACGCTGACCGCCGCCGGCCGCAGGTTGAATGCAAGCAGCAGCATGCCGAGAACTACGGTCCAGCGTTTGAACCGGTTGTAATTGAGCGGTTGGATGCCAGCTATCTGTGTAAGGGAGGGAGGGCGACGAGGCCTGTCACGGCGCCACGGTAAACCTGGACGCGGCGAGCGGGCCTGGCGCCCAGGCCCATTCCCGACTGCCCTGCGAAGGTAACAATGTGCCTGTCGATCCGGTATTGCGGTGCAAAGAATCGCACAGTGTAGCCTCGTTGCGCATCCGGAAGCGAATCACCCCCTGCCGGGCAGACCCGGCATGCCCCGTTGACCTTGCAAGCGAGGCCCTGTGATACTCACGCACCTTCAAGCGGCCGCATCCGACGTCAACGGGACGATGGTCACTCTTCTGGGCCGAAAGCGCCGGAGATTCGCCTCTCTTCAGCATGATGCACAACCGCACACCAGCGCCGACGCCCGGCCCCGAATCCGCCTCCCCATCCGCGCCGCACACTCCGGCGCCGGCGGGCAGCTCCGGATCGTTGTGGCGGCTGCCCGCGATGTGGCTGCTCGCCGCCTATACGTTTTTCGGCTTCACCGGCTTCTTTGTCACGATCTCCGCGCTGCCCGCCTGGCTTGCAGCCCAGGGCACCGCCGAAAGCCTGGCCGGGTTCGTCACGACCACCCTGCTCATAGCGACGGTCGCCACCCAGGTTCTCGTCCCGCGCGTAATGCGCCGGCTTGGCGCGGCAGCCACTCTCGGCGCGGGCGCCGTTGCACTCGGGGCTCCTTCGCTGCTGCTTCTCGTCGACGGCGGGTACCTGTGGGTGCTCGCGGTCTCCGCGGTGCGCGGCATCGGCTTCGGCATCCTGACCGTACTCGGCTCCATGCTCACGGCGCGGATCGTGCCCCCGGCACGCCGCGGCGAAGCGATCGGCATTTACGGTCTCGCGATTGCACTGCCGAACCTGTTCGCCGTGGCCGGCGGCGTGGCGCTCGTGACGGCCGGACACTTCGATACCGTGGCCGTCCTTGGAGCTGCCCCGCTGCTGGGGCTGCTGACGGTGCGACACCTCGCGCGCGCCGCCGGCCAGGAGGACGAAGACGCGGGCGATGCAAAACGAGCCGACGGGCAGGCCGCGCGCCTGGCTCGCCGCAGGGCACGCGATGCGGCGCTCGCACCGGCCACGGTGCTCATGGTCGTCACGTTGACCAGCGGCGGCTTCATCACGTACTTACCGATCGCCCAGCCGGATGGAGCAATCGCGACAGCCGGCTTGCTGCTGTGGGGTGCCACGGGTGCGCTCGCTCGCTGGCGGGCCGGACTGCTGGCCGACACTTCCGGGCTGGAGCGGCTGCTGCCCGTCTCGTCCGTGCTCAACATCATAGGCATCGGCAGCGTCGCGATCGGCCTGGTGCTGCACGGTTGGGCGAGCTGGGCAATGATCCTGGGCGGCGCGACGATCCTCGGCGCCGGCTTTGGCGCTATCCAGAGCCTGTCCCTGGTTGCCGCGTTCAAACGGGCGCGGCAGGAGCAACCGGCGACGGTGAGCTCGGTGTGGAACATAGGCTTCGACACCGGCCTGGCGCTGGGCTCGGGCCTGGTCGGGGCGTTGACGGTAGTCATGGCTATTCCGGGCGCGCTGGCACTGACCGCGCTGCTTATTCTTGCGAGCGTTCCGCTGGCAGTGCGCATTGGCCGGCCGCCCGCGCCGGAACCGTGCCGCTAAAGCTTTACTTCGTGCAATCGCGCCGCGGGCCGCGCGGAAAGACGACCATGTGATCCGTCTCGAGGCGAATGCCGATGAGCTCGCCGACAGCATGGTTGTGGTGACTCGGCACGGAGGACAACAGCCGCTCCCCGCTCGGCAGGCGCAATTCGTACAGGAACTCGGAGCCCCTGAACTGCTTGCTGACGACTTCGGCGGTGAGCGTGCTGCTATCGTCGTGCACGACATCGTCCGGGCGCAGCAGTAAATCGACGTCCGCGCCGGAGTCGAACGGCGCGGTCATGCTGCCGGTCGTCTTGCCCAACCCGATTTCCACGGCTTTGGTCGACGTGACCCGGCCCGGCAGCCAGACGCCGTGGCCGACGAAATCGGCGACGAAGCGATCGATGGGTCGATGATAGAGGCTGTACGGTGTATCCCACTGCAGCAAGCGGCCGCGATTGAGGACGCCTGCCATATCGGCCATGGAGAAAGCATCGTGATGGTCATGCGTGGCGATCAGGGCCGTTGCTCCCAGTGACTTGAGCAACGTGCGGGTCTCGCGGCCGAGCGACTGCCGGAGCCCCGCGTCCAGGTTGGAGAACGGCTCGTCCATCAGCAGGAGGTCGGGTTGCGGTGCCATCGCGCGCGCGATTGCCACCCGCTGCTGCTGGCCGCCCGAAAGCTCGTGCGGATAGCGGTGGGCGAACTCCCCGAGACCGACGCCTTCCAGGAATTTGAGCGCCTGCGCCTGCCGTGCCTTTGCCGGCAGGGCGTGCAGGCCGAAAGCGACGTTCTTCAGCGCTGTAAGGTGAGGCAGCAGGGCGTAATCCTGGAAGACCATCCCGATGCGGCGCCGTTCCGGCGGGAGGTGCAGGCCCCGCGCACTGAGCGTCGTGCCGTCGGCCACGATCTCACCCGCCTGTGCGGGCTCGAAGCCGGCGATGGCCCGCAGGAGCGTGGTCTTCCCGCAGCCGCTCGGCCCGAGAATGCAGCCGATGCTGCCGCGCTCGAGCTCGAACGACACATCGTGCAGCACCGTCTCCGCACCGTAGCTGCAGCGCAACGCATCGACCTTCAACATTCGGAACATTCCGGTTCCGTGCCGGCGGGGTAGCTCGCCCGTTTGCCTGGCTTGCCCGGTCGCGGGGTGCCGCCCTGCCGGCTGAGCAACATGACCGGTACCAGCCCGACCACCACGATCGCGATCGCCGGCAGCGCCGCCTGCTCCCACTGGCCCTCGGTCGTGAGCTGGAACACCCTGACGGCCAGCGTGTCCCAGCCGAAGGGCCGGGTCATGAGCGTGATCGGCAGCTCCTTCATGATGTCGACGAACACGAGCAACGCCGCGGTCAGTATCGCCGGCCTCAGGATCGGCAGATGGACGCGGGCAAGCAGCCGGAAACCCGAAACGCCCAGCCCCTGCGCGGCTTCCTCGACACTTTTGCGGATACGCAGCAGTGCGCTCTCGAAAGGTCCGTGCGCCACGGCGAGGTAGCGAGCGAGGTAGGCGAGGAAGATGACGGAAAGCCCGCCCTGCAGGGCAATGACCGTGCCGCTGCCTGCCCACTGGGTGAGCGTGCGGCTCAACCACGCCACCGGCACGAAGAAACCGACGGCCAGCACGGTGCCGGGAATAGCGTAGCCCAGGGTCGCCAGCCGCGAGAGGCCGCGGTTGACCCTGCTCGGCGCCCGCCGAACGGTAAAGCTCAAAACGATGGCGATCGCCGTGATCATCGCGGCGGCCGCGCCGGCGAGAACCAGGGTGTTGGCGGCGAGCTGCCAGTAGCGGCGATCCATCTCCGCGGCCGCGTTCTCGATGGCCCAGCTCGAGATCAGCGTCACCGGCAGGCCGAAGGCGGCAAAGAGCACCAGGGTACAGAAACCTGTCACGGCCCAGGCTCGGCCCCGCGGCAGTACAAGGCGCCGCTGCCTCGTATTGGCAACCGGCGCGTACCCCGAGCGCCCCCGCAGCCGCCGTTCCACGAGCAGTGCCAGGAGCACGAGGATCACCAGCACGAGCGAAAGCTGCAGCGCCGACTGCAGGGAAAACAGGCCGTACCAGGCCCGGTAGATGGCGGTTGTGAACGTGGTGTAGTTGAAGAGTTTCACCGTGCCGAAATCCGCGAGGCATTCCATCACGGCGAGACTCACGCCGGCGACCAGCCAGGGGCGGGCCATCGGCAAGGTGACGCCGAAGAACGCCCGCAGTGGCGAAAGCCCGAGACTGCGCGCGACTTCGAGGCCGCGCAGGCCTTGCGACGCGAAGCCGTGGCGCACGACCAGGTAGACATACGGATAAAGCACGAGTGTCAGCGTGAGCATCGACGCGCCCCGCGCGCCGATGTCCGGGAAGTACTGCGAGGAACCGAAAAGCTGGCGCCAGGCCGACTGCAACGGCCCGGTGTATTCGAACAGTGCCGCGAAAGCGAACCCCAGGACGTAGCCCGGCAGGGCCATCGGCAACAGCAGGGCCCAGTTGAAGAAGCGCCGTCCGGGGAACTCGCAGGACGCCGTGAACCAGGCCAGCGGCACACCGAGCAGCGCGGAGCCGACGGCGACCCCGGCCGCCAGCACGACGGTGTTGACCAGCGCCTCCGGCAGTACGTAACGCGCCAGGTGAGCCCATGCATCGCCGGAGCCGGACAGGAATGACAGCAACGCGACGCACAGCGGCAGCGTTGCGACGAACGCGATAAGCAGGACAACGGGGCTGGGCGCGCGTAGCCGACCCGTCGTTCGCTCTGCGTTCCTGCCGCCCGGGAGCAGCCGGTAACCGGTCGCGACGGCGCGATTCACGTCAGCTCAGCGCCTCTGTGCAACGGGGTCAGCGGTACCCGGCGCGGTCCATCAGCCGCACGGCATCCGCCTGGTAGTAGCCCGCCTGCGCGACGTTCATGGGGTTGGCGTCGAAGCTGCCCCACGCCGCCACGATCGGGTGCGGCTCCACCTCCGGGTTCGCCGGGTACTCCAGGTTCTCCCCGCCGAGAAACGTCTGGGCCTCTGCCGAAGACATCCACTCCAGCAGCGCCTGCGCACCCTCCGGGTTATCCGCATGCCGCGTCACCCCGGCGCCCGATACGTTGACGTGCACGCCGCCGGTCTTCGGCGGCGGCCAGTGAATGGCGACGGGAATGTCGGGGTTCACGCGCTGCAGGCGGCCGAAGTAATAAGTATTCACGATGCCGACATCGCACTGCCCGGCGGCGATCGCCTCGATGAGCCGGGTGTCGTTGGAGAAGACATCCGTGGCCAGGTTGTCGACCCACCCGCGGACGATGCGCTCGGTCTGCTCTTCGCCCAAATCCGCAATCAGCATGGCCACCAGGGACTGGTTGTACACCTTCTCCGAGGTCCGCAGGCAGAGCCGGCCCTTCCAGGCCTCGTCGGCCAGCCCGGCGTAGCCTTCCAGCAGCGCCGGGTCGACGCGCTCAGTGCTGTAGACGATCGTGCGGGCGCGCACCGACAGCCCGAACCACATGTTCTCCGGATCGCGCAGATGCGCGGGGATGTTGCCTTCGAGCGTCTCCGAGTAAGTCGGGCGCAGCGCGCCTTGCTCGGCGGCATACCACAGGTTGCCGGCATCGACCGTCAGCAGGAGATCCGCCGGGGTGGTCTCGCCTTCCGCCAGGAGCTTCTGAATCAGCGGCTGCTCGCTGTCGGTCGTGTAGCGGATCGGCACGCCGGTGGCTTCCGTGTACGCGTCGAAGATGGGCTGGATCAGCTGCTCGGCCCGCGCCGAGTAGACGACCACGGGCTCCGGCGTGGCGGACGGCTCGCTCGCAGGCGAAGGCGAGGGGCCGCAGCCGGCGAGGATTGCCGCGGCCGTGAGGACAAGAATCGCGGGCCATGGGCCGCCTGTTGTTGCACGTTGCATGGTCGGGATCCTGGCAACTTTTAATGATAATGCGTCTCATTATCACATATGCCGCATGAGGTGGCTACAAGCTGGCACGTCCTTGCCGGCCGAGTTCCGGGAAGGCGCGCGGTAGCGTATGGTGCCGTATCGCTAAGCAAACCCGGCAACGCCCCCGCACCGGCGGCGTCGGGAACAGTACATTACAAGGTGAAGAGGAGCATGCAGCGGACGCGTACAAGCAGTGTTGACACGGAGCGGCCCTGGTACCGCGAGTACGGCCCGGGAGTGAGCCCGGATTTCACCCCGCTGCCGGAGCGCGACATGGCCGAGCTGGTGCGGCGCGTAGCCGCCGAGTTTCGAGACGGGAAGGCCTTCACCGTGTGCCTGGACAACGGTCTGGATGCTTCGCTCAGCTTCGCGGAAGCTGACCTCTACTCGGATCGATTCGCCGGTTACCTGCGTCACGTGGCAGGCATCCAGCCCGGCGACCGCGTCGCGGTGCAGATGCCGAACTGTCTCGCCTATCCGGTAGCCGCATTCGGCATCTTCAAAGCCGGCGCGGTGCTGGTCAACGTCAACCCGCTCTATACCGCCCCGGAAATGCACCACCAGCTCACGGATGCCGGTGCCCGGGTGCTGGTGATCATCGACATGTTCGCCGACAAGCTGGCGGAGGCACTCGACGGCAGCGCGGTGGAAACGGTGGTGACGGTGAGCATCGCCGAGCACTTCCCGCGGCTCAAGGGGCTCCTGGTACGCGGCGTGCTCAAGTACGTCAGGCGCATGATCCCCGCAACGCCGGTGCCGGTAACGCCGTTCGCCGCGGCGCTGCGGCACGGCGCAGCCCACGCGGCCCGGGTGGCCGAGGAAGGTACGCGGCGCGACCCGTCGAGCACGGCGGTCCTGCAGTACACCGGCGGCACCACCGGCGTGGCCAAGGGCGCCGAGCTCACGCACGCCAACCTGCTCGCGAACATCGCCCAGATCCACGGCGTCGCAGGCCAGCTCATGAGCAGGCAGGACGTGGTGCTGACGGCGTTGCCGCTTTATCACATTTTTGCCTTCACTTTTAACCTGATGGCTTTCTACGTCGTCGGCAGCCGGAACGTTCTTTGCCCGTCGCCGCGGCCGCCGTCGAACCTGCGCCGGGCTTTCGAAAAATTCACGGTGACCAAGTTCTCGGCCGTCAACGTGTTGTTCCAGGGGCTGTTGCGGGAGCGCTGGTTCCGCGAGCGCCCGCCCCGCGCTATCGACCTCAGCGTGTCGGGCGGCACCGCGCTGCACCGTCACGTGGCCGAGGAATGGCAGCAGGTGGTGGGCAGTCCCATCTGCGAGGGTTACGGCCTTTCCGAAACGAGCCCGGTAGTGGCGGTGAATCCGCCCATGGGTGAGGTACGCCTCGGCACGATCGGCATTCCCGTGCCGGGAACCGACGTGCGGCTGGTTGACGATGACGGCGCCGAGCTGCCGCCCGGCGAGGTGGGTGAGCTGGCCGTGCGCGGACCGCAGGTCATGCGCGGCTACTGGAACCAGCCCGGGGAGACCGCGGCGGTGCTGCGCGACGGCTGGCTGCTCACGGGTGACATGGCGCGCATGGACGAGCGCGGCTACCTGACCATCGTGGATCGTAAGAAGGACATGATCGACGTCAGCGGCTTCAACGTCTACCCGAACGAAGTGGAGGACTGCCTGGGCGCGCATCCGGACATCGACGAGGCGGCGGTGATCGGCGTGCGCCAGGAAGACGGCGGCGAGCGCGTGCGCGCCTACGTCGTGACGCACAACAAGGACCTGACCGAAGAGCAGGTCATCGCCTGGGCCCGCAAGCGACTGACCGGCTACAAGGTGCCGAAGGAAGTCGTCTTCCGGCGCGAGCTGCCGAAAACGCCCGTGGGCAAAATCCTGCGCCGCGCACTGCAGGAAGAAGCACAGGAAGCAGGCTGAACGCCGGCGAGAGTGCAGGAGCGCGCATCGCGCGCGACCCCACGTTTACACGCAGTAGGAGCGCGCATTGCGCGCGATGCCACGTTTCCATTCCGTAGCACCGGCGCACTCACCCGTCGACCGTGACGGCATCCCCCTGTAGGAGCGCGCCACGCGCGCGACCCCACCTTTGCACGCCCCGGCATCGCCGGTGCGGCACATGTCTTGCACCCGAATGTACCGGCCCATTGTTCCGCTTTATGCAATAGAACGTTTCCACTTCGAGGGATCTATTCGAGCAGGAATGGGCCCATATAACGTTTGTAACGATTCAAGACATACAACGGTCAGGAGAATGAACATGGCAATCAATGGCAAAGCCGCCCTGGTTACGGGCGCGGGACAGGGCATCGGGCGGGCGATCGCATTGCGCCTGGCCGCCGACGGTGCCGATATCGCAATCACCGACCTGAATGACGAGAAGATGCAGGCGGTCGCGGAAGAAGTGCGGGCACTCGGCCGCAAGGCAACGACGTTCAAGGCCGATGTTTCCAGGCGCGATGACGTTTACGCCGCTGTCGATCACGCGGAGAGGGAGCTCGGCAGGTTCGACATCATCGTCAACAACGCCGGTATTGCCAGCATTCAACCCATCGCCGAAGTTACGCCCGAAGAAGTCGGGAAGATACTCAGGGTCAACGTCGAGGGCGTTTTGTGGGGCATCCAGGCGGCGGCAGCGAAATTCAGGCAGCGCAAGCAAAAAGGCAAGATCATCAACGCGGCATCCATCGCCGGTCACGAGGGATTTCCCCTCCTCGGCATTTACTCGGCGACCAAATTCGCCGTGCGCGCCCTGACGCAAGCGGCGGCCAAGGAGTATGCAAGCGCCGGCATAACGGTCAACGCATACTGCCCGGGCGTGGTCGGCACCGACATGTGGGTGGAGATTGACCGGCGGATGGCCGAGATCACCGGCGCCAGGATCGGCGAGAACTTTGACAAATTCGTCGGCGACATCGCACTGGGCCGCGCGCAGACTCCGGAAGACGTGGCGTCCTTCGTGTCGTACCTGGCCGGGCCCGATTCGGATTACATGACCGGGCAAGCGCCCATAATCGACGGTGGGCTGGTCTATAGATGATTTATGTGCTTTACATGACAGACGTGCCTGAACGGAGTAAACCATGAAAGAGACTGACCGCAACAACGCGCCCGAATCGACCACGGGCGCCGGCGCCCCCGCTCCCAGTGACCGGAATTCGCTGACCATAGGGCCGAACGGCCCGATCCTGCTGCATGACGTGCATTTCGTCGAGCAGATGGCCCACTTCAACCGCGAAAAGGTGCCCGAGCGCCAGCCGCATGCCAAGGGCGCCGGCGCTTTCGGCGTGTTCGAGACCACGGAGGACGTCTCGAAGTACACGAAAGCCGCGTTGTTCCAGCCGGGCGTGAAGACCGACATGCTGGCGCGCTTCTCCACCGTCGCCGGGGAAATGGGCAGCCCCGACACCTGGCGCGACGTGCGCGGCTTTTCGCTGAAGTTTTACACCGACGAGGGCAACTACGACCTCGTCGGCAACAACACGCCGATCTTCTTCGTACGCGACCCGATGAAGTTTCCGCACTTTATCCGCAGCCAGAAGCGCCTGCCGGACTCGGGCCTGCGCGACAATCACATGCAATGGGACTTCTGGACCGGCAATCCGGAGACCGCGCACCAGGTCACCTACCTGATGGGCGCGCGCGGGCTGCCGCGGACCTGGCGGCACATGAACGGTTACGGCTCGCACACCTACATGTGGATTAACGCTGCCGGCGAGAAGTACTGGGTCAAGTACCACTTCCATACCCAACAGGGGATGGAGTTCTTCAGCAATGCCGAGGCCCAGGAGATGGCGGGCCGGGATGCCGACTTTCACCGCCGCGACCTGTTCGACGCGATCGCGCGCGGGGAACACCCGCAGTGGGTCCTTTCGGTACAGGTAATGCCTTATGCCGACGCGAAGAGCTACCGCTTCAATCCTTTCGACCTGACCAAGACCTGGGCGCACAAGGACTATCCGCTGATCCGGGTCGGCACGATGACACTCAACCGCAACCCGGAAAACTTCTTCGCGCAAATCGAGCAAGCGGCGTTCTCGCCGGGCAACACGGTGCCCGGGATCGGGCTGTCGCCGGACAAGATGCTTCTCGGCCGCGCCTTCGCTTACAACGATGCGCAGCGCAATCGCATTGGCACGAACTTCCACCAGTTGCCGGTCAATCGGCCGAAGGTTCCGGTCAACACCTACATGTTCGACGGGCAGATGGCCTACGAGCACAGCGGCGCGGCACCGGTGCACGCGACCAACAGCGGCGGCCGGCCGTGGGCCGACGGCACCGGCATCGTCGAAGACGGCTGGGAAGCCGACGGCGAGATGGTCCGCAGCGCCTACACGCTGCGTGCCGAGGACGACGATTTCACCCAGCCCGGCACCCTGGTGCGGGAGGTGTTCAGCGATGCCGACCGGGATGCGCTGGTGGAGCAGGTGGCCGGCAGCCTGCTCGGCGGCGTGCGCAGCCCCGTTCTGGAGCGCGCATTCGCGTACTGGAAGAGCATCGATGCCGACGTAGGGAAGCGGATCGAGGAGCGGGTGCGCGCCGGTGCGGCCCCCCAGCCCGCCGAGGGCATGGGCGAGTCTTAAAACCGGAAAGCCGCGCGGGGTTGCCCCGCTTGTCCCGGGCACCCGGCGCGGCCGGTGTGCCCGGGCTGGTCCCGGGTTCCCGGGATTTCACCAATATCACCCTTTCCGCGGAACGTGCGGCGCTGCCCGCCGGTTCGGGGCATCGAGCGCCACGAACCCAGCGGTAATCCACCTATTGTTCCGAATAATGCAACATACCGTCTATCTAAACGCTGTTTATCCCCATCAACATAGACAATAGACTGTCTTCAGGCACTAACCACAAGGGGAGAATCGCCATGTTCAACAACTTCTATCATCGCCTGATCGCCACCAATGCCGGCTGGGCGCCGCTCGCGCTGCGCATCCCGGTGGGCATCATCTTCATCGTCCACGGCGCGCAGAAGCTCTTCGGCTGGTACGGCGGCGGGGGGCTCGAGGGCACCGCGCAGTTCATGGCCTCGCTTGGCCTGCACCCCAGCTACCTGATGGCGCTGCTCGCCGGCTCCGCGGAATTCCTGGGCGGCATTCTGCTCATCGCGGGCTTCCTCGTGCGGCCGGCTGGAGCGGTGCTGGCGTTCACCATGATCGTCGCGATCTTCTCCGCGCATTTCGAGGGCGGGCTCCTGCTCACGAACGGCGGCTATGAGTACGCGCTCGCACTGCTCGCGGTATCCGTATCGCTGCTGATCAGCGGCGGTGGCCACGCGTCCGCCGACGAGCGGCTGGCAACGGGACAGTTCATCGTCGGCCGCGAGCCTGTCGCCCGCGATGTCGGCCGCGAGCCGCAAGCGAACACCGCCTGAACCTTCCCTGATGCCGCAACGACTGATAACGGGCGAGCCTGAAAAGGCTCGCCCTCGTTTGTGCTTGCCGCGGCCACTCACAGGTTCGCCACGAACATCATGAGAATCGCCAGCGGGCAGATAAGGCCCACGATCAGGCGATAGGCCCGCAACCAGCCGCTTTGCAGGCCGATCTCCTCGCGCACGACGGCCGCGGGCAGCCGCCATGCAACGAATAGGCAGGTGAGGAAGGCACCGATCGGCAGTAGCAGGTTCGCGGAGGCGTAATCGAGCAGCTCGAAGATGCCGAGATCGGCGAATGCCTGCATTCCGGAAAGCGGTCGGACATCGGACCAGGCATTGAACGAGAGCACTACCGCAAGACCGAAGAACCACATCGCTCCGCCGGCCGCGGCTGCCGCCGCACCCCGCGACCAGCCCATGCGCTCGCGCAGCACGGCGGCCGCAGGCTCGATACCGGCAATAGCCGAGCTCAGCGCGGCAAAGGCGAGCAGCACGAAAAAGGCGAACCCCGCCAACTGACCGCCCGGCATGCTGGTGAAGATAGTGGGCAACACGACGAACGCGAGCTGCGGCCCTTGCGCGGGATCGACACCGAAGCGAAACGCCAGCGGAAAGATAACGAGGCTCGACAGGATCGAAGCGATGATGATCGAGGCGCTGATGACCGCGCCGGAACGGAGCAAAGAAACCTGTCGCGGCACATAAGCACCGTAGGCCAGCATGATCGCCATGCCGACGCCCGTTGCGTAGAACGCCTGGCCCACGGCGGACAGGATCACCGCGCCGTCGAGCTCCGACCAGTCGGCACGGAATATGAAGGAGACGCCACGGGCAAGATCGCCCGTCGCAAATGAATAAGCGGTCAATGCGAGCAGGAGCGCGAAGAGGCCTGGAATCATGATCTTGTTCGCGAGCTCGATGCCGCGCTCGAGCCCGCCCGCCGAAATAGCCACGGTCAGCGCCATGAACAACATGTGCCAGAATGCGAGCGCCCGCGGATCGGCCAGGAAAGCGGTAAAGCGGTCGCCGACACCGGCTGCATCGAGCCCGCGGAGCCCGCCCCCGGCGAAATCCGCTATGTAGGCGAGCACCCAGCCGCCGATCACGCTGTAGTAGGTCATGATCACGAATATCGCCACGGTGCCGAACCAGCCGATCGCCGCCCACCACGGTGTGCGTCCGGCCGAAATCGCCACGGCGCGGGTGGAGGCCGGCGGGCTGCCCCGCCCACGCCGGCCGAGCAGGAACTCGGCCGCCAGGATCGGCGTGGTGATGATCGCGCAGGCCGCGATGAAAACGATGATGAAGACCCCGCCGTGCTGGCCGGCCAGGTACGGAAAACGCCACAGCGTACCCAGCCCCACGGCGGCACCGATAGAGACGAAGTAGAACGCAATGCGCGACGACCATGTTTCAGTAGTCATCCGATCGTCCCGCTCGCATTCCCCCGTGTTCGAGGGCGTAAGGGTCGAAGACCGGCTCCGGCGGCACCGCCAGGATGCCGCACCCGTCCGCGCAAGCAGTTTAACTGGTAGATTGCGCTTGCGCACATCGACAGGGGCGTTGGTTGCAGTGAACCACGATCGGGAACACGGGGAACATGCCGGGCATCGACCGGCATCGGCGCATGGGCACGATCACGCGCACGAGGGCGCGCACGACGAGCATGCGGGCCACAGCGTCGAGATGTTCCGGAGCAAGTTCTGGATCTCGCTCGCGCTGACGATCCCGACCGTGCTCTGGGGTCACATGCTGCTGCGGCTCACCGGATTCCAGCCGCCGGCATTCCCCGGTTCACAGTGGATCGCCCCCGTCTTCGGCACGGCCGTCTTCCTCTACGGCGGCCGGGTATTCCTGCAGGGCGCATGGCGGGAGCTGAAGGACCGCCTCCCGGGGATGATGACGCTGATCTCGCTCGCGATCGCCGTCGCCTTCGTCTTCAGCGCGGCCGTGACGCTCGGTTTCCCCGGCATGCCGCTGTGGGAGGAGCTCGCAACGCTGGTGACCGTCATGCTGCTCGGTCACTGGATCGAGATGAAGTCCATCTTCCAGGCGCAGGGGGCGCTGCAGGAACTGGCGAAACTGTTGCCGGGCACCGCGGAGCGGCTCGTGGGCGAGACCGTGGAGACGGTACCGATCGATGCGTTGCGGGACGGCGACCTGCTCCTGATCCGCCCCGGTGCGAGCATCCCCGCCGACGGCGTCGTGCGCGAGGGACAGAGCTCCGTCAACGAGGCGATGATCACGGGCGAATCGCGCGCGGTTGCGAAACAGGGCGGCGACGCGGTGATTGCAGGCACGGTGAACGGAGACGGTTCCTTGCGCGTGAAGGTTACGCGCACGGGCGAGCGCACGGCCCTCGCCGGGATAATGCGCCTCGTGGAGCAGGCGCAAACCTCCCGCTCGCGCGCCCAGACCCTTGCCGATCGGGCCGCTTACTTTCTCACCCTCGTGGCGATCGGTGCCGGGGCGCTGACGCTTTTCGCCTGGCTCGCTTTGGGCGCGACCGGCGCCTTCGCGATCGAGCGGCTGGTGACCGTGCTCGTGATTGCCTGTCCGCATGCGCTCGGGCTCGCGGTGCCGCTGGTCATCGCGATCTCCACCACGCTCGGCGCCGGAAGCGGCCTGCTGGTACGCGACCGGCGCGGGCTGGAGGAAGCGCGGAACCTGGACGCGGTCGTGTTCGACAAGACCGGCACGCTCACACTGGGCGAGCACCGGGTCGTGGATCTCGTCGCGGTGGAGGGGATCTCCGTGGACGAAGCGCTGCGGCTCGCGGCGGCCGTCGAACAGGACTCGGAACACGCAGTCGCCCGGGCTATTGTGACGAGCGCCCGGGAGCGGGAGATCCAGATCCCGCGATCGACCGGTTTCGCGGCGATTCCCGGCCGCGGCGTGCAGGCGTCGGTGGACGGCCGCAGCCTCCAGGCCGGCGGTCCGAACCTGCTCGCGAAGCTCACCGTGCAGCCCGCCCCGGAACTGCGGCGGTTTGCCGAGGCCGCCGGCGAGCGCGGACAGGGAACGATCTACCTCGTGGAGGGAGAACGGGTTCTTGCGGCCTTCGCGGTGGCGGACGCCGTCCGCCCCGAATCCGCCGAAGCGGTGCGGCGGCTGCACGAGCATGGAATCGAGGTGGTGATGCTCACGGGAGACGCGCCCGTCGTTGCCAATGCCGTGGCGGAGGAGATCGGCATCGACACCGTCTTCGCCGGCGTGCTCCCCGAGCAGAAGGCCGAGAAAATAAGGGAACTCCAGGACCGGGGCAAACGGGTGGCGATGGTGGGCGACGGGGTGAACGACGCGCCGGCGCTCGTGACGGCCGACGTCGGCGTCGCGATCGGCGCGGGCACCGATGTGGCGGTCGAGGCCGGCGACGTCGTGCTCGTGCGCAGCGACCCGCGCGACGTGGCTCGCATCATCGAGCTCTCCCGCGCCACCTGGCGCAAGATGGTGCAAAACCTCTGGTGGGCCGCGGGCTACAACATCGTGGCGATTCCGCTCGCCGCCGGGGCGCTCCAACCGTGGGGCATCGTCCTGAACCCGGCCGCCGGGGCGGTGCTGATGTCCGCGAGCACGGTGATCGTGGCGATCAACGCGCAGCTTCTGCGCCGGGTCGCGTTGTAGCTGTCGGCCACGAACGCCTGTCCGCTCACGCGATACATCGCGCAGGAACGCAGGACCCGCGGCCGCTTCGGCCTCAGAAAGGGTACCGGGCGTGGCCGTTCTGCTGGATGGTGATCCAGCGCTGCTCCGTGAAAGAGTCGATACCGGCCTTGCCGCCGAATTTGCCGTAGCCGGAGTCCTTTACGCCGCCGAACGGGGCCATCGGCTCGTCCAGCACCGGCTGGTCGTTCACGTGGCAGATGCCGGTCCTGAGCCGCCTCGCCACATCCACCCCTGCGCTGATGTTCTCCGTGATGACGCCGGCGGTCAGCCCGTACTGCGTGTCGTTGGCCAGCGCCACCGCGGCCTCCGGACCGTCGACCTCCATCACGGTCGTGGCCGCGCCGAAGATCTCTTCCGCATAGATGCGCATCTCCGGCGTAATACCGGCCAGCACCGTCGCCGGGACCACTGCCCGGTCCATCTTCTCTCCGCCGGCCAGCACCCTGGCGCCTTTCGATACGGCGTCGTCGATCAACCCGTACTGCCGGTCCGCCGAAGCCTGGGTGACCTGCGGGCCAATCACCGTGTCGGCCCTGGACGGATCGCCGGTGGGCAGCTCCGCGACTTTCGCGGCCAACCGCTCGGAGAAATCCTCGGCGATCGACTTGTCCACGATCACCCGGTCGACGGACATGCAGATCTGGCCGGCGTTCATGAAGGCTCCGAAGGCCGCCGCCTGCACGGCGTAGTCGATGTCCGCCTCCTTCAGTATTACGAGGGAGTTCTTGCCGCCGAGCTCCAGCACCGCGGGCTTCAGGTTCTGCGCCGCCAGTGTGCCGATGATGCGGCCCACCTTCGTGGAACCGGTGAAGTTCACGTTGCGCACGCGCGGATCGGCAATCAGGGTGCTGACGACGCTGCCTGCGTCCTCTCGTGCGTTGGTCACCACGTTCAGCACGCCCGGAGGCAGGCCGGCGTCCAGCAGTGCGTCGGCGATGAACAGCCCGCACGCCAGCGGCGCGTCCTCGCTGGGCTTGAGCACCACTGTATTCCCGACCGCCAGCGGAATGGCAATGGCGCGCGTGCCCAGGATGAAGGGGGCGTTCCAGGGAGAGAGCGCTGCTACCACGCCGTAGGGTTGGCGGACGGAGAACGAGAGCTTGCCGGGCAAGTCGGTAGCGAGTACGTCACCCTGCGGAGCCGTGGTGGCCGCTGCCGCCGAACGCAGTATGTTGGCGGCCAAGTGGATATTGAAGCCGGCCCAGACAGCGACGCCGCCGACCTCGCCGGCCATCAGCTCGATGCCCTGGTCGATGCGCTCTTCCAGCAGCTCCGCTGCTTTCAGGAAGATGCGCGCCCGCTGCGACGGCGGCGTCGCCGCCCACGACTCAAAAGCGGACGACGCTGCGTCCACCGCGCGCGTGACATCCTCCGGCCCGGCGGCCGCCACCGTGGCATAGGCGGCCCCGGTGTAAGGATTGATGTCCTCCGTGGTCTTGCCCGAGGCGGCCGGGACGTGTTTGCCGTTGATGATCAGGTCGCGGATAACAGGCATGGTTTTCATTCCTCCCACAGCAGCCGGGCCGCGCCGATCAGCACGGCCGAAATGGCAGCCGTCCCCTCTACGGCGCCATCGTCGGAGCCGACCGCCGGGCCGCCGGATACAGTGAGGAGCTCCGTCGTTCTTGTTCCGTGTACGAAGCATCCCATCTCGGGGAGACGAGGGCAATTGTGGGGAGGCATCGCTCCCAAAGCCGACGTGTAG
>CAZSKQ010000022.1:0-37787 GCA_964607425.1 uncultured Woeseiaceae bacterium
TGGTGGAGGCGCTGGAACCGGAGCGCAGCCTGAGCCATTCGCCGTTGTTCCAGGTTTCCTTCTCGTTCTCGGAATACGAGCCGAAGTTGCGAATTCCTACGGATCTGCACTTCAAGCTGATGGATGATCGGCCGACGTCCACGGTTGCCCGCTACGACCTGACGTTCAATCTCTCCCAGACCGAGGCCGGCATCGACGGCACGATGGAGTACAACACTGATCTGTTCGATCAGCTAACCATCACGCACCTCCTCGAGCACTATGCCCGGCTGCTGGATGCGGTCGTGGATCAGCCGGATGTGCCTGTATCGCATCATCCCCTTATCAGCTCGTCTGAGCGCACTATCCAGCTGGAGCGGTGGGGAAGCATCCGGTCCCGGCATCCTGGAGAAGGATGCCTGCACGAGCTGTTCGCAGCCCGGGCAAGCGAGAATCCGCACTCGGTTGCGGTCGTCGACGGCGCGGCACAACTCAGCTACCTTTGTCTGAATCGCCGCGCAAACCAGCTTGCCCGTCATTTGCGCGCAAACGGTGTGTCCGAAGGCGACGTCATCGGCCTTGCGCTGAATCATGGTGTCGACCTGATAACCGGGATGCTCGCCATCCTGAAAGCCGGGGCCGCCTACCTGCCATTACCGCCCACCTTGCCGTTGGCCCGTATCGAGTATCAATTGAGCGATGCGGACGTTCGCATGGTCGTTACTGCTTCCCCTCAAGGCAGTACCTTTGCTGGGCGCCAGACAGTCGTAATGGATGATCCAGCGACGCAACATTTGCTCTCGCAGCACAGCGGCGAAGATCTCTCGACGAATGAGGTTGCAGCATATCCCGGTCGGACGGCATACCTGATCTATACCTCGGGCACGACCGGCAATCCAAAAGGCGTCATCGTCAGTCACTACAATGTTGCGCGCCTGTTCGAGGCGGCTTCCGAACACTTCGATTTTGGCCGCGCGGACGTATGGACTCTTTTCCACTCGTTTGCGTTTGACTTTTCCGTCTGGGAGATATGGGGGGCCCTGTGCAAGGGTGGACGCCTGCTGGTCGTGCCGCATGCAATCACGCGCTCCCCACCCGATTTCTGCAAGCTCCTGGCGCAGCAAAAGGTGACCGTACTGAACCAGACCCCGAGCGCGTTCAGGCAGCTCGTTGCAGCGGATCAGCAATCGTCGTCGAAGCTCGGCTTGCGGTACGTGGTTTTTGGCGGGGAAGCGCTGGATTTCGAGTTGCTGGCGCCGTGGCTCAACAAATACGGTGATGCTCATCCGCGGCTCGTCAACATGTACGGTATAACGGAAACGACCGTGCACGTGACGTTCTATCGCATCACGACATCCGATCTGCAAAAGGCAGCGGCCAGGGGAAAGATCGGGAGACCCCTCGACGACCTCTCCACCTACGTGCTCGACGGGCAGCTGAATTTGCTCCCGGCCGGCGCTATCGGAGAGCTGTACGTGGGAGGCGCGGGTCTTTCGGACGGTTACCTGGAGCGTCCCGCGCTAACGGCGGAGCGATTCGTCGTCGACCCGTTTTCGCCTGCCGGAGGAGCAAGGCTGTACCGAACCGGCGATCGGGTTCGCTGGTTGCCGGACGGGACACTGCAATACGTCGGCCGAGCCGATCACCAGGTAAAAATCCGGGGCTTCCGGATCGAGCTGGGAGAAGTCGAAGCGGCATTGTGCGGGCATCCGCAAGTCCGCGACGCGGTGGTGCTGGCATGCGAAAACAACGCGGGAGAACGGTACCTGGCGGCCTATGTCGTTGTGGAAGAGCCCGATCGGGATGAAGGCGAGTTGAGGCTGTCGATTGCAGAATATCTGCGCGGCCGCCTTCCCGGCTACGCGGTTCCAGCCGCGTTTCAATTGATGCCGGAATTGCCGTTGACCCCGAACGGAAAGCTTGATCGCGCGGCGCTGCCGGCGCCGGATGAATCCGCGTTGGCCAGGGAGCGCTACGCGGCTCCTGCGGGCGAGCTGGAACAACGCCTGGCCAGTCTTTGGGCGGAGAACCTCGGGATCGAACGGGTTGGTCGCAGGGACAACTATTTTTCACTGGGCGGCGATTCAATTCGTTCGATGTCGCTCGTTGCCGCGGCAAAGGCGCAGGGAATCGATTTCTCGATCAAGGACTTGTTTGCACACGCAACACTCGAACAGCTGGCAGCGGCCATAGAATCCGGAGGTGTGAGGCCGATCTCGGCGCAGGCGGTAAAAGCATTTGCGCTGCTTACCGATCGCGAAAAGGAGAGCATTCCTCGTCGGGTTCGCGGCAACCGGGTCGTGGATGGCTATCCGCTGTCCATGCTGCAACAAGGCATGGTGCTGCATTCGGAGCAGAATCCCGACGTCTATCACTGCATTGTGACCTACCCGGTGAGGTCGCACTGGGATGAGATGGTGTTCGCCAGGGCGTTGGGAATCCTCGTGGAGCGCCACTCGATGCTGAGAACGGTATTCCATCTCAGCGGCAGCCGCCCGTTGCAGCTCGTCCTTGAGCACATGGAACCGCATTTCTGCATTGAAGACCTGCGGGCGCTGCAA
Organism: uncultured Woeseiaceae bacterium; assembly: GCA_964607425.1. GTDB lineage: Bacteria > Pseudomonadota > Gammaproteobacteria > Steroidobacterales > Woeseiaceae > IDS-8. The sequence continues at coordinate 2,541 of CAZSKQ010000022.1, forward strand.
TCGGGATCGGAAAAAGCCGCGGCAATCAAGAGCTGGGTGGACGAAGAAAAGCAGGCAGGAGGGAGCCTCGAGGTGCTCTGGAAACTCCAGCTGTTCGTACTCGAGGATGACCTGATGGAACTCGGGCTGAGCTTCCATCATGCGCTTTGGGATGGCTGGAGCGATGCGAGCCTCGCCGCGGAGTTGTTCTCGATCTACGCGGAATACAGGGATACCGGGAGCACAAGCCCGGTAGCGATCCCCCCGGAGTACAAGCAGTTCATAGCGCTGGAACAAAGCGCTGTGGCGAATGAGGACTACCGGACCTTCTGGCGTGCGTTACTGGAGGATGCGCACCTCCCTTGGTGGGCAGGCAGCCGGAAAACCAAAAGTGTTCGCCTGGTCTGCGAGGTGCCGGCGGAAACGAGCAAAGCAGTGATTCAGCTTGCCGAACGCCTGCAGGTGCAGGAAAAGAGTATATGGTGCGCCGCCTACCTCGTGCTCAACGCATTGATCGACGGAGGAGACGATGTCGTCGGGTCCGTCGTGACGCACGGCAGGCCGGAGCTGCCGGAGACGGAAAGGACGATAGGCCTCTTTCTGAATTCCTTGCCGATACGCGTCGACCTCGGCCGCGTGCGGTCCTGGGTCGACCTGGTCGAAGCCGTGGACGAGAGGTTGGGACGGGTTTACGAGCTCAGGCACTATCCACTGGCAGAGATACAGTCGCAGAGCGGGCTGGAGTTCTCGGCATCGCTGTTCAACTACACCAATTTCCATGTAATCAGCGGAAACCCGGAATCCGGCGAAGTAGGTGTGCTGGGTATTGGCGGCTACGGACTCGATGAAACCAATTACCTGTTCTCCGTAAACGTACACAAGCATGAGGGAGCAAAGCGCCACGCGTTCATGATCGACGCCGAATCGTCCGTGTTCGACGAAGGTTTCCGGGAACGTATACAGGGCTATGCAAAGCGTATTGTGGATACGCTTGCGTCTGAGCCGGATGCGCCAATACGCCGCTCGGCGTTCCTTGGAAAGGACGAGCGGCGCCGGCTCGCGTTCGACTGGAACGACACATCCCGGCGACTTCCCGCGAACCGTTGCATCCAGCACCTGTTTGAAGCGCAAGCCGACCGCGTTCCCGAGGGGGCAGCCCTGATCCGGGATGGGCGTACGGTGAGCTATCGCATGCTGAACGAACGCGCCAATCGATTGGCACATCGGCTTATCGATTGCGGTGTGGGGTCGGGCACGGTCGTCGCGCTGTGTGGCGAACGTTCACCGGATATCGTCGCCGGTATGTTGGCCATCTGGAAGGCTGGAGGGGCGTACCTTCCGCTCGACCCAGGGCTGCCCGAAGCACGACTGTCGCACATGCTCGCCGATAGCGGTGCCGACGTGATTCTCGCGCATGCGTCAGCAAAAGAGCGCTTGCCGGAGAGCGGGCGGAACGTCGTGGTACTCGACGATACGGCGGAATTGGCGCGCTATCCGGGCACCAACCCAGCCGCCGTGAATTCGGCGCCCGGCCAATTGGCCTATGTCATCTATACCTCGGGCTCCTCGGGGCGGCCAAAGGGAGTGATGGTGGAGCATCGGGCCGTCGCCAACCTCGCGGCCAACTTCGAACAAGTCCGTCAGGAGCTGGTTCACTCGGGCGCCTGGGGATGGATCGCCTCTTTTGTATTCGATGCCTCGTTGCAGGGAATCTCCATGATGGCAATGGGAACCCCGCTGGTCATCATCGACGAGGAGCAGAAGCAGGACCCGGAGGGCCTCTTGCGGCTCATTCGCGAGCAGGGGATTGATGTGCTGGATTGCACTCCGAGCCTGCTCGATCAATGGCTGCAACTTGGCATGGAAGAATACCTGCCAAATCTCGTAATCGGCGGAGAGCCCATATCTACGTCGTTGTGGGAGAGGCTCGTTGCATGGCAGGGGCGAACCGGGCGCAAGGCGATCAATGTGTACGGACCCACGGAGTGTTGTGTCAACTGCACGTCCTGTCCTGTCGAAGGCGACGCACCGCACGTCGGCAGGCCCTACCTGAACACGCGCACGTACATACTCGATGCGCGGGGGCAGCTGCTTCCCCAGGGCGCGGTCGGTGAGCTGTACATAGGCGGAGCATGCGTGGCACGGGGCTACCTCGGCAAGCCGGAGCTTACAAGTACAACGTTCGTCGCCGATCCTTTCGGTGATGGCGCCGCAGCGGGTGCGAGGTTGTACCGGACCGGCGACCTTGCTCGCTGGCGGCCTGACGGCAGCCTGGTGCTGGTCGGGCGGGTCAACGACCAGATCAAGCTGCGGGGTTTCCGGATCGAAGCCGGTGAGATCGAAAGCCTTTTGGCTCAATGCGACGGAGTCAAGGTGGCGGTAGTCGTTGCGCGCGAAGCAACCGGCTCGGGCGAGCGGCAGCTAGTTGCTTACGTGGCGGTGGGCGGCACCGGGAATGCTGGTCCTGACCTGGAGAGCTTGCTGTTCGAGCAGCTGGCACAGCACCTGCCAGCCTATATGCTGCCGTCTGCGATCGTGGTGCTTCCAGAGCTGCCGCTCACGCCCAGCGGCAAGGTCGACCGGAGAGCACTGCCCGAGCCCGACAGCGGGAAGATCGAAAGGGAGCCACCCGAGGGCGAGGTCGAGACGTTGCTGGCGCAACTCTGGTCGTCGCTCCTGAAGAACACGCGTATCGGGCGAAATGACAGCTTCTTGAGGCTTGGCGGGCACTCGCTTCTGGCCATGCAGCTTCTGTCGCAGATACGCGAGACGTTCAACGTTCAGCTGACGATTCGTGACGTGTTCGAGCACCATACCCTGAAAGAGCAGGCGATGGTCATTCTTGGATCCCAATCCGAAGGAATACCGCAACTGCCGGAGCTGGAGAGCCGAACGCCGGGCGAAACACACCTGCCGCTGTCCTTCGCCCAGCAGCGCCTGTGGTTTCTCGATCAACTGATGGGCAGAACCCCGGCATACAATATTTTCCTGGCCCTGCGTGTGGAGGGCGATCTCGATGTAGCCGCTCTCCGCGCTGCCTTGTCGCACATCGTGCAACGGCACGAGGTACTGCGAACCCGCTTCGAAAATCATTCAGGCGAAGCCCGGCAGGTAGTCGACCCGCCGAACGCCTTGCCCCTCGAGCCGGAGTATGTCGAGGATGAGGCGCAGTTGATGAGCCGGGTGGAAGCCGAGCGCTTGCACTGCTTCGACCTGCAGCGGGATCGATTGTTTCGCGCCCGCCTGCTGATGCAGAAGCCCGGTTCGCATGTGCTACTCGTAACTCTGCATCATATCGTCGCCGACGGGTGGTCAATGGGAGTGTTTTTTCGGGAGCTCTTGTCCCTGTACGGGAGCTATTCGGCGAATGCCGAACCGGACCTTCCCCTCCTTCCTGTTCAGTATGCGGACTATGCCGCCTGGCAACGGCGATGGCTGAAAGACGACTTGCTGGAACGGCAGAGGGCGTGGTGGCGCCAGCAGCTGATCGATCTGCCGCCTTTATTGTCCTTGCCGACCGATCATCCACGTCCGCGCAAGCAGTCGCACCGCGGCGCGCTGCAGGAGTTCGCGATTTCGGCCGAGCTGGCGGGCGGATTCCAGGACCTGTGCCGTGACCGGAACGTGACCCTGTTCATGGGTTTGATTTCGGCTTTTGCCCTGGTGCTGGGCAGGTATGCCGGACAGGAAGACGTCGCGATCGGCACGCCTGTCGCCAATCGCACGCGACGCGAGCTCGAAGGCTTGATGGGCTTTTTCGTGAACACGCTGGTAATGCGGCACGATCTCGGCGGGGACCCGACAATTGAAGAATTGTTACAGCGCACGCGCAACATGGCGCTCGGTGCCTATGCAAACCAGGACGTGCCGTTCGAGTACCTTGTCGAGGAGTTGAAACCGGAGCGCAACCTTGCTTATTCGCCGCTGTTTCAGGTCATGTTCGCGCTGCAGAACGTACCGGACCAGGCGGCGATGCTGCCGGGAATTGAAGTCGCACCACTGGATCCTGGCGATCAAATCGAACAGGCGGCGCGTTTCGATCTCAGCCTCAGCCTGAAACAGGTGCCCGAGGGAATTGCCGGAGCCATGGTCTACAACTCGGACTTGTTCGAACGCACGACTGTCCAGGAAATGCTGAAGCACTTTGTCAGGCTGCTTGGAATCATGGTTGAAAGTCCGCGCGCTCGCCTGTCGGAGCTGAATCTGCTCTCGGAAGACGAAGTTCAACGCCAATTGATAGCGTGGAACCCCGATGTGCCGCACGTTTCCGGGATGCAGTGCGTTCATCGCTGCTTCGAGACCCGGGCGAAGCTTACGCCCGCTGCAATCGCCCTGGTTCACGGAGACCAGTCCGTAAGCTACGAAGAACTCGACAACCGGTCGAACCGGCTGGCTCATTACCTGGTTCAGCACGGCGTCGCGCCGGGTTCCGTGGTCGGTCTGTCGGCGGAGCGTTCGCCCGACCTGGTTGCCGGAATGCTGGCGATCTGGAAGGCGGGGGCGGCTTACCTGCCGCTGGATCCGGCCTATCCCCGTGCGCGGCTGCAATACATGCTGCAGGACAGCCGCGTGCGTTTCGTCCTGGCGCAGCAGAGCCTGCTGGACCGATTTACGGGCCTGGAGGCAGAAACACTCCTGCTGGATCACACTGAATGTCCTGCGACGCATCCGGCATGGGATTCGCCGAAGGACACGTCGCTACCGTCCGACCCGGCATACGTCATCTATACCTCCGGTTCCACGGGCCAGCCAAAGGGCGTTATGGTGGAGCATCGCGCGCTGGCGCACCTGCTGGAGAACTGGGCCGAGCTGCAGGATCGGTTCAAGAGTATCGGCGGAGGTTGGGGGTGGGTCGCTCCTTTCTCGTTCGATGCATCCTGTAAGGGCATCCTGAACATGGTGCTGGGATGGCCTCTGCATATCATTGATGAGCAGCAAAAGCAGGAGGTCGGGCGGCTTCGTGACCTGCTACGGCAACGTCGTATCGATGTTCTTGACTGCACGCCGACCCTGGTCGAGCTGTGGTTCAGCCTTGGTCTCGAATCCGTGCTACCGGACCTGGTGATCGGCGGCGAGGCGATATCCCCCGAATTGTGGCAGAAACTCCTTGACTGGCAGCAGCGATACTCGAGAAACGCCATTAACGTGTACGGGCCAACCGAGTGCTGCGTAAACGTGACATGGAGCCCGGTCGAAGGTCCTGCACCCGTCATCGGTCGGCCACTGCGCAACAGTCACGTCTACGTGCTCGATGCGGAGGGGCAGTTGCTGCCCCAGGGGTGCATCGGCGAACTCTATGTGGGCGGGGCGAAGCTCGCTCGCGGTTATGTGAATCACCCCGGTGCGACAGCGGAGCGGTTTGTCGCCGCGGCGCCTTTCGCGAGCGAGCCGGGCGATCGGCTCTACAGGACGGGAGACCTGGTGAAATGGCGGGCGGACGGCACCCTCGAGTTTGTCGGGCGAGTTGACGGCCAGGTAAAGGTGCGGGGCTATCGCATCGAGCCGGGCGAGATCGAAAACGCTTTGCGAATGCGTGACGGCGTTACTCAAGCCGTCGTCCTCGAGCGTGAGCTGGCGGCAGGGGAACGCGGCCTCGTGGCCTTTGTGACGACAGGGGATGACACCGGGCAGCCGCGCGTCGATTCGTCCATGCGGGGCTTTCTGGAGAAAACCCTGCCGGCGCACATGGTACCCGCCGCTGTCGTCGTCCTTGCAGCCCTGCCAGTCAGCCCGAATGGCAAGATCGACCGGCGCGCACTGTCCTCTTTGACGATCGGTTGGGGCGAGCCGGAAGAATTTGCCGCGCCGGCAACCCCAATCGAAAGACAACTTGCCACACTCGCGGGAGAGGTGCTGGGCACCGGTCCGATGGCTGCGAACCAGAACTTTTTCAACAGTGGCGGGAGCTCTATCTCGTTGATTCGACTGCTTGCCCTGGTCGACGAACGCCTGGGCGTAAAGATAGGGGTTCCAGAGGTATTCGAGAAGCCGGTGCTGGCCGACCTGGCGGCTCTGATCGAGCGAAAATTGGCGTCGGGAGACGTCGCAGGTCCGGGTGGATCGAGGCTGGTAAAGCTCAATCGGTCCACCGGAGCCGCCACTGTCGTTTGCATTCCGGGTGCGGGCGGACATCCCGCCCAGTTTTACGACCTGGCCAGGGCACTGGAGGCGGACGCCCGCGTTGTCGCGGCACATATATTTGCGCCGGACGAAGCCTTGCCTGCAGAGCACGCCGATATCCGGACAATCTCCGCGGACCTGCTGCGTGTCCTGAGAGAAGAAGTAGCCGGCCCGGTTTACCTGGTCGGGCATTCGCTTGGAGGGTTGATTGGATACGAGATAACGTCGCTTGCGCGTCCGGGGGAAATTGCCGGACTTTGCCTGCTTGATCCGCCGTCGGCCGATTCGACTGTGCGCGGGCGCGCGGCCCGAAGCTACTCGAGCTATGCGCAAACGGTAATCGTCAATGCCCTGAGCGCCCGCGGCGCGAGCATTGAAGCATCCCAGCTCAAACTCAATGGCAGCGACCGGCTCGATATCGACGAGCACGTCGCCCGCGTGCTGAGCGGTAGCGGCTTGCGTATGAGTGCCAGGGACGCGGCCCGGCTGATAGCAGAGACGCGCGCTCTCGATCAGCTGCACCTGGACTCCGGCACCCGCTTGGAGGTAGCGGCCGCTCACATCATATTCTGCAGGCAATCTGCGCTCGGCCGGGATAACGCGGCCGCCGCACCGGAGCAGCGGCTCGCGGCATGGGCACCGCTGTTTGCCGATCCACCGGTAATGACCGCGTGCGACAGCACGCATTTCGGCATCCTGGAGCAAAGCTATGCAGCGGACCTCGCTCGGCTGCTTGCTTCCGATTTGGGTGCAATGGGGCCGGGATCATGAGGGCGCCCGTAGCCTGGACGACGGCCGCTCTCCTGCTGCTGTGCATTGCTGCAGAAGCTTCGGACGGCCCATTCACCGACGCCGGCCCCGGCCTGTCCGCCGGCGAAGCCTTGTTTGTGGAACACTGCCGTAGCTGCCACTCCGGCATCATAGGGAGCAGGGCGCCCTCGCCCAACGTCCTCGGTCGCTTCCCGCCACGTTCGATCGTGCATGCACTGACCGCCGGCGTCATGCGGGTGCAGGGCTATTCACTGAGCGGCGATGAACGACGCCTGATTGCCGAATACCTGACGGGCGAGCAGCTCACGTCTACCCTCGGCGATTATTCGCAGGGGCAATGCACGTCTCCAAGCGATCTGGCGAGCCGCGCTGAACTCCCGGACTGGAACGGCTGGGGGGGTGATCCGAAAAATACCAGCTTCCGCACGGCGGAGCAGACCGGGCTCAGGGAAGACGACATCGCCCGTCTGCAATTGGCCTGGGCATTCGGGTTTGCCGATTCGTACTCAGCGTGGGCTCAACCGGTGGTGGTGAATGGCAGCGTCTTTGTCGGCAGCCAGGCAGGAGTGTTCTATTCAATCGACGCAAAAACGGGTTGTACACACTGGACGTACAAGGCTCCCGCTGGAATACGCGGAGCCGCCAGCGTTTTCTCTCCGGGCGGCGGTACGGAGCGCGATGCCGGACTACCCGACTATATCGTGCTATTTGGCGACTTGTCGGGAACTGTCCACGCGCTGGATGCAAGCACCGGCAGACCGATCTGGGCAACCGAAGTGGAGTCGCATCCGAAGGCGAGAGTAACGGGCTCGCCGACCTACTTCGACGGCCGGCTATACGTGCCGATGTCGTCCTGGGTGACCGTCAACGATCCCAGTGGTGCTTGTTGCACGTTTCGCGGCAGTCTTTCCGCGATCGATGCACGCACCGGAGAGGTGGTCTGGAAAACTTACACGATTCCAAACCCGGCTGAACCGCTCGACGAGCTCGGCAAGCAAGGAGAGCCGTTGCTCGGTCCCTCCGGCAGCGCGATCTGGTCTGCCCCCGCCGTCGATTTCACAAGGGCTGCGGTTTACGCCGCTACCGGAAACAGCTACACGGGCCCTGCCACGAACTCGGATTCGATCATCGCCTTCTCTCTGGACGATGGCCACATCCTGTGGACCAGGCAGGCGACACCGGACGATGTATGGCTGGACGGATGCCAGCGGGGCTCCACCACCTGTGTGCGCTCGGAAGGCCCGAACTTCGATTTCGGAGCCGCTCCGGTACTGGCTACGACCGCGTCGGGAAGGGAACTCCTCATTGTCGGACAGAAGTCTGGAATGGTTTACGCACTGGATCCGGACAGGCGCGGAGAGATCGTATGGCAGTATCGCGCCGGCCACGGAGGTCCGGGCGGCGGCGTTGTCTGGGGCTCCGGCGCCGACCACGAAAACGCCTACTTCCCCGTATCGGACATCACCCGGATGCAGCCGGGCGGACTGCACGCCATTGACCTCCAGTCCGGCGAGCGCACCTGGTACGCCGCGCCTGCGGAGCGCTTGTGCGGAGTACGGCGTTACGGCTGCAGCGCGGCACAGCCCGTTGCAATTGCGATCACGCCGGTGGCGGTCTTCGCGGGCGCTGCCGACGGGGGGTTCCGCGCGTATTCGGTAAGGTCGGGCGAAATCCTCTGGGAGTATGACACGAACCGGGATTTCAACACGGTGAACGGAGTTGAGGCAGCAGGGGGGTCACTGATCGGAGCCGGACCCACCGTGGCGGGTGGCATGGTGTACGTGAATTCAGGTTACGGGACAAACGGCGGCCGCGCAGGCAACGTCTTGCTGGCCTTTGCGCCTGCTGGCGAATAATGGCCGACGGACTGGTCACGGGGGTGAAATGATCAGAACAGAAAGGCTCGGCAAGGTGTTTTCCCGACCCAGGGGAAAGCGCAACTCCGATTCCGAACGGGATCCGCGCGCAAGCGGCAAATTGTTCCATGCATTGAGGGATGTGAACGTTGACGTGCCGGAAGGGAAGATTATCGGATTACTGGGGGCGAACGGAGCCGGCAAGACGACGTTGATGCGGATCCTGGCCGGATCGTTGAAACCGACCGCCGGCCGGGTGTTCGTCCGTGGAATCGACGTATCCGAGGATCCGATGCGGGTGCGGCAAACGATCGGATTTCTCTCCGGCACGGTTGGTTTGTATGGCCGCCTCACGCCCAGGGAGACTGTGACTTACTTCGGCCGCTTATACGGGCTCTCCGGGGACACCCTCTGCAGGCGTGTCTCCAACCTCTTTTGCGAACTGGAAATTGCGAGTTTCGCGGACCGGCGGACCGATCATCTTTCGAGCGGTATGAAACAACGCGTCGCGATTGCGCGGACGGTAGTGCACGAGCCCGAAGTAATCATTTTCGACGAGCCAACCACCGGTCTCGATGTGCCGAGTGCCTGTGGAATTTTGCAATACATCGAGCGCTGCAGGCTTGCCGGTACATCGGTAGTCTTCTCGACGCATCACATGCATGAGGTCGAACAACTGTGTGAGAGTGTGATTATCCTGGACAAGGGTGAAGTGATCTTCCAGGGCACGGTCGCGGGCATGAGGAACGCGAGCGGTGCTCGCACACTGGCCGATGCTTACATGGCCCTGACTTCCACGGACAAACGGCCCGTGCTGAGGGAGCCCCTCCGCGAAATGGACAGCGTATCCATGGTATCGAAATGAAATCAACGAATGCTTTGATTATTTGGCGCAAAGAGCTTCGTGAGGTGCTCAGGGACAAACGGACGTTCGTACGGATGTTTTTACTTTCGGGTCTGCTGCTTCCCTTCCTGGGCCATTTCATGATCACGTTTGGTCAGCAGTCGTACGAAGACGCTGAAAACGACGTATTGCACTACGCGATTGTCGGCGGTGAATGGTTACCCGGATTGGAAGTGCAATACGCAGAACAGGAATTGCTGGAGCCCGCGACAGTCGATTCCCGATACGCAGCAATCGATGCGATTCGGGAAGGCAGGATCGCATTCGCAATCGTCGTACCCGAACGCGCGAGAGAAAAGCTGCAGGCGAAGGAGCGCGCCTCCGTCGCGTTTTACTACAACAACGCGGCCTCCAACGCGGAGATCATCAAAAGGCGCGGCACTGAGCCATTGAACAATTACAGCGAGGCGCAAAGGAACTGGCGGCTCACGTTTCTTGGTGTAGTCGGGCAAAAGTCGCGTGAAGGGCTGTTGGACCCTGTTCGGTACGTCGAACAGGACATCGCCTCTGACCGGGAGCAACTAGGGCAGAGTCTCGGGGGAATCCTTGCGTACCTGATCTTTACGATCTGCTATATGGGGTGCCTGTTCACCGCGATCGACGTTGCCACGGGCGAGAAGGAACGCGGCACGCTGGAGATATTGCTGATGGCGCCGGTGGCCCGGCGGGACCTGGTCGTCGGCAAGTATTTGGCGGTGCTCACAGTCGGGCTGGCGTATGCAACGATTGCGATGTTCAGCCTGGGCAGTTGGCTCCTGTACGAGGGTACCGGGTCATCGGCGAGGACACTCGTCCTTGTCAAATCGTTCGCACTTTCCGACCTGGCCCTGATCTGGCTCATGCTGGTACCCATCACCGCATTGTTCGCGGCGCTCGTCCTGGCAATTTCCGTTTACGCCAGGAGCTTCCGCGAAGCGAGCAATCTCGCCGGGATGTTCAATTTTGTCGTGGCCTTTGCCGCGATCATCGTGATCCTTCCGGGTATGGAGCTGGACTGGCTTTGGGCGACTGTCCCGATGACAAATGTCGCCATGGCTATCAAGGCATTGGTCAAAGGCACCCTGGAAGAGCAGGCAAAACTGATTGTCATATTCCTGTCTACGAGCCTGACGGCCGGTGCGCTGCTGATGTTTTGTGCACATTGGTTCAAACGTGAGGAAGTAGTGTTTCGTGAATGAACCGTTCCCGTCATCTGCATGTTAGGAGCGAGCTATGAGTGAATTGGTTGATAAGCTTTCGGAAGGCGATCATGCCGTTGAAGCAAGCCGATACGAGTCGATCGAGGACTTTGAATCGGCAGTTGCAGATGGGATGGTTCTCATCAAGTTTACGGAAACGAGAGGAGGCACCGAGCTCGGCGTGCACCTCGATGAGGAGAACAGGGCCGGGGTCGGGAGCGACGATTCGGGACCTCTGTCATTGAAGGGAAGCCTGACGCTGGATTACGTGCCGGTCGAATGCGTGGTCGAGCTCGACCGGGAAACGCTGAAGGGACGTGGTTTCCTGAAACGCAAGTAAATGAGTGCCCGAGGATGGATACCGGGGATCAGTGCGTTCTCTCGCAAGTGGCGCCAGGTTGTCAACCCCGGGTTATCGATCGGGGTCGATCGGATCCGGTAGCGACAGGCATGAACGGAGGGGGGAGTTATGAAGCGTTGGAGGTATGTGGTTGCCGTCTTGTGCCTGGTTTGCGGGAGCGCCGTGTTGGCGCGCCCGGAACTTGCCGGCACATGGCAGGGCGAGCTCGCAGTGTCCGAAAGTACACGGATCCTGGTTGAGTTCGTGATCGAAAAAGGCGCGGGGGAGAGTTATTCGGCAGTGATGAATGCGCCAACAGAGCCCAGCTTGCAGAATATCCCGGTCTCTTCGCTGACGTTGACAGGCGATGAAGTCCGGCTCCAGGTTGACGAAGTCAGCGGGGCATTCCAGGGAAGCTTCCAGGGAGAGTCGCTCGTCGGCCATTGGCGGCAGCAGGGGCAGGAGTTCCCACTCACGCTCGCGCCGTACGTGGAGGAACCGCTCTCAGAGGAGCTCATTCAGCAAATCAGCGGCGAATGGCATGGCTTGTATACGTTCGAAGCAAGTGGAAGGTCCATTCACCTGGTGCTCCATTTCGAGGCAACGGACGGTGGGCTGGGAGCGTCATTCGATAGCCCGGATCAGGGAATTGCGGGCATTCCCGTCGCCGATGTCCACGTCGGCAACGGAAAGATCACTCTGAATATAGCCCAGCCAAGAGTCACCTTGCGCGGCGACCTCGAAGGTGACCGGATCATCGGCGAATGGGTACAGAACGGATCCACTCCGATCGTCTTTCAGAAAGGAGCGTATGAGTTTCCCACGTTCGATCTCCCCGCGGCCGTGGGCCGGGAGCTGGTCGGGAGCTGGCACGGGGAACTGGGTGGACAGCTCACGCTGGTGATCAACTTCGTGGAAACTGCCGACGGCTCGATCCGCGCGACACTCGACAGTCCCGACCAGGGCGTTTCGACAATTCCAATCACGCGAATCGAGGCCTCGGGCGGGGAAGTTGTCCTCAACGCGGACGGCATAGGAATGCAGATCGAAGCCACGGTCGCCGACGGCGGCCTCAATGGAACTTTCCGACAGAAGGGCCAGGTATATGACCTCACGATGTCGCGGGGAGAATTCGTGGCGGGCGAAAACCAGGTTACTGCAATGCTGGCGAAGAAGCTGCTGGGCACGTGGCAAGGCGAGGCTGGTGGCTCCACCATGATCATGCATTTCAGTTATGACGGAGCAGGGCGGTTTCTGGCGCTTCTTGACATTCCGGACCGGAAGCTGAGCGACTTGCCGATATCCGGCATTTCTCAAGACGGTGCGCGCCTCAGCATGATCGTGAGAGGCATCGCGGCAGAATTCGAGGGGCAAATCAACGCTGAAAGCATATCCGGAGAGTGGACGATGCCCAGCCTGCAGTTTCCTGTTGAGTTCAAACAACTATAGAGCCGGAAATGCGATCGCAGTTCCAAATTCACTCGGCGTTGCCCGCGAACACTAACCAGGAGCCCGGCGCGGGTGTTTCGTCAACCAGGGCGGAAAGGAGGGACTTTTCATGGAACCGGAACAACTCATTCATGTTTGGCATCCGTGCCATCATTGCAAACAGTTCCCGATCGAAGGCGATCGGTATGAATGCACCGACTGCCCGATCAGTCCCTACAACAGCCTTTGCAGCCATTGTTACGGCAGACTGGGTGAGGAGGGTATGGAGCACCCGATGAGCGGCAGCCCAGCCGCGACGGGCAGCGGCGAGCACCGTTTCAGGAAATATCGAGGTACACCGGCAAGCAGGTTTCGCGAGTGGCTGGAAACGACGCCGGATAATGTGGAGGCGCCGGCGGTTCCGAACGGGCTTGTAGTGCGGCCGGAGTTTACCGCGGGCCGGCACTACTGTGTCGGCGGGCATGCTTTCGTAATGGAATGGGCCGGCGAAACACTGCTCGTTACGGCACTACACGTCCTGGACGAGCTGCTGAAGAAAATGGCTATCGATGCGCGGCAGGGAGGAGCGCGGGAGCTCGCGGAAAGCATTGACGGGGTGAAATGCTTCGATGTCATGCAGGAGAAGTGGATGTTTCACGATATCGGCACCTGCACACGAATGTGGTTCCTGCCCAATGCCGGCCTGGGCGACGAGGAGCCCTACTCCCATCGGGACATTTGCATCTTCGAGGTCGCAGACGAGGGTGGCCTGAAGAAAGCCGTGGCTGCGCCGGCGCGGCCCGCCGTCGGTGAGCCGGTCTGGCTGGCAGTGAGAATGCGGGACGGCTCGCGGGCGCGTCCGGCGGTAGTGGTCGAGTCGACGCCCGAAACCCTGATCTTTCGGTATAGCGGCGGGCAGCCGTATTACGAGCTGACGAGCGGGGCACCCATTTTGAACCGTACAGGGGAAGTCGTGGGAATCAACATCGGACTCGGACGGTACCAGGGCGCGGAGTTCGGTCACGCGAACAATATCGACAGCATTCGCTCACACCTGGAGCAACGGATGCAGGTCGCTCCCCCGGAACGGGATCGTGCAGCAGCCCTGCGCGGTTGACGGGTTCCGCCGCTTCGCCTAGTGGAGAGAACAATGATAGAAGCAGTCACCAAGAGTCATGACGGATTCTCGATAAGATATGCCTACCAGAGAGCCGAAGAGAAGAAGCCATGGATAGTATTCGTCATCCCGTTTGGGCTGCGGCTGACTATCGCGGCTCCGTTTTTCGACTTCTTTGGCTCGCATTACAACATCGTAACGTGGGAGTCTCGCCTGATCCTGGACGAGAACGACGCCAATACCGAAGGGGATTTGCAAATCTTCTCGGTCGACAATCACGTAAGCGATATGTTGGCCGTGATGGACGCCTGTGGAATTCGCCGGGCAAATCTCGTCGGATACTGCTCAGGCGCGGGTATTGCTTTGACAGCTGTGAACAGCGCGCCGAAGCGTTTTACAAACCTGGTACTGGCGCACGGAGAGTACACGTTGCTGGACAAAGCATCTTGCAGTACGCCGTTCTCGAGGGATATCGACAGCATACTGACGATGGCGGCCAACAACGCCCGCCATGCCGAGAAAGCATTCGAAAAGATAAAATCCGATAGATTCGAGGCAAACGAGGGCATCCCGGAAGGGATGTACGTGCCTTACAGCGAGCTTAACTGGTTTCGTCGATACGCGTTCAACTACCTCGCTTACAAGGCCACGGATTTTGAAGAGCTTGCCGCCGCGGTCGGTCATTTCACGTACCTGTTGACCGGCTTACAGGACGCGCAGGCGAATGCAGACAGCACCCGGCGCATTGCCAATGCGATCAAGGACTCGCGACTCTACATAGACGCCACCGGTGATCATTATGGGATGGTTCGGCCCGAGTCCAAAACCATGATCGCGGTGTGGAACTATCTCGGGGAGCGCTATGAGCAGGCAGCCTGACGCGACCAGCGTCGCGAGCTTGTTCGAGACCGTAGCGGGACGCTTTCCCACGAACCCGGCAGTCATCCGTGGCGATGAAACCGTTTCATATGCCGAGCTGGACAGGCGTGCGGATGCCTTGGCAGGGCACCTCGCGAATCGAGGGGTGGAGCAGGGCGATCTTGTCGGACTGTTCCTGCCCCGTACGGCCGATCTCATCGTTTCCATGCTGGCCGTTCTCAAAATCGGAGCTGCATACGTTCCACTAGACAGAAAAAGCCCGGGTGCCAGGAATAAGCGCCTCCTGGAACGTGCCGGTGCCAGGGCCGTGGTCAGCGACGGGCAGGTTGGCGGGCTGCTGGAGGGGCTGGACCATGTCGCGCACGTTGTTGCCAGCGGGATTACCGACGGCGGCGAGGGTACCCCGCGAAACCGCCGGGACTCGCCGGACGATGTTGCGTATGTGATGTATACATCCGGTTCGACCGGAGAGCCGAAAGGCGTGGTCGTGCCGCACCGAGCGATTATCCGGCTCGTACGCGACACTAACTACGTTGAACTCACCCCCAGGGACAGAATTCTCCAGCTTTCATCGCCATCGTTCGATGCCTCCACCTTCGAAATCTGGGGCGCGTTGCTGAACGGAGGTGCGACGATTTTACTGCCCTCGGATGAATTCGATCCAAACTTGCTGAAGCGCGCGATCTGCGAAAACGGCGTGACCATCGCATTCATGACCACGGCCCTGTTCAACCTGATCGTAAACCGATTTTTCGAATCCATTCGGCCGCTGCCTACCGTGATTACAGGTGGCGACGTGATCAGCCCGAATAATGTCCGCAAGGTATTGGAGAGCGCGCCGGAAATGAACCTGATCCATGCGTACGGCCCCACTGAGAACACAACCTTCACCTGCTGCCACCGAATTGAACCTTCGGACCTGAACGGCGGCACCATACCGATTGGTCCCCCGATCTCCGGCACCGATGTCTACGTGCTCGACGAAAGCCAGCGGCCGGTGAGTGATGGCGAAGTCGGTGAGCTTTATGTCGGTGGCCTGGGCGTCGCGTTAGGTTACCTGAATGACGACAGTGACAACGGTCCTTTTCAGCGGCTGGAGCACATTTCCAGTGACCTGGTATACCGGACAGGCGACCTGGTAAAGCGCAATAGCGCGGGAGCAATCGAGTTCGTGGGCCGGGCGGACAACCAGGTCAAGATACGTGGCTACAGGGTTTCGCTCGAAGAAATTTGTGACGCCCTCGTGCGTGTTCCCGGTGTGCTCGACGCGAGCCCGTTCGTCGAGAAGCACGAATCCGGCGACCAGCTACTGGTGGCGTACGTCCTGGTGGAGGACGAGACCTGCATTACAGCCGGAGACATAAGAAAGCGATTGCGATCGGATGTGCCGGATTACATGGTGCCGAACAGGTTCATCATAAAGGCGGACTTCCCGATCAACAAGAACGGCAAGATCGATAAGAAAATGCTCAGAGCACGTTAATGTTTGTCCGTGAGGGGCTTCAGTATGAACAAAAATGTAAGGGAGATTGTGACCGGCCTGTTTCGGGAGAGGCAGGACTTCCGAGAGATCGATTTGAACGACGACTACTTTGACTTGGGTATTTCGTCGCTGACGATCGTGGAACTGCAAATAAAGATCGAGGATGCGCTGGACGTCACGATGCCGACCAGCCAATTGATGAGATTGTCTTGCATCAATGACTGGGTCGAAGCGTACTCGAAACACATTGACCGGGAGAGAGCGGTACAAGGTTAACGAGGAATCAAGGGGGAGTAAATCGCGATGAAGAATTTTGCCTTTTCGGAAGAAGAGCTTCTGAATTTCAGAAAGAACGGGTATGCGGGCCCGTTCGATCTTTATGACAGCGACGAGATCAAGGCGCGATACCGGGAGTTGCGAGCCGAGATTTTCGACCGGGAGTACGCTATCTACGAGCTGGACCATCAAAGCCGCCTCGCCGGTTACGACCGCCATCTCGATATCGATTTTTTCAGCGAGCACATAATGCGGCGCGAGATCGTGGGAAGGCTCGAAAACATCCTGGGCCCGAATATCGTGTGCTGGCGCTCGGAGATGTTTCCCAAGTACCCGGGGGATGAAGGCACAGACTGGCATCAGGCCGACACTTACGCACACGCATCCGGCAAACCCCAGATCGTTTGGCCAATGAGCGATGGATTCGGGGGCGCCGTCACGGTGTGGACGGCTATTACCGACTCCACTCCCGAGAATGGCTGTCTACGCTTCATTCCCGGCACTCATGAAGAGATGTTCTACGACGAGAGCAAGGGAATGAAATATTCACCGGAGCAAGTCAACCAGCTCGAGAAGGAAGGGATGAAGCGAGGCTTCTTCGGATACGACTACCGCAATCTCCAGAAGGATCCGGACTGGGCGCCGGATGAGTCAAGGGCCGTGGCAATGGAAATGAAAGCGGGGCAGTTTATTATTTTCTGGTCGACTCTCATGCATGCGTCCTTTCCCAATTCGACGACCAACCGTACCCGGCTGGGCTTCACCGCGAGGTACGTTCCTACGAGCGTGCAGGTTTACCCGGATACCGACACTGTCGACGAGTACGGCAGCGCGCTGTCGCTCGAAAGGTATGGGGTTGTCGTGGTGGCTGGAACTGACGAGTTCGGGCATAACCGCGTGGTTGAATCGAGTGCGCGGGGCTTCGATTTTTCCGCGGCTGCCCGTCGGTTCGCGCGCAAATAGGAAGCCTGCGAAGCAGATATAGATCGTTCATCCGGCAGCTACCGGGCGTTGGCATTGGCCACGAGTAAGCCTCAGGGGAAAGCCATTCGAGTTCGAGAGAGTATGAGCACAGATCCGATATTTTTGCGCGAAGACGTTTATTTTGAGCCACTGTTCAATCATTGGTACGCGTGGCCCTACCTGATTCCGCCCGTTACCGCCGCACGGCACGTGGTAAACACTCACAGGCGGATTATGTCCTCGTTTGTGAACAACGCACATCTGCATATGCTTGCCACCCTGGAAAAGGATCTTGCGGGCGGGGAGTACCTGAATTGCGCACCTGAAGATGTGCCGAAAATACAAAGACTTATTCAGGAGATAGACGAACGTTGTGCCGATCTCGTGAAGCTTTCGTCGGCCGTGGCCGAACTCGATGAGCTGCTTCGGTCGCACACCAGCGGTGAAAGCGTCGAGCCGCTTTACGGGGCCGTCCCGGCACCACTGAGGGGGTTGGTAGAGCTGTTCCTGGACATAGAACATCGCCCATCGTTCCGCATCATCGAGCCCCTGGTTTATGGAAGCGAGTTGTATCGGAAGTCGCTCCAGTCCTTGTCGTTCGGTTCGCTGGCCAATGTCGAACAGCGTCCGTTTGTGTTCAGCACTCCGAGGCTTCCGGATGAGCAACATTTGCAGGTGAACCTCGAATTCGATCATCCGGCCGTGGACAGGATTTTCGCAACGCGGGAGCATCCTGCGGACCGCGAGGAGATGTACGCACTCTTCAAGGATCACAACCTGTCGGGAGGACTCTCGTACGAGGAGTTGTTCACGGAAAAAGCGCCACGAATACGGCATTCGCCCGTGGAGGAGGGCGTGCGTCTCACGTTTACCGGGCATGCAGGCTTCCTGGTCGAAACGAACGATGCGGTCATTCAGATCGATCCGGTGATCGCCAGCAGGAGGTCGCCGGATCAATCGGAGGTTTTCAGCTTCAGTGAGATACCCCCGGAAATCGACTACATCTGCCTTACGCATAACCACCAGGATCACGCCAACATCGAGTCACTGCTTCAGCTTCGGTATAAAACGAAAAATATTCTTGTGCCGAAGAACAACGGCGGTACTCTCGTAGACCCATCTTTAAGATTGATCCTGCGCCAACTGGCTTTCAATGCGCGAGAAGTCGACGATCTCGAGAGCGTTTCCGTTCCCGGGGGAAGAATTGTTGCCATTCCGTTCCTGGGCGAGCACGGCGACCTGAACATTCGCTCGAAAACGGCCTGGTACGTGGAGTTGCTTGGAAAGAAGCTGCTCTTTTGTGCCGATTCTTCGAACCTCGACAACCAGTTGTACGTGCGGCTCGCCGAAATATTCGGTGAGTTGGATGTCCTTGCGATAGGCATGGAATGCGTTGGTGCACCCTACACCTGGCTGTACGGTGCACTCAATACCCGCCTTGTCAGCAAATCGATCAAGAATTCCCGGCGTCTGAACGGCTGCGATTGCGCCCAGGCTCTACCGCTGGTCCAGAGCTTCAATCCAAAGCAGGTCTTTATCTATGCCCTCGGGCAGGAGCCTTGGTACAAGTACTTCACCGGCCTCGAGTACGACGACGATTCCAGGCAGTTGCTCGAATCGCGAAAGATGATCGATGGATGCAGGAGCCTGGGTATTGAGGCGCGTACGCTATTCGGTCGCGAAGAAATTCGGTTTGGGTAGGCCCGCGCTCATGAAGAATGGAGCGGAACGACGATGACCGTAGAGCCCTTGAGGGTAATAGGCGGCCGGGAAATTGCGCAAAGCCTGGAGGGCAGAAGGGAGGAGGTAATGATCGCGGTGCGTGAAGCCTACGCGGCGTTCGGCGCCGGTCGCGCGAGCCTGCCGCAGTCTTCGTTCCTGCGCTTTCCCGGGAAGACTACTGACCGCATCATCGCCTTACCCGCGTTCCTGGGCCAGCCCTTCGATGTCGCAGGCCTGAAGTGGATATCTTCATTCCCTGGAAACCTGGGCCAGGGCGTGGATCGTGCATCGGCAGTCCAGATTTTGAATGAGCTGGAAACAGGCCGACCGTACGCAATTCTCGAGGCTTCCATCATCAGCGCAAAGCGTACCGCGGCAAGCGCCGCCCTTGCTGCGCAATTGTGCGCACGCCAGGCCCCCAGGCGCATTGGCCTCATCGGCTGCGGTTACATCAACTTCGAAGTGCTGGGATTCCTGCTGCATTGTGCAGATGAAATACAGGAGGTGCTGCTGTTCGACCTCGACGAATCCCGCTCAAGGCAGTTCGCGGCCCGTGCCGGGCAGGAATATTCCAGCGTTGTTTTCATATGCTGCGGGGATGCGACAGGCCCGTTGGCCGGCGCCGACATAGTGTCTTTCGCAACGACCGCCTCTTCTCCCCACGTTCAGGACAGGGCGGGGTTTAAGCCGGGCTCAATCGTGCTCAATATATCGCTTCGGGATCTGGCACCGGAAGTGGTGCTCGCGTCGGACAACCTGGTCGACAGCACGAGCCATGTGTGCCGGGAGCATACGTCGATACACCTTGCCGCGCAGGCGGCGGGAAACACCGATTTCATCACGGCCGAAATCCATGAACTAATCGGCGACCCTGCGCTTCTGGATCGCTTCAACTCCGACGTCCTGATCTTCAGCCCATTCGGCCTGGGCGTCCTGGATCTTGCCGTTGCGAAGCTAGTGGTTGACGACAAGCGGCATCCGGATGCAGGCGATGCCATTGACGGGTTCTTTCCTCCATCGTGGCTGAAGGCATAAACGTGCGCAGAATCGGGGGTAATCATGCATCGCAACGTCCTGAGCCTGGTCGGTAATACACCCACCATTGAACTGACGTCCGAACACGAGCATAGCGACTCGCGCCTACGGCTATTTGCGAAACTGGAAGGCTACAATCCGACCGGTAGCATCAAGGACCGTCCTGCAGCCTACATCATCAGGAAGCTGTTGCTGACCGAAAGCATCGATCGAGAGTATACGATCATTGAATCCTCCTCCGGAAACTTCGGCGTAGCATTGGCCGCGGTGTGCCGGGCAGAAGGCCTTCGATTTGTGTGCATCGTGGATCCCAATGCGCTGGAAAGCAACATTGCGTTGATGCGTCAATACGGTGCGGAAATCGACTACGTTGACCAACGCGACGATTCCGGCGGTTATCTGAAGAATCGAAATCGCAGAGCGCAGGAACTGGAGCAGCAGATCGAAAAGTCCATTTGGCTGCGCCAACATTGCAACCGGGACAATGCCTGGTCTCACTACTATGGTACCGGCATGGAGATCTATAAGACCTTCGCGGACGTAGGGCTCCACTATGCGTTCATTGCCGTCGGGTCGGGAGGAACGATCTCGGGGGTGTCCAGGGTTTTGAAGGAGCTGGTTCCGTCAATCAGAATCGTGGCAGTCGATGTGAACGGATCCGCGGTATTCGGCCATGCAACGAAACGCCGTTTTATACCGGGAATGGGATCGAGCATAAGGCCGCCGCTGGTCGAGGATGCTGTAATCGATGAGGTCGTGCACGTAGACGAAGAGCAGATTGTCGGGGCTTGCAAGGAACTCGTCGAACGCTACGGGGTATTTTGTGGCGGCTCCTCCGGCGCTGTCTACCACGCGGCAAAGTGCTACGCCGACGTGGCGGAAGGTCCCATAAGCTACCCGAGACAACTGGCGTTTGCGGGAGCCAGGCGCCATGCTGTATTGATCTTTCCGGACAGGGGTGGACGGTATATACAAACCATCTACAGTGAAGAATGGGTGGACGCCAGGTACCATACAGAATTGGCAGGGAGGAGCAGCGATTGAGACGTTACGAATTTGATTCCGGGACGCAGCAGTGGGTCCCAATTCGTAGCGGCGACTACAGAAGCCTCATTTCCATCGGCGATCTCGGGACAAACGACATAGAAGCGATCGTACGCCGGTCATTGCAGTTGGCGGGCGAGAGGACCCTTGCCCGCGGCACCCTGAGCTCGCGGACGGTAGGCCTTCTGTTTGGACTGACTTCGACGCGTACCCGAACCTCTTTCGGGCTCGGTGCACAGATGCTGGGGGCCAATACAATCGTGTATGGGCCCGACGATCTGCAACTGAATACCGGGGAATCCCTCGCCGACACCATGTCGGTGCTCGGAGGATTTCTTGATCTGCTGGTGGTACGAGACCGACTGACGTCGGAGGACTTGAGAAAGACCGCGGACAAGGCAGGGATTGCAGTCGTGAACGCCATGTCGTTCGACGAGCACCCCACGCAGGCGCTTTCCGATCTTGCAGTCATACACCGTGTATGCGGCAGGATTGCCGGTACGAATGTATGCTACCTGGGCGAAGGTAACAGCACCGCGGCGGCGCTGGCGCTGGCGCTGGCAACGTGCCCAGGTGCAATGTTATTCCTGGGCACGCCGGCAGAATACGGACTATCGGATGAAACAAGGCGCCGGGTCGCGGAATTGTCCCGGCGCTCCGGTGCAACGATCGTCGAGGAGCACGATGTCGATCGTATCCCCGCCAATACAATGGATGTTATTTACACTACCCAGTGGCAGACGACGGGGACCAGCAAGAAGGATGTTGAGTGGCGTCGTAAATTCGAGCCATTCCGTGTGACGGAAGCCCTGGTGCAACGGCTGGCACGCGATCGGAAAACAATTTTCATGCATGATCTGCCGGCCCACCGGGGAGAGGAAGTGGTCAAGGAGATCATTGATGGGCAAAGGAGCGTCGTCTTTCTCCAGGCCCAGCAGAAGCTGTTCACCGGCATGGCAGTGCTCGAATGGTGCCTGGGTGTTTCGCCCGACTGAACACCCGTCCTCTGTAGCTCTTACGGTGCAAGCTCTCCGACTCGTTGCGGGGTAGGGCTTATGTATGAACCAAACTCCGCTTCTACCCGGCCATACGCATTCCACACCTTGTATCCGAGGCGTGCCTTGAGCTTATCGGACAAACCAGGCCAGAGCGCCGGATCGAGCCCGAGCGTGATGTTTTCCTGCTGGCGAAACTGCGGTGCGCAGAATGTCGACAGGATGCCGATCCGGTCCGGACCGGTGACGTTCGCACTGTTCCCATGCCACAGCCGGCCATCAAATACAACGAGCGAGCCTGCGGGGCCTTCAGCATGGACGCGGTCGTATTCGTCCTGTCGCTCCGGTGATGGGTAGGCACCCGAGAGGTGCGACCCGGGAACCAGTTCGGTCGCGCCGTTGTCCCTGGAGAAATCGGTCAGCATCCAGACAGCTGTAGCAGTGACCGGTGGAGCAATACCACGCTGGGGATCCGCGTTGACGAATTCGGGCGCCGGCTTCCTGGTGATGTGCGAAGCACGAAGGTATTGCTTGCCAGGTGAGACCGGCTGCGGCATCCACCATTGATCCGTATGGAGCCCCATGCGCACGCAGCCCGCACGTACGATGTTTGCCGACAAGGTGGATAGAAGGAAATCGCCCCCGAGCAGGTGTCCGACAAGTTCATCTACGAGTTCATGTACGACGAGCCGGCGAAAGCATTCACCCTTGTTGACCAGCATGAAGACTCGTTGGTTAACGCCTCCGCTGGCGGGATCGAATCCGCTCGATTTGAAGTGACCGGCGTCGTCGACGATTGCCTGGTTCAATCCGCCGTCCCGGAATGCAATGCCGGCGTCCTCCTCGGCTTTCGCCTGGGCGACAAGGCGCGTTCGTGTCGCTTCGAGTTCGGCCTCGGAAAGCGCGTCATGAATCTGGCAAAAGCCTTTTTCGTCAAGGTCTTTCCGTGCCTTCGAAATGGCTGCTTCCGGGATCCCGGTCACCGTGGAACGATCGTCACCAGATAACGCCGACATTTCACTTCCCCCGTTCATGTTCGCGCTTGATGCCGAGCAGGGTTGAGCCTCGCCCGGTTCGCGGTAGCAGTGTCAGTGCGCGCGGCGAGCCGCCATTCTTCGGCGAATGCAGGCCCATTCGAATTTCGCCGGACGTAAGCTGCCGGACAGGCTGATGGTCAACATGTGGGTAACGAACCAGCCCCCGATCATCAGGTGTTCGATGCCCTCGATGTCTTCCCCGCCCTTACTGCGTATGCCGATCATGACAGCAGCCCACACGATGGCCTGGCAGATCAGCAGAATCCCGAGCTTGATATTCCTCACGAGTTACACCTCCTTGGCGGGAGTGGTAAGTTTGTGGCTCTGGAACAATCGCCTGTCCGGGATGCCGCACATCGGAGCGATAGAGGCGGCCCGGCGAATTCCCGCTCTGCAGCATTCGCTGATCGCCATCCGAGAGCACGGGTGAAGGTGGCGTGCACGATGTCGTAGAGCTTAGAATCAATTATTATTTACGCTCGCTAAACGTAGCTGCGGGAGGGCTTGATGTCAAACGCCCGGCCTTTTGACGATCAGGCAAGCAACGCATGAAAAGCGACGCAAACGGAACCGGGCGGCTCTGGGCGATTTCCGACCTCCACATCGATTTCCCGGAGAACAAGCAACAACTGCTGGCACTCGATAACCGGCGTTTTCTGCAGGATGCTTTGATCGTCGCCGGGGATGTGACAGATGATATAGCCAGGCTACTGGCGCTCCTGGAAGCTCTGCGGCGGAAATTCTCCGCTGTAGCGTTCGTACCGGGTAATCACGAGCTTTGGATTCGCGACCATGCCTTTCCCGATTCCCTGTCCAAGTTCGATGCGTTGATGTCCGCATGCGAGCGCATTGGAATCCACACCCGCGCGTTCAGGTTTGGAGAACAAGACGACGGTATATGGATAGTACCCTTGTTGTCGTGGTACGCGGGGGCAGAGGAGTCCGGATCCACTCTTTATGTAAAGAAGCAGCAGGGTGTGGAGGACAGAACGGAAGAGATGTGGGCCGACTACTACTTCACGAAATGGCCGTCGGGGCTGGGTGTCTCGATAGCGGACTATTTCCTGGACATGAACTTGTCGAGGGTCGAGCAGCCCTATGATGCTCCGGTCGTAACCTTCAGCCACTTCCTGCCGCGCCGCGAGCTGATCTTCAGGAAACACGGGGAGAGCCCTGTCGTGCGACCCAGGTACAGAGACGAGCAGCCGGCGTTTAATTTCAGCAAGGTTGCCGGAACGCAGCGGCTCGATCGCCAGCTGCGCCGGATATCCAGCAGGGTTCACGTCTACGGTCACCAGCATCGAAATCGGGTAAGGCACATCGATGGCGTGACCTACGTGTCGCACTGCATGGGATACCCGCGAGAACGAACGGGGGGTTATTTGCTGGACAGCGCACGTCACCCGAAGCTGATCTGGCAATCGAGCACGGGTTTTGTGGTCTAGCAGCGTAACGTAGTGCCACACCCTGGCGACGTGTATCGCTTCGGGAGCTATCCGGGACGAACAACGACTATCGAGTAGACTCGATCACTGTCGACTCCGAAAGCTCCGCTGCACGCAAAGTCATGGCCGGGTATTGAAGCGGTGAAAGTGCGCGAGCCGGCATCGAGCGCCAGTTCGGCTTCCTGGAAATCCAGGAATGTGCGATAGATCGGGAAGAACGCCTTATATACACTTTCTTTGCAGCTGAAGATTACCTTGTCCCACGCGATAGCTGCATCGCCCCGGTTCCCCCGGTCGTTCATCCATCCGATCTCCGCGTCGCTGCAGATCAGCTTTCTCAGCTCCGGCGTCAGAGGCTCGTTCGATTCCGCGTCAATGCCCACCGACCGTGCGGTTGCGGCGGGCGCCGCCACGGCGGCGCAAAAACTTTCGCTGTGGGTAATGCTTCCGGTTGTACCGGGCGGCCATACTGGTTCCCGATGCGGTCCGACCGGAATAGGGGCGGGCGCCACGCCCAGCAATTCCAGGGCACGCCTGGCACAATTCCTGCCGGCGGTGAACTCGGCGATTCTTTTGTCCACCGCTCGGCTGACATACTGTTGCTCTGAAGGCAGGAGGCCGGCGGTCCACATTTGAGGTGTCGCCTCGACATAGACGAGATCCCGGGGGACCAAGGCGGCCAATGCCCCACCGGCTCTGCCTGTCGTGCCAACCACGTCAGGTGCCTGCAAGCGTCGACGAAGACCCGGTATCCCCCAGGTGACCGTCCAGGAATTCAATGATGCGCCTGGGCACGTAATAGCAGGGCCGCCATGGCGTGCCCCCGTATATGAACCCGACGTGCCCACCGCGCTCGCTCACCTCCACGGCGACGAATTCCGACATTGCCGCCGCTTCCGGGATTACCTCCGGCGTCATGAAGGGGTCGTCGAGCGCATTGATAACGAGTGACGGGCGCGCGATGCCTCCGAGATAGCGCACTGCGCTGCAGCGATCGTAGTAATCGTCCTTGTCGGCAAAGCCGTGCAGGGGAGCCGTGACAGCGTCGTCGAATTCCGCGAACGTTCGTGCCCGCATCGCACGATTCCAGTCGAAGGCCGCCGTGAAGGGATCGAACTTGCGGCGGATGGAACGCTTCATCCTTGTTAGCAAATATCGTTGGTAAACTCGCGAAAAACCACGACTTAAAGCTGTCGCCGCGGTGTGCAGGTTGAGCGGCACGCTGACCGCCACCGCGGCGCTCAGTGGCGTGTCCTGGCCGCTCTCGCCCAGGTATTTGAGGAGCACGTTGCCCCCCAGCGAGAACCCGGCGGCGAACAACGGTGCCCGGTGACCGGCGCTCCGGAGCTTACCCAGGAAATAGCGGATGTCCCCGGTCTCGCCTGCGTGGTAGCGGCGGGGAAGACGGTTGCAGTAGTCGCCGCAGTCGCGAAAATGCAGTACCGCCGCTCGCCAGCCCCGGCGGGCCGCCGCGTGCAGCAACTGGCGAGCGTACGTGGAGCGGGCCGAGCTTTCCAGCCCGTGCAGGATAACCAGGAGCGGTGAGCTGTCGGCGGTGTCCGGCACGGCCGACAGCCAGTCGACCACGGTCACGTCGCCGTCCGGCAGCTCGAGCGTTTCGCGTACCAGCCGCGGCTTGGGGATTCCGGGTATCGGCAAGGACGGGTAGATGGTTTGCAGGTGGCGATTGCGCAGCCACGGCGCCGGCTGGAAATCGCTGCGCAGGAGGCGTCCCCCGGCTACGGCCGGTTGCGCGCCTGCAGCGGTAGTTTTCTCTGCGCGGGGGATTCCGGTGACCTCGTTCATGGCCCGGTGCTCGCGGCCCCACCCGGCCACAAAAAAGGCCCCTCGCTTGCGCGAGGGGCCTGCCGTGGAGCGTTAACTCCTTCAGGCATGCGCAACAGGGGGCGGGGGAGCGTATCCCTGCTGCACCCCTCAAAGTAGGGTATTGGAAGCCCTCGTGTCAAGTGTCCCCGCTCTCGGCCGGCCGTGGCGGCCCCGATCATTGTGGCGTACGCGCGTTTCGCATCCATGAGCGCTCTTACGTTTTACGGCCGCCTGTCGACGATAGCCTATTTTCCGCCGTTGCCAAAGGGTACGGTACCTGGCGGCGTGCGGTGAGCCCGCTCGGGTTCCAGTGCTCCCGTGCCCAGGCCCAGATCGCATCGAGAGAGGCTTCCGCCAGCCCGGAGGGGGCCGGTTGCTCGAGCACCTGCAGCGCCCGCAGCAGAACGGGGCGCGGCTCGCCGACGGGGATCGCGCGCGCACCGGTGGACTTGCCGAGCTTGCGGCCCCGGGCGTCGACGACAACGGGGATATGCGCGTATCGCGGCGTCGGCAACCCGAGCAGGCGCTGCAGGTGAATCTGCCGCGGGGTCGAATCCACCAGGTCGATACCCCGCACCACCTCAGTGATGCCCTGCGCGGAATCGTCGGCGGTCACCGCGAGCTGGTAGGCAATCAGGCCGTCCCGCCGGCGGATCACGAAATCACCGGATTCGGATTCCAGCCGCCGCGACTGCGGGCCCTGCAGGAGGTCGTCCCAGGTTACCGGCACATCGGTGGTGCGGACGCGAATCGCGGTTCGCGATGCATTGCAGCCGCGCCGGCAGGTCCCGGGGTAAATTGGTCCCAGGGGACCGTGTGCCGCTCCGGCGAGGTCGCGGCGCGAGCAGCCGCAGGGGTAGGCCGCGCCCTCGGCCAGCAGCCGGTCTGCCAGCTCACGGTGCCACTGGTCCTGCGTGCTCTGGTAGAGAATCCGCCCGTCCCAGGCGAAACCGTAGGCTTCGAGTGCCCGCAGGATCAGCGTATCGGCGCCGGGCGGTTCGCGTGGCGGATCGATGTCCTCCAGGCGCACCAGCCACGTTCCGTTCTGCGATTTCGCCTGGAGGTAGCTGGCAACGGCGGCGACGAGTGAGCCGAAATGCAGCGGCCCGGTGGGCGAGGGCGCAAAGCGACCGACGTATTTCGGGGCAGCGGGGTCCGCCATGGGTCAGAAGCCCTGGCCCGGGGGCTTCGCGAAATACCTTGCAGGAAGCCGCCCCACTGGCAATCCCGCGCTTGCGCCCGTACCTGGGTCAGCCGCGCTCGCGGTTTTCCAAAGCGTCCCGGACCGCCGACCTACCGGTAACGGTCGTCCCGGTCGCGGAACTGCCGTTCGGCCATCTCGCGGCGCTCCTGTGCTTCCAGGCACAGCGTCGCCACCGGGCGTGCTTCCAGCCGCTTCAGGCCGATTTCCTCGCCGGTTTCATCGCAGTACCCGTAGGTCCCGTCTTCGATTCGCTTCAGGGCCGCATCGATCTTGCGCAACAGTTTGCGTTCCCGGTCGCGGGTCCGCAGCTCCAGCCCGAACTCCGATTCCTGGGTGGCGCGATCGTTCGGGTCGGGGAAGTTGGCCGCTTCATCCTGCATGTGATGCACGGTGCGATCCACCTCGTTCATCAGTTCGAGCTTCCAGGAGCGCAGAATGGATTCGAAGTGCGCGAGCTGCCGGGGGCTCATGTATTCCTCCCCCCGCTTCAGCACGTACGGCTTGATCCCGTGGATCGGGCCGGACAGCACGTCCTGGCGCGGCCGTGCGTCGACGTCCGCCCCGTTTTGCTGCGCGGACGCTTCCTTGCGCGGGGCAGTCCGGGCTGCCGTCCGCCGGGTCGAAGTGGAGGTCTTCTTCGAGCTGGACGTTTTCTTCGCGGCCTTCTTCGGTGCTGCCGACTTGCGCGAAGACGTTGTAGCGCGTGCCGCCGACTTCGTCGACGTTGTCTTTTTCGACTTCCCCGCGGCCTTGCGCGAGACCGTCTTCTTCGTCGACGCCTTTTTCCCGGTCACCGACCGGGCGGCTGACGTCCGCGCCACGGTCTTCTTCGACGACTTCTTGCGAGCGGCAGTTTTGCTCGTTGACGTTGCCTTGTTCACTCTGGGTTTTGCTCTCGACGTTTGGGGGCTCACTTTGCGTTTGCTACCTGTGGTTTTCCTGCTGGCCGCCGCCTTGCGCGGCCCGGCCTTCTTCCTGCTGGCTCCTGCGCTTTTACGCTCCCTGCTCGCAGCCTTTTTTGCGGGCATCCGGACACCTGCGGGTTCTGAGAAAAACGCGGGATTATACATCGCTTATCCCAAGTTGGAAGCCCAAAAACAGGGGTTTTCGGGCCATGTCACGGGTCGCCGCGGGGCCCGGGAAACGGGCCCGGAATCGTTGGCGGAAGATGCCCCGAAAACGCCCTCCGGAGCTTCCTGAACCGGCGCTGTTACGCGCCTCGGCGGCCGGCGGCGGCGCGTCGCTGTCCCCGCCCGCCGACATCGTTTTATGGGCCGAATTACTTTAGACTAGACCGATTCGATAGCGAATGGCGTACAACTGACTGATGCGACTCAGCAAGATCAAGCTCGCCGGCTTCAAATCCTTCGTAGACCCCACCCTTATTCCCTTTCCCAGCAATCTCGTCGGCGTGGTCGGCCCGAACGGCTGCGGGAAGTCGAACGTGATCGACGCGGTTCGCTGGGTCATGGGGGAGAGCTCCGCCAGTCGGCTACGGGGGGATTCCCTTACCGACGTGATTTTCAATGGATCGAGCTCGCGTAAGCCGGTCGGGGCCGCGTCGGTCGAGCTCCTGTTCGACAACACGGATTCCACGCTGGAAGGACAGTACGCGAAATACGCCGAGATATCGATCCGCCGCGAAGTGTCGCGGGACGGCATCTCCAGCTATTACCTGAACGGCACCCGCTGCCGGCGCAAGGACATCACCGATGTGTTCCTTGGCACCGGGCTCGGCCCGCGCAGCTATTCCATTATCGAGCAGGGCATGATCTCCCGCCTCATTGAAGCGAAGCCCGAGGAGATGCGGGTGTTCCTCGAGGAAGCGGCCGGGATCTCCAAATACAAGGAGCGGCGGCGGGAAACGTCGAACCGTATCCGGCACACGAAAGAAAACCTCGACCGGCTCATGGACGTGCTCGAGGAGGTCGAAAAACAGATCAAGCACCTCGATCGCCAGGCCAAGACGGCGGAACGCTATGGCCGCCTGAAGAACGAAGAGCGGCGCACCGCGGCGGAGCTCCTGGCCTTGAAACTGCACGAGCTGGATCAGCGGGCACAAGAAGCCGGCGCAGCTTTGGGCGAACGCGAAACGGCGCTGCAGGCAATGGTCGCGGAGCAGCGCCGGATCGAGGCGGATATCGAGCGCGGCCGCGTTGCGCAGACGGAACGCACCGACGCCTTCAACGCCGTGCAGGCGCGGTTCTACCGTGCCGGTTCCGAGATCGCGCGGCTCGAACAATCCATTGAGTATGCGCAGGAGTTGCGGGAGCGGCAGCAGAAGGACCTGGAACGGGCCGTCGAGGGTGCGCGCGAAATCGCGGCGCACATCAGCAAGGACGAAAGCGAGATCGAGCAGCTCGAGCTGTCGTTGAACGAGCTGGTTCCCGGCCTTGAACGAGCGAAAGAGAGTGAGCAGCGCTCGCTCGCGTCACTCGAGCGTGCCGAGGCCGCGCTCGCGGAGTGGCAGCAGCAGTGGGAGGCCTACACGCTCGAAGCCGGCAAAGCCCAGCAGGTCGTCAGCGTCGAGAAGACCCGCTCGGAACAGCTCGAATCGCGGCTCAAGAGCTTTGCCGAGCGGCGGCGCAGGCTCGAGGAGGCTGCGACTGCGGCCAGCGCCGACGACCTCAAAGCCGAATTCGAGCGGTTGGCCGTCCAGGAGTACCGGAAACGCCAGGCGCGCGACGAATTCGAACGCGCGTTGGCCGATGTCACGGACCAGGTTCGCAAGCTGCGCGAGCAGGACCAGAAGCTCACGGTGCTCGTTGAGGAGCGGCGCGCGGCACTGCAGGCGGCAGAGAGCAAATACACGTCGCTGGAAGCGGTGCAGAAGGCCGCGCTGGGGCAGAGCGATGAGCACGTCCAGAGCTGGCTGGAGGCGAGCGGGCTGGCCGATGCCAAACGCGTGGTGCAGTCGCTCGAGGTGGAGGAGGGCTGGGCGCGTGCCGTGGAAACGGTGCTCGGCCAGTACCTGCAGGCGGTTTGTGTCGGCGATATCGCGGAAGCGGCGGCCGGGATCGCGAAGCTGCAAAGCGGCACCGTCACGCTGCTGACGGACGTGCCGCACGAGCTGGTGCCAGGCTCCGAATCGTTGTTGAGCAAGGTCGGAAACGCACCCGCGGGTATTGCCGAGCTGCTGGCGTCGGTGCGCACGGCCGATACGCTGCCGGCGGCGTTACAAACCCGTGCAATCCTTGAATCGGCGCAATCGGTGATCACGCCGGACGGCGTCTGGCTGAGCCCATCCTGGCTGCGCGTCTCAAAGGATCGCGATGCCGAAGCCGGCATCCTCGCGCGCGAACACGAAATGCGTCGATTGGCGGGCGAGGTGCGCGAACTGCGGGCTCGAGCCGACAGCGCACGCAAGCTGCTGGAAGACGGCCGGATGCGCCTGACCCAGCTCGAAGAGCGCCGGGAAACGCTGCAGCAGGACGCGAGCGCGCTGCTTGGCGAGTACTCGGAGGTGAAGGCCGAGCTCGATTCCATGCGCTATCGCATAGACCAGGCGACCGCACGCAAGGCGGCGATCGCGGAAGAAAGCGACACGCTTCAGAAGGAGCAGTTCGCCGCCGAAGAGCAGGTGCGGGAATCGCGCCTGGCGACCTCACGGGCGACCGAGGCGCTGGCGGAACTCGATAGCCGGCGCGGCGTGCTGGAGGCCCAGCGAGACGAGCTGCGAGAAGAGCTCAGGCGCGTTCGCGAGCAGGCCGAGGAGGACCGGCAGAACGCGCACTCGATTGCGATCCAGTTCGAGAATCGGCGCTCAAGCAAGGAGTCGGCGGCGCAGAGCCTCGAGCGCATGCAGTCGCAACTGCGTCACTTCGGCAGCCGGGAGAAAGAGATCCGCCAGCAGCTCGAGCAGAGCGAAGCGCCGCTTGCGGACAACCGCAGGAAGCTCGAGAGCCAGCTTGCGCTGCGAATCGAGGTGGAAGCGGAGCTCACCGAGGCGCGGCGGCTGGTCGAGCAGGTCGAAAGCGAGCTGAGGGCATGCGACGAACGCCGCATGCGTTCGGACAAGGCTGTCGAGGAGGCGCGGAACGCCGTCGCGGAGGCGAACATGGCGATGCAGGAGATCCGCGTCCGCCGCGAAGGGCTCGCGGAGCAATTGCAGGAGACCAGCTTCGGCCTGGACACCCTGCTGCAGGAAATGGAGCAGGGCGCGACCACCGCGGGCTGGGAGGAAAAGCTGGAAAAGATCCGTTCACGGATCGAGCGCCTCGGGCCGATCAACCTCGCGGCCATCGACGAGTTCAAAGAACAATCGGAACGCAAGGAATACCTGGACGCGCAGCTCGCCGACCTGAATAACGCGCTCGCGACGCTCGAGGGTGCCATCCGGAAGATCGACCGCGAAACGCGGACCCGCTTCCGCGAGACGTTCGACAAGGTGGACAACGGATTCAAGCAGCTGTTCCCCAAGCTGTTCGGCGGGGGGCACGCCTATCTCGAGCTCACCGGCGATGACCTGCTGGCGGCCGGCGTGACGGTCATGGCACGGCCTCCGGGCAAGCGCAACAGCACCATCCACCTGCTGTCGGGCGGCGAGAAAGCGCTCACCGCCGTGGCGCTGGTATTTGCTATCTTCGAGTTGAATCCGGCGCCGTTCTGCATGCTCGACGAGGTGGACGCACCTCTGGACGAAGCCAATGTCGGCCGTTTTTGCGATATCGTTCAGGCAATGTCGGAAAAGGTGCAGTTCGTCTTCATCACGCACAACAAGGTGACCATGGAGCTGGCCCGGCAACTGACGGGCGTAACCATGCAGGAGCCGGGTGTGTCGCGGCTGGTTTCGGTCGATCTCGACGAAGCGGTCAAGATGGCAGCAAGCTGATAGTAGAGTAGCGGTATGGACGGTCTGCGCTGGTTGCTGTTGCTGTTCGGACTGCTGGTGATCGTCGGTGTCTATTTCTACAGCCGCCGCGAGCGGGACCGGAAAGTGGCCACGTCGCCGCCGCAGGCGCCGGCTCGCGCAGCCAGGATAGAGCCTTCGCTGGACGCGCAGCCCCCCCGGACAGAGCCCTCGCTGGAGGCGAGCGCTCCCGTCCCGGACACCGAAACGGGCACCGAAGGAATTAGCCTCCCGGACAACGATCCTCCTCCCGATGAGCCTCCGCCGGACCCCCCGCCGGCGCCCCGGGAAAAAATCGTCACCCTGCGCGTCGTCGCCAGGCATCACACGGCTTTCGCGGGCGATGAGCTCGCACTGACGCTGCGCGGCATCGGTATGCGCCACGGCAGGTTCGGGATCTTCCACCGCTACGACCAGGACGATGAGAACCGGATCATCTTCAGCGCGGCAAGCCTCGTAGAGCCGGGCAGCTTCGACCTCGCGAACCTGAAGGCGCAGCGGATCCCGGGTATCAGCCTGTTCCTTGTGTTACCCGGCCCCCTGCCGGGCGCAGAGGCGTACGACCTGATGGTAGCTGCGGGACGCGCGCTGTCGAAGTCACTGCCTGCCGAGTTGCTGGACGAGTCCGGGAGCACTTTCAGCATCCAGCGAGAACGCTACCTGCGCGAGGAAATCATCCAGTACCAGCACGGAATCAAGGTAGCCTGACCTCGACCGATCCCCTGTTGTACCCTGCAGGGGCCCGTCAGCGGGCCACGACGCTGCTCCCGGATGGATTTCCTCCCCATGACTGCTTCCGCCGCGACAAAAAAGAAGCTGGAATCCCTTAGAGCCCAGCTTCGTTACCACAACCACCTGTATCACGTCCTCGACGCCCCGGAGATCCCGGACGCCGACTACGACCGCATGATGCAGGAGCTGCAGGCGCTCGAGGCGAAGTACCCGGAACTGGTCACGCCCGATTCGCCGACGCAGCGGGTTGGTGCCGCCCCGATTGCGGCCTTCGGTACCGTCACGCACGAACGGCCGATGTTGTCGCTCGATAATGCGTTCACCGAACAGGCGGTGCGCGATTTCCATCGGAGGGTGACCGAACGCCTGGAGCTCCCGCCTGACGCCGATCTGAGTTATTCGGTGGAGCCAAAGCTCGACGGCGCCGCGGTGAGCCTGCTGTATGAGCAAGGCGTGCTCGTACGCGGCGCAACCCGTGGCGACGGCACGCGAGGCGAGGACATCACGCACAACGTACGCACGATCGCGAGCGTGCCGCTCAGGCTTGTCGGCAAACGCTACCCGTCCCGCCTGGAGGTGCGCGGCGAGGTTTTCATGCCGCGAGCCGGCTTTCGCAAGTTCAACGAGGAGGCGATCGCCAGGGGGGAGAGGACCTTCGTCAACCCGCGCAACGCCGCGGCCGGAAGCCTGCGCCAACTGGATCCACGACTGACCGCGGCGCGCCCGCTGGATCTCTACGTCTACTCGGTCGGTCTTTACGAGGACGGTGCATTGCCGGAACGGCACAGCGCGGTGCTGGATCGCCTGCAGGAGTGGGGTTTCAAGGTCTGCCCGGAGCGCGACGTCGTCAACGGCATCGACGGCTGCCTTGCGTACTACGCGGAGCTGGGCGCCAGGCGCGATGCGTTGAGCTACGACATCGACGGCGTGGTTTACAAGGTCGACCGGCTGGACTACCAGCGCGAACTGGGGTTCGTCTCCCGGGCACCTCGCTGGGCGATCGCCCATAAATTTCCCGCCCAGGAAGAGATGACGGTGGTCCGAGACGTGGAGTTCCAGGTCGGCCGTACCGGCGCCTTGACGCCGGTTGCCCGCCTGGAGCCGGTGTTCGTGGGGGGCGTGACCGTCAGCAACGCGACCCTGCACAACATGGACGAGATGCACCGCAAAGACGTACGGATCGGGGACACGGTAATCGTGCGGCGAGCCGGGGATGTCATCCCGGAGGTAGTGCAGGTCGTTGCCGGCAGGCGGCCGCAGGGCACCACCCCCGTGGAAGTGCCGCAGCACTGTCCGGTATGCGGTTCGGCCGTCGTACGCGTCGAGGGCGAGGCGGTGGCGCGCTGTACGGGAGGTCTCATTTGTGCGGCACAACGCATTGAATCCCTGAAACATTTCGTATCGAGGCGGGCGCTCGACATCGACGGGCTCGGGGCGAAGTTGATCGAGCAGCTGGTCGCCCTCGACCGGCTGAAGACCCCTGCCGATATTTTCAGGCTGGAGAGGGACGAACTCACGGGCCTCGAGCGCATGGGCGAGAAATCCGCGGACAAGCTGCTGGCTTCGATCGAGCGGGCAAAAAAGACGACGCTGGCGCGGTTCCTGTACGCGCTCGGTATCCGTGAGGTCGGCGAATCCACGGCGGCGGCCCTGGCGGCCCATTTCGGCAAGCTGCGGCCGATCATGCAGGCGGGGGAGGAGGAGCTGCAGCAGGTGCCGGACGTCGGCCCGGTCGTCGCCTCCCGAATCACGGCATTTTTCTCCGAGAAGCACAACCAGGAAGTGATCGATCAGCTGATCCGGGCCGGAGTTCACTGGCAGGAACACGAACCCGTCCCGCGGCCCGCCAAAGGCCCCCTCGTGGGCAAGACTTTTGTCCTCACGGGCACCCTGTCGGCCATGACCAGGGACGAGGCGAAAGCGCAAATCGTCGCCCGCGGTGGCAAGGTTGCGAGCAGCGTTTCCAAAAAAACCGATTACGTTGTCTATGGTGACAGCGCTGGTTCGAAGCTAACAAAAGCGCAGAACCTCGGAATCACCACTCTCGACGAGGCTGCGTTTCA
>CAZSKQ010000023.1:0-35245 GCA_964607425.1 uncultured Woeseiaceae bacterium
GCGCGATACCACGCCGGTCGGGACCGTTTAAAGCGCGCCGATTTCGTCCATGTAGGAGCGCGCACTGCGCGCGACCTTCTTGGGCACTCCCGAGACTATGCAAATGGCCACCGCCGTGGTATCGCGCGCGATGCGCGCTCCTACAGGGGCGTCAGGCAGGGAAGAAGTCGATAGGCTTGGTGGTGGTGACGGCTTCGACGTCCTTCGGCTCGAAGCGGAACAACAGGACGCGCTGTACGAGCTTTTGTTCCATCTCCTCCCCTGAAGGCGAATCGCCGAGCTCGCTGGACACGACCTCGCAGAACGTGACTTCACCCGAGGGCGCGATCGTCAGGCGCAGCACGAGCTTGCCCTGCAGCGTCGGGTCGGTGCGCAGCGCGCGGTTGTAAAGCGCGAAGATCGCGCCTTTGTTCGCATCGAAGACGAGCTCGATTTCCTCGCGGCTGCGCGAGGGCTTGCCGTCGGCACTACCGCGGATGCCGGCGCCAGTCGCCGTATTGAGCCCGGCAATCGCCCCGGGGCTTTCCACCTGCGTCGTTTCGCGGCCGCCGAAGCCCGTACCGCCGGTGTTGCGGCTGAGCGCTGCCGTGTTGATGCCGCCGCTCGAGCTGCCGGCTTTCGACACGATCACCGAGCGCTCGTTGCGCTCGGCACGACCAACCGACGCGGTCAGCGGGCGGTTGTCCGTCACGCGCTCGACCACCTCGTTGTCGCGCAGGGAAGCGAGCCCGGCGGCGAACGGCAGCAGCGCCGCCCGGGCGCGTTCGCGCGCCCCTTGCGTTGTGTCGGCGGACTCCGCGGAGGGCGCAGGCTTCGGTTCCGCCTTGACGACCTGCTCGGGGACGGTTTCCGGGACCGGCTGTGCCTCCGGTTCGACCGGCCGCGGCTCGGGTTCGACCGGCTCCGGCCGTGGCACCGGCGGCGGTGGCGTACGCTGCTCCAGCACCAGTTTGGCGATGCGCGGCGGCACTTCCACCGCCTGGAAGGGGTCGGCCTTGGGCACCGGGATCAACGGCCAGATCGCGCCGAGGACAAACGTAATCACGAGGACAACGAGCAGGAGCCGGTGAAATCTCCGCTCCTGCCCCGAGTCCGTCCACGGCAGGTCGTACTCCCTGTAGTACGGAATGTCCAAACCGCGCTCCGTCCCCGGACCTCAGCGTGCCGCCGTCATCCGATCGAGCTGATCGGAACTCTTCTGCTGCACCGCGAGCGAAATCTGCCCGTAGTCGGCCGCGGTGCAGGTCGCCATGACCTTCTTCAACAGGCGGTAAGGGATGTCCTTGTCTCCCATGATCGTGACTTCGCGCCCCGCGATATTGTCGCGGTCCGCGCCGAGCTCGCGCTCGTTCTGGGAAAGCAGCGCCGCGCGCAACGCCGGAATCTCGTTGCCGGGCATCGACAGCACCTCCGCGACCGTCGCCACCGGCTCGCCCTGCACCAGGATGCGCTCCTCGTCCACCAGGACGACCACGCTCATCTCCGGCTTCTCCTCGGCGATCGATTGCGGCAGCTGCACGTCGCTTGTAGCCGGCAGCACTTCCACGTCCGATGAGTTCACGAGCAGGAAGAATACGAGGATGGTGAAGATATCCATCATCGATACCAGGTTGAGCTGGCTGCCGGCGCGCCTGGCGCGTTCATGCCGTTTTTCCATGCGCTTGGCGCGTTGCGACTTCTGCATGGCCTAAGCCCCTCCCTCGCGGGCCGGCGCGTCGCCGATCGATATATCGGGAAAGAGATCGCTACGGACCACCTCGCCGTCCTCGACGGTCTCCGCTATACGAACGCGATCCATCACCTGGACCAGCGTGTCATAAGGGATGTCGCCTTCCAGCAGGATCGTCGCATCCGTCTTGGCCGGGTAGTCGGCCTTGATCTCGGCGAGCTTGCGGCTAACCGCCTCATAGTCGTACGCACCGTCGGCATTCGGGTAGATGCCGAATGCGCCGACGTTGCGATCGCCGACTTCGATGCGGTCGTCGCGCACCGTGACTTCGAGCTGGAACACCGGCTCCTCGGTTGCCGCCGACGCGCCCGATGGACCCGGCAGGTAAAGCTCCAGGATGGTCGTGCGTGAGAACACCGCCGTGATCAGCAGGAACGGCACGAGAATCACCATCAGGTTCATGAAGACCGTGATCTCGAGCTCCGCCGCGGCCGCGCGCCGGCGCCCGGCTCGGTGGGCAAGTGCCACGATCAGGCCCCGGCCGGCTTCAGCTGCCGCTCGGTAACCGCGTTCAAAAACTTGACGCTCGCCATCTCCAGGCTGTCGACGATCTGGTTGGTCTTCGTTTGCAGCAGCGAATGGATCAGGAGCAGCGGAATGGCGACGATCAGGCCGAAGGCGGTCGTATTCATTGCCACCGAGATGCTGGCGGAAAGGAGGTCGGCCTTGTCCGCGGGATTGGCGTTGGCGACCACGTCGAATGCCTGGATGAGGCCGATAATCGTGCCGAGCAGGCCGAGCAGCGTTGCGATATTGGCGAGTGTGGCAAGGTAATGCGTGCGCTTCTCCAGCCGCGGCAGCACTTCCATGAGGCTTTCCTCCATGGCCTTCTCCACGTCGTCCCGGCGCCGCGCGGATTTCACGCGGTACAGGCCGTAGGTCAGGATCGATGCGATCGCGGCTTTCGACTTGCCCGTCAGGGTCGCGGCCTCCTGGAAATTGCCGGCCTTGAGATAGGGCACGATCTTTTTCCAGAGCGCGCGGTTGCTGGCGCCGGACAGCGAAAGATAGGTCCAGCGCTCGATGGCGATGGCCACTCCCAGCGCGAACACGATGAGAATCGGGTACATGAAGACCCCGCCCTCCTGGAAGAAACGCACGATGGCGGCCATGCTGTCCATTGTCTTTACTCCTGGGTTTCCTGAGCGGTGTGGTCGCCCGCATGGCGGGCTCCTGCAGGACCCTCCAACTGAGCGGTCGGCGGGTTGTCGTAGAGGTCGCTGTAGTAGTCGACCTGGCGGATGAATTCCTCGCGATCGATGGGCGCGAGCACTTCGTCCAGCAGCGTGTTGACCGGTTTGCCGAGCAGGGCGCCCGGGTCGGCCTTGCGCCACGGCACGATGTAGAGCACCTTCGGCAACTCGCGGTTGCCGGTGATCTCGCTGCGCTCCAGCAGCAGCGAGCCTGCGTCCGGCTCCCCGGCAGCAGGCTCATCTGCCGCCGCGAGCCCGGCCGCGAACAGGAGGGGCGCCAGCAGCAGTACGTCGAATCTCGTTTGCATGCGGCTACTCCATTGCATTCGCGGTGCGCTGCGTGGCGGCAACCCGCCGCCTCAGGTCGACGATCCAGCGCGCGACCTGCTCGTCGCCCGCCACCAGCTCCTGGTAAGTCTCGAAGTGCTGCAGCGCTGGCTCCAGCCGTTGCAGGTAAAGCTCGTACAGGACGCCGAGGTTGTAGTGTGCCAAGGCATAGCCGGGGTCCGCTGTGACGGCCTTCAAATAGGCGCTCTCCGCCTCCTCGAAGCGGCCCTGCCGCCGGCGCAGGATACCGAGCTGGTTGAGGGCGGCGGGATGC
Source organism: uncultured Woeseiaceae bacterium (assembly GCA_964607425.1). Classification (GTDB taxonomy): domain Bacteria; phylum Pseudomonadota; class Gammaproteobacteria; order Steroidobacterales; family Woeseiaceae; genus IDS-8. The sequence goes on from CAZSKQ010000023.1 coordinate 3,524, forward strand.
CCGGGATCGAGCTCCAGTGCCTTGCCGATCGAGGACTCGGCCGCCGCCTCGTCCCCCTGCTCCGCGTGCACGATCGCAAGGTTGACGTACGCGCCGGGGTAGCCCGGGTATTCGAGCAGGAAGGCGTCGAAGCGGAGCTCGGCTTCGGTGAGATTGCCGGCGGCCATGACGGCGACGGCCTGCTCGTAGCTGGTACGCACCCGCGGCGGGATATCGCTCGCGCGGTCGGGCCTCGCACCGTCGGGCGATGGCGCAACAGCGCAGCCGCTCGACGCGAGGAAACCTGCCAGCAGGAGCAAGACCGAAAGGGATCGCCCGTATGACGGGCTCCTCCATGTTCCGCTCTCAGAAAAGTGCCATAACCACATCTTCGCTGCGCTCCAGTTTGGCGTAACGGGCCGGTACGAGCTTCGCCAGCTCGGCAAAGCTCTTTTGCACCCATTCGTCGTAAACGCCGTCCGCGGCCCGCGCGGCATTGGCTTCGTACAGCTCGATAGCCTTCTCCTCGAACGGGAAAGCCTGTTCCTCGAGCAGCAATTCGTATTGCGCCAGCGCCGCGGCATCGAGATCGCCCGGACGCTCGGATTCCATCAGGTCGCGGGCAAACTGCCGGTATACCTCGCCCAGGCGGTAGGTGGCGGCGGTTGTAACCTCTGCGATGCCGTAATCGGCGGCGCGGCCGTACGCCGCCAGCACGGCTTCCATGCGCTCTTTCTTGACTTCAAGGCTCTCGGCAAGCGGCTGCGTGATACGTGCGGCGAGGAAGCGCCGGTGCACCGGCTCCGCGAGGGCGAGCACGGCTTTCGCGGCCAGGTAGCGGGTCCGGTCGGAACGCTCGGCGCCCGCGTCGGCGTCGACCCGCACCATCGCCTCCAGCAGTGCCAGGCGGGCCCGGGCGTCACCGCGGGCTTCCGCGAGCTCGAGCAGGCGCACGCGCGCTTCCATGGCATCGGCGATGGGGTGCGGATAGCGCGCGACGATCGCCTCGAGAACGGCGGCCTCCTCTCCCGGCCGGTTCCCGGTGCGGTACAACTCCGCCGCTTTCCACAATGCTTCGCGCCCGACTTGCCCGGTCGCACCCGGCGCCTCCGCGATGCGCCGGAACTCGCGCGCCGCGTCGAGGCTGCGGCCCGATTCCATGTACGCGACCGCGAGCTTCGCCGTCACGTCGTCGGCGTACTCGCTCCCTGGGTGATCACGCCGGAAAGCTTCCAGCACCGCCGCGGCGCGTTGCCATTCCCCAATGCCGATCAGTGCCGCGGCCGCGTCGTATTCTGCCGTGGCGCGGATCGGCGATGCGGGTACGGCGCGGCCGACGCGCATGAAGTGGTCGACAGCCGCGAGTGCCTCGCCGCGTTCCCGTGCCAGCTCGCCCTGCTTGTAAATGGACGAGGCAATACGCTCTTCGAGCGCCTGCACCGCTGCCGCGTCGCTCGCCGGTGTCAGCGGGCGCAACTCGTAATAGGCACTTTCGGCGGCGGCGAAGTTGCCGCGGTCGAACTCGGCGTGTGCGATCACCGTCCAGGCCGTGCGGGCGAGTGCGTCCTCCGCCGGCGGCCGCTTCGCGACCACCGCCTGCCCGACGATGACGGCCCGTTCGTACTGCCGCGTTCGATACAGGTCTTCGGCGATGGCGGTGAGCACGGCCGCTGACTCGGGATGCTCCGGGTAGCGATCCGCGAAGCGCAACCCGCTTTCGATCCAGGCAATGTGCCAGGCGGTACGTGCCTCGCCTTCAAGCTCCTGCTCACGTTCGAGCCGCGCGAGGATTGCCGCGTAGGCGGCCTCCGCGGAGCGCGCGTGGCGCGGATAATCGTAGGCGGTGCGCTCGTACTCGAGCGTCGCCGCGGTGTAGTCGCCGATTTCGAACAGGATCTCCGCGAGCAGGAAATTGGTGTCCGCGCTGTCGGCCTCGCCCGGGAACCATTCGAGATAGCGCCGGTACCAGCGCGCCGCCTCGCGGTAGTCCGCGACGCCGCCGCCCGCCTGCGCGCCGGCATGGTAGTAGCGCGCGACGTCGGTGAGGTTTGCGCGGACCTGCGCCACGACCCCGGGCTGCGATGCGGGCGGGTTGTGCTGCCAGTACGTGCTGTCCATGCCGTAGCGCTCGAGGAAGCCCCGCTTGCCCGCGAGCACCTGCTCCGAAAACCCGCCGCGCCGGTAGGCTTCGACGGCGCGGAGCTGCAACAGGGGTGCCGCGGCATGCCACGGGTGTGCCGCGGCGAAAGCTTCGAATGCCCCGGCGGCATCGACGTAACGCTCCTTCTCCAGGTACAGCTCGCCGAGGCTCCGGTAGACGACATGCCCGTAGACGGGATAACCCGAGCGATCGAAATACTCCGCTATGGTCCGCGGGCCGTCCATGTAGGAGAAGGTGATGCTGAGCACGCGCAGCGTATCCGCGATGAGCTCCTGCTCGGCTCGCGAATTGGGTGGAGCATCCGGGTCCGGCCGTGTTTCCGGGGCAACGGCGGCTGCGCCTGTGTCGCCTCCACGGTCCAGGGCGGCGACCACGGGCGCCTTCCGGTCAAGCAATGCGAAGAAGGGCGCGAGGCTTTGCGCGTGGCGGGCGAGCTTGAAGCGCGACCAACCGAGCTTGTACAGCGCCTGCTCGTGGAAGCGCGATGCCGGCCCCGCTTCCACGACTTGCGCGTAGGCCGCTTCCGCTTCCTCGTAGCGGCGGCGCAGGAACAGCATCTCGCCGCGGCGGAACTGCACTTCCGGGGCGAGCGGCGTGTCCGGGAAGCGCCGGACGAGCTCGTCCAGGACGCGCAGCGCCTCCTCCGGCCGGCCGCCGATCTCGTAGGCGCGGGCGAGCTGGTAGAGCACGGTGTCGCTGCGGCGGTAATCCGGGTACGCGTCCAGCAGCTGCTGGAACAGCGCGATTGCGTCCTCATAACCTTCCGCGCCCGCTCGGGGCTTGCCTTCCAGCTCGCGCGCCTGCGCGGCCTCGAGCTCCAGGTCGGCGAGGCGCCGCATGGCTTCCGCGCGCAGCAGCGGGTCGGCGGACAGGAGATCCAGGAACTCGCGATAGTTGTCCCGCGCTTTTGCCGCGCCGCTGGTGATCTCGCCGCCCGTCGGAATCTCGACCTGCCTATCGGCGAGGCTCCCGATCGTCGGCGCCTCCCGCGCGTCCCCGGCCGCGGCCGGGGTGCCGGCCAGCAGCAGCGCCGCCGCGAGCCAATGCATACGGATGCTCATGGCGACGGGTTGCCGGCCGCGGACGAGCGGTCGTAAATGGCGGCAAGCGCGAACCGCGCCTGCACGGTGTACGTCTCGAGGCGCTTTTTCTGCGCCTCGAGCTCCGCAATGGCTATGGCCTGCAGGAAAGCGCGTTGCCGCTCCGCAGTGGCGTCGACGCGGGCGAGGATGGATTCAATGCGCGGGGCCAGTAAATTTACGCGCCGGTCGAAGTCGGCGAACACCTGCGGCTGCTCGCGCATTGCCTGGTCCACCGAGCGCCGCGCGCGGTGCGTCTCCACGAGCGCCTCGCCGGCCGCGGCGAGGTTACGGCGCGCCGCCCAGAGCCGCGCCTTGAAGTCCTTGTCGAGCTGCCATTGCAGCACGCCCTTCAGCAGTTCCAGCTTGTCCCGCACGGCCGCGGCTTCGGGGATGTCGGCGGACAGCGCCGGCGAGCGCTCGAGCAGCGCAATCTCGCCCCACAGCCGGAACTCCTCCTCGCTAGCCAGGGCGAGGGAATCGCCGCTCGCCTCGACGCTGTTCAGGTGCGCATCGAGCATCAGCTTGCGGTCGACCAGGCGCCCGAGATCGGCCTCGGCGAGCGCCGCCTCGATGCGCGGCAGGCGCTCTTCGTAAGCATATTGCCGCGTCTCGAGCATGGCGCGAAAGACGCCGATACGCTGCTGCCAGTCGCTGAGATTGTTCGCGAGAAAGCGAAGATCGCGGTAATTCTTGAGTCCTTCCTGGAACTGGTGGGTCGCGAGCAGGTGGTAGAGATAGCGCGCTTCCACACCGCCCGGCAGTTCGTCCAGCTGCCAGTACCAGCCGCTGGCACGGCGCGGATCGGCGGCAAGGAAATCCTCAAGCAACCGGCCTGACTCGATGCGTTCGATGGTGTGGTCGATACGTGCCGTTTCGTCGAAGAACGCATCGATCGCACGTGCGTAACGATCGGCGGCCTGGCTCGCGGCGTCGAGGTTCGCCATCGCATAGGGCACGGCCAGCAGCGACTCCTGCACCGCCGGATCCAGCAGGTTGCGGTCGGCGAGCTCCAGCCAGGGCACGAGCGCGCGATCCCAGGCACCGAGCTCCGCGTCCGCCCAGCCGGCACCGAGCAGCGCCTTGTTCGAAAACGGCCCCGACAGCCGGACGCGCTGCAGCGGGATCTTCGCCTGCAGCGGTTGCCCGTCCTGCAGCAGGGTGTAGCCGAGCGCAAGGTTGGCCTTGTCTTTCAATGCGTGCAGCTCTTCGCCGCGCGCCTCGAGCTGCCCGACCTCGTCCAGCACGGCGGCTGAATCTGCCGGGCGCCCGCTGCGGGCCAGCGCCACGCCGAGATTGAAGCGCGCGTAACTTGTCCATTCCGGCGCGCCTTCCCAGCCTTGCAGCCGGGCGATGGCGGTATCGAAGCGCCCGCTGTCGATCAGCAACTGGGCCGCGAGCAGCTGCCGCTCCGCCTCCAGCGGCGCCGGCAGCTCGGCTTCGATGTGCGCGAGAGCGCGCGCAGCCTCCTCCGGGTAGGCGCGCTGGTAGCGAATCTTCGCGAGAAAAAACCAGGTCCGGTCGCGCACGCCGGGGGCGACATTGCCGGCGAGCAGGCGCTCGAAAATGCCGGCGGCTTTCAGGTGCTGGCCGTACGACAGATAGAGGCCGCCGAGCAGCAGCTCGGCTTCATCGGCGTGATGTTCCAGGCGCGAACGCTCTTGCGCCGCGAGCAGCCGGACGATAGCGGGGAAGTATTGCTCCTGGTAGAAGTAGAAAAGAACTTCCCCGTAGTGCGCATCCTCGATAACGGCGGGCTCCGGCCATTCGGCCGCGGGCGCGGAGGCGGCGAAGCAGAAGGCCGCTGCCAGCACGGCGGCAGCGAGAGTGTGCCGTGCGGCCAGGATGGCGCGGTGGGCGCGCAACCCTTACTCCCATTCCCGGATGGCGAACTCGGGCTGCTGCTTGGGCGCCTTGTCGGTAATCTCGAGCTCGACGTACTTCGCGCCTATCCCCTTTTTGAACGCCAGCGTCGCGCCGCGGCGATAGTCACGCGCGTGCGGGCCGGCGCCCTTGAAGACCGCCACCAGCTCATGCTCCCCGACGTCGAGATTGGCCAGGTGCAGGCGCTGCACGCCGCCGCGGCGCAGGGCTTGCACCTCGCGCTCGGTGTAGAGATAGTTCGTGACTTCCTTGCCGTCGATCTTGAGGTTCACAGAATCGAGGGCGAAATACTCGCCGACGTCCATCGACAGGAAGAAGGCCACCTGCGTGTTCGCCGGGAACAGCAGCTCCTCTTCCAGCAGGAACAGGTCGCGATTGAGGTCGAGCACCGCGTCCTTGAGCGTTTGGACTTCGCGATCGATGCTCTGGAACTGCTCCGCGGCGGATGCATCCGGCGGGGGTTGCTCTGCGGCGGCGGCGCCGCAGAGCAGCCCCGACAATAAGAACGCGGCGAGCCACAGCTGCCGGTGTTCAGCTTTCACGCGCGCTGCCGGCACGATTATTCCCGCAGCAGCTCGCGGATTTCGGTCAGGTAGTGCTGCTCGTAACCCGGCTGGTAGCCGTGGTGCACATAGCGCACCTTGCCGCTGCGATCCAGGAGCACCGTCACCGGCATCGCCTGCACCTGGTAACGCTTGCTGACGTCCTTCTCCGAATCGAACAGCACCGGGAAGGAAACATCCAGCTCTTTGACCATCTGCATCGCCTGTTGCCGGTCGTCGTCGATGTTGACGCCGAGGAGCCGGAAGCCGACGCGCTGGTAGCGGTCATAGAGCTCGTCCAGCAGCGGCATTTCCTGGCGGCAGGGACCGCACCAGGTCGCCCAGAAATTGATCATGACCACTTCGCCGCGGTACTCGCTCAGGCGGAGGTTCTCGCCGCTCGCGCTCTTCAGGGCGAAATCCGGCGCCGGCTCGCCGACGAGCGCGGAAGACGCGAGGCTTATGCCCGCGAGCATCCCGAGCAAAGCGCCGGCGAGAATGGAAGTCAGTCGCTTCATCGTGGAATACCTGTTGCGTCATAGCGGCCGCGCCGTCCCCGGGGACACGGCCGGCTTTTCGATCGCCCGGAAAAACGTTCCGGCGGCATGCCCAAAGCCTCCATGCCGCCGGAACTCGACGAACAATGCTGACAGCAGTGCACGCTCCAGGCCGTGACGATCGTCACAAACGCGCGGGTGGAATATAAAAGAAACCGTCGCCAATCAGCGACATAGGCGTAGGAGCGCGCACTGCGCGCGATGCCACTTTGCGTCGCGTGGCGTCGCGCGCGATGCGCGCTCCTACGGGTCGGGTGCATCGCGCGCGGTGCGCGCTCCTACGGGTCTGGGGGCTGCAGGCCGTCGGAATAGAAAAGCCGGCCTTCGGCGTCGATGACTACCGCCTCGTAGTCGGGCAAGGTGGCAATCAGGCGCAGCCCGCTGTCGACGCCCATGACGAAGACAGAGGTCGAGAGCGCATCGGTGATAACGGCGTCCGGGCCGACGATCGTCGCGCTGTGGACACCGCCGGCCGGCTCGCCCGTCGACGGCTCGATAATATGGTGATAGCGCTTGCCGTCCTCGATGAAATACCGCTCGTAGTCGCCGGAGGTGGAAATCGCCTCGTTCTCAAGCGGAATGCGCACGGCGACCTCGCCATCCCTGCGCGGGTCGCGAACGCCGACGATCCATGGCAGCCCGCGGCGATCGCCCAGCAGCCGCGAGTCGCCGCCCGCCGTGACGATCGCGTGACGGATGCCGTGATCGAGCAGGATACCGACACCGCGCTCGACGGCGTAGCCTTTCGCGATACCCCCGAGATTGATGCGCACGCCGGGCTTCAGGAACCGAATCGACTGGTCGGCCGCGTTCGCCTGCACCAGCCGGTAATCGATCAGCGGCAACCCCTGTGCGATGGTCGCGGCATCCGGCCTTTGCTCCTCCCTGAAATCGTAATAATGGCCCACGCTATCGAAGGTAATGTCGAACGCGCCGTGCGTCAGGACAGACATGTCCAGCGAGCGCACGACGAGGTCGAACAACTCCGCGCCGGCGGACACAGGGTGCAATGCCGCCTCGCGGTTGATCAGCGATATACGGCTGTCCTCCTTGAATGTGCTCATGAGGGCATCTATGCGGTGAAACTCGGTGAACACGGCTTCAATCGCCTCGGCGCCGGCTGCCCGATCCTCGTGCCACAGCTGCACGCGCACCTCCGTGCCCATGATGGCCCGCGTGCCGTCGATCCATTCGGCACCGGCCGGAACCGCCGCCAGGAGCACGAGGAACACGGCCATCGGCGCTAGTGTCGGGGACGGGCGGGAGGTATCCTTGCCGCTACGTTCAAGCACGCCGGAGGTGTACTGTGACGTCATTTCTTATATTCCTCGCGATCATCGTCGCGGTCATCGTATACGCCGTCAGCATTTATAATAATCTCGTCAACCTCCGAAATCGCGTCAAAAATGCATTCGCGCAAATTGACGTGCAACTGACGCGCCGATACGACCTCATCCCGAACCTCGTGGAAGCGGTCAAGGGCTACATGAAGCACGAGCGGGAGACGCTGGAGAACGTGATCCGCGCGCGCAACTCCGCGGTCTCCACCCTCGACGCGGCCAAGGCCGACCCCTCCAATGCCGAGGCGATAAAGCGCCTCGGAGAATCCGAGGGCGCACTCGGCGCGGCGCTCGGACGCTTGTTCGCGCTGTCGGAAGCGTACCCTGATCTCAAGGCCGACCAGAACATGATGCACTTCCAGGAAGAGCTCGCGAGCACCGAGAACAAGGTCGCGTTCTCACGGCAGGCGTTCAACGACTCCGTGATGAGCTACAACAACGCCACCCAGAATTTCCCCAATAACATCGTGGCGGGCATGTTCCGGTTCGAGGATGCGAGCTTCCTCGAGATTGAATCCCCGGAGAAGCGCGACGTGCCCGAGGTAGCCTTTACCTAAGGCACCGTTGAACTTCTTCGACGCACAGGACCGCGCGCGCCGCGCCACGCGCTGGCTGGTCATCGTCTATCTCGCCGCGACCATCGTCATTGTCGCGGCGGTGACCGCGCTCGTCGCCTTCGGCCTCTACTGGATGGGTCAACCCCGACCCGTCGAACCTTCCCTGCTGGCCGCCACGGCAGTGGCCTCCGCTCTCCTCATCCTCGGTGCCACGGCCTACAAGACCGCCGTGCTGTCGGTCGGGGGCAGCCGTGTGGCGACGGACATGGGCGGCACGCTGGTTGCCCCGGATACCAGCGATCCGCTGAAGAAGCGGCTGCGCAACGTAGTGGAGGAGATGTCCATCGCCTCCGGCGTGCCGGTCCCGGAAATCTACGTGCTCGACGCGGAACAGGGCATCAACGCCTTCGCCGCGGGCTACACCCCGGGCGATGCCGCGATCGCGGTGACGCGCGGCGCGCTCGAAACGCTCGACCGCGACGAGCTGCAAGGCGTCATCGCGCACGAATTCAGCCACATCCTGAACGGCGATATGCGCCTGAACATCCGCATGATGGGCGTGCTGTTCGGCATCATGGTGCTGGGACTCATCGGGCGCGTGGTGCTGCGCGGGTCCCTGCACGGCCGGGCCGTATCCCGCGATCGCCGGCGCGGTGCACCTGCCGTGCTCGCAATCGGGCTCGGCCTCGTCATCCTCGGCTGGATCGGCGTGCTGTTTGCCAGGATCATCAAAGCCGCCATTTCCCGCAAGCGCGAAAGCCTCGCCGACGCCTCGGCCGTGCAGTTTACGCGGCAGACGGAAGGCCTCGCGGGCGCCTTGAAAAAAATCGGCGGATACCGGGCGCGGTCCTATATCCGTGCCGTGGACCCCGAGGAAGTAAGCCACATGCTGTTCTCGTTCGGCAGGAGCGGGCTTGCTTCCCTGTTCGCGACGCACCCGCCGCTGGTGGAACGCATCCAGGCGCTCGACCCGACCTTCCGCGAGGAAGAATTCGCACGGGTGGTGATCACCGAACAACGCGGCGCCACCGAGCCGGCCGGCGCGGCGGTGCACGCGTTCGCGGCCGCGGCACCGGCGCCCGCGGCCGTTGCCGCGTCCATGGGGCAGCCGGACCAAGCCCAGCTCGACCTCGCGCGGGGGCTGCGCAGCGGCATTCCCGAGGCGCTCTACCAGGCCGCGCACGCGCCCGACCAGGCCTTCCTGCTGGCACTCGCACTCGGCCTGGATCGCAGCGGGCACCATACGCCGCGCCAGCTCGAGCTGTTACATCGGCAGCTCGGCGGCGAGCGGGCCTCGGCAATCGAACGCCTGCACGCACAGCTCACAAAACTCGGGCCGCGTTACCACCTGGCGCTGCTCGACCTCGCATTCCCGACCCTGAAGCGGCGTCCTCCCGAGCAGTTGGAATTCCTCGCGGACCTGGCGCGGCGGCTGATCGAGATGGACGGCCGGATCGAGCTTTACGAGTACTGCTTCTGGCGCGTGCTGTCCGCCAACCTGGAGCAGGCCGTCGACCCGTCCCGCTTCGGCCGCGGTAATCGTGTCTCGAAAAAGGCCGCGCGCGATGCTGCCGTAAAACTCGTTCGTATCGTTGCCTGGCACGGGAGTGACGACCCGGCGCGCCGCGAGAACGCATACGAGGCAGGGCTCTCCGCGTTCGGCCGCTGGGCAGGGGCACAGGCCGCGCCACCCACGGTGTCCGGCACGGTTGCCGAGCTGGACGCATGCCTGGACGTCCTCCAGCGCATCAACATGTCCGGGAGGCAGACGCTCGTGCAGGCCCTCACCGCGACGATCCTGCACGACGGCAAGCTCGACGTTGCCGAGACGGAACTTTTGCGCGCGATCTGCGCCGCCCTCCAGTGTCCGCTACCGCCGATTATCACCGCGGGCGAATAGCGCAGCTTGCGTCGCCAGGCGGCGACAGTGGCCGCGGCCGCGCGCTGTAACATCCGTGCATTTGACGTATCATCGGGCCGCAAAAGCCTTGCGAGTCGAGGCGCGACTCGCCGGCTAACGGGAACATGTTCCAATAACAGTCGCGGTCATCCCGGACGGGCGTTGCGGCGCCGCTCGCCGAGCCGGCCGCCCCAATCGCGGGGTCTCATCATGCGTACACGCTTCGAATCGCTCACCAGGTTGCCGATGCTGCTGGTAGCGCTGCTGCTGGCAGCGCCCGCGCTGGGGGCAACGGCGGAAGAAGAGCGGCTCGCCAATGCTACCGACGTCATTGCACAGCTCCTGCGGATTCCGGAGGAGTCCGTGCCGGAGGCTTTGCTGTCACGCGCTTATGGCATCGCCGTCATACCCGACGTCGTCAAGATCGGGTTCGGCCTTGGCGCGCGCCGGGGCAAGGGGGTGCTGGTCGTGCGGCAGGAGGGCGGCACGTGGAGCAATCCGGCCTTCGTCACGCTGACCGGGGGCAGCTTCGGTTGGCAGATAGGGGCACAGTCCACCGACATCATCCTGGTGTTCAAGACGCGCAAGGGCGTCGACGACATCGCGCGGGGCAAGCTGACGCTGGGCGCGGATGCCGCAATCGCCGCCGGTCCCGTCGGCCGGTCGGCGAGCGTCGCCACCGACATCCAGTTCGAGGCCGAGGTATTCTCGTATTCCCGCAGCCGCGGGCTGTTCGCGGGCGTTGCGCTCGAGGGCGCCGGCATCCAGATGGACAAGCACGCGAACGCAGTCTTTTACGGCAGGCCGGGCATTACGGCCGCGGAGGTGTTCGCGAGCTCCGGCAACCTCGCGCCCGCCGTCGCCAATAATTTCGTGCAGATACTGACCGCGCACACGCGCACGCTGCCGACGCAGCCGGGGATGGCCACGGAGATGTCGCTGAACAATGCGCCGGAGCCGAGATCCGGGGTGCGCACATACGGTATCGGGGACCCGAACGGATCCGGCAACTGAGCACCCGGCGCCGATCCCACGCTTACTCCGCCTCTGGTTCGGGTTCCGGCCGTGACTCCGGCACGATCGTACCGAGATCGATCTCCCGCACGGTGACTTGCGGCATCGGCCCGTCGCCTGTCGGCGCCGACTCCGGCTGGACGCCGGGGGTTTGCCCGTCCACGATGATGTAAGCAGGCTCCGCCACCGATGACTCCGCTTCCGCGGCGGGCAGCAGTCCAAGGTATTCGGCCGCCGCCCGCTCCTTCTCCAGCGCGAGGGCCTGCTGCCTCGCGGCGTCGGCGGCTTCCTGTGCCCTGCGCCGCGCCTGGCGTTTGCGCTCCGATTGCGCCTCCAGTTCCGCCTGCCTTGCCCGCTCCGCGGCGACCGCGAGCTGCCCCGCGGCATCACGTGCGTTGATGCATTCAGGCGCGTAGTTCGTTCGCTCGTGCTGTTCGAGGCAGCGCACCATCGTGGCATTCAGCAGGACGGGATCGGCAAGCAGCTCGGCAATCGAGGGCGGCGGCGGCGGCTCGCCACAGCCGGCGATCGCCGCGAGCGCAGCCAGCGTGCAGGTCACCAGGATCGGGCGCTTGATTGTTGTGGACTCGCTCATGGGTATGGGCCGTCGCTGCGGCTCTTCAACCGGAAGCCGCAAGCCTAGCAACGCTGCGGCAGCGGCGCTGCGCACCGGGTCGCATTTTTTGCCTGGCGAGCGCGATTCCGCTGCAGCAAACGGCACTCGCAGGCCTTTGGTATAGTGGCGCGGCTATCGCCGGGGGACGATCGGGCATGCGCACTTCCAACCAGTTCTCGCTGCTGCGTCAACAGCGGTTCGCACCGTTCTTCGCGACGCAGTTCCTCGGTGCCTTCAACGACAATATCTTCCGCAACGGCCTGATCATCCTGATCACATTCCAGGGCGTACGTATAGCCGGGCTCGACGCCTCGATGCTCGCCAACGCCGCTGGGGCCCTTTTCATACTGCCGTTTTTCCTGTTCTCGGCCACCGCCGGCCAGCTCGCCGACAAGTACGAGAAATCGCTCCTGATTCGCCGCATCAAGCTGCTCGAGATCGTGCTGATGTTACTGGCCGCCTCTGCTTTTATCGCGGAAAGCTACCCGGCATTGTTGTTCGTGCTGTTCCTGATGGGCGCGCAATCCGCACTATTCGGCCCGGTGAAATACGCCTACCTGCCGCAGCAACTCGCCACGGCCGAACTGGTCGGCGGCAACGCGATGGTCGAAGCCGGCACTTATCTTGCGATCATTCTCGGGCTGATCGCCGGCGGACTTGCCGCGGCGGCCGGCAACGGCAATCACGTGCTGCTCGCGGGCAGCCTCGTCACGATCGCCGCGCTGGGCTATGCGGCGAGCCGCGGCATCCCGATTACGCCGGCCGTCGATCCCGGCTTGCGCATGCGCTGGAATCCGTGGCGGGAAACCTGGCGCATCGTGGGCTTTGCGCGGCGCGAGCGCAGTGTCTTCCTGTCGATCCTCGGCATCTCCTGGTTCTGGTTTTTCGGGTCCGTGATCACGCTGCAGGTACCGGCTTATACCGCCGGGATTCTCAACGGCACCGAGGTGGTGACGACGGTGCTGCTGGTCGCCTTCGCCGTGGGCGTCGGCGCCGGCTCACTGCTCTGCGAGCGTATGTCCGCGCAGCGGGTGGAACTCGGCCTCGTACCGTTCGGTTCGCTGGGTCTGAGCCTGTTTGCCGTCGACCTCTACTTTGCCCAGCCGTCCGCTCATCTCGTAGCAGTCGATACCGTAGGCGCTTTCCTCGGGCGTCCGGGCAGCCTGCGCATTCTCGCGGACCTGGCCTTGCTGGGCGCGTTCGGCGGTTTCTACAGCGTGCCGCTGTACGCGCTGGTCCAGGAACGCGCCGAACGTTCGCAGCTGTCGCGCGTGATTGCCGCGAACAATATTCTCAACGCCCTGTTCATGGTCGCCGCGGCGGTCATGGCGATTGGCCTGCTGCAAGCGGGGCTGTCCATCCCGGGGCTGTTCCTGGTGCTGGCCCTGCTAAACGCGTTGGTTGCGGCATACATTTTCACATTGCTGCCGGAGTTCCTGATCCGGTTTCTCGCCTGGATCCTCATCAACACGCTGTACCGGATCCGCGCGACCGGTCTCGAGCACATCCCGCGGGAAGGACCCGCCGTACTCGTCTGCAATCACGTCAGCTACATGGATGCGCTGATTGTCGGCGGCTGCGTCAGGCGTCCCGTACGCTTCGTGATGTACTACCGCATCTTCGAGATTCCGCTGGTGAAGCTGCTCTTCAGCACGGCCAAGGCAATACCGATAGCGCCGGCAAGGGAGAACCAGGCGCTGCTCGATGAGGCTTTCGACCGGATTGACGCCGAGCTCGCCGCCGGCAACCTCGTTTGCATCTTCCCCGAAGGCGCAATCACGCGCGACGGCAATATCCACGAGTTCCGGCCGGGCGTGGAAGCAATCCTCGCGCGGCGACAGGTACCGGTCGTGCCCATGGCGCTTGGCGGCCTGTGGGGCAGCCTGTTCAGCCGCAGCAAGGCAAAACCCGAAACGGTGCGGCGCCTGCCGGGCCGCCTGCTCGCCCGCGTGAAACTGCGCGTCGGCGAACCCGTGCCCGCCAAAGAGGCGTCGGCGGCGAACCTCGAACTCCTGGTGCGAACCCTGCGGGGCGACGACCGGTAGACGAACGCCGCGGGAACGCGGCCGGCCGATGCAGGAGCGTGCATCGCGCGCGACAGCTTCGCTGCCGGGTCGTGGCATCGCGCGCAATGCGCGCTCCTACGGGCGGCTGGAGGCGACCGCCGGTGCGTCGCGGGGGGCGGCACGGCCGTCCGCGGCTGTCGTCGGCCGCGCAAGCCCCAGCTTTTGGCGCCATTCCGGCAGCAATTCTTCGCGGCTCCCGAATAGCGCCGGGCCGGTGTCGTAACTGAAGTCCAGCACGGCCACTTCCGCGAAACCGGCGTCGCGGGTGAGCAGCATGACGCGCTGGCCCAGCGGATCGCCGCTGCCCCCTGCACCGCCCTCGAACACCATCCGCGAACCGCTCATCGGCTTGGGCGTGCGCATCGCGTCGAGCCACGTCAGCCCGCGCGGCGAAACGCTGGCGCGATGCACCCAGCGGCCCGTCCGGAACACGACACGGGATTCGTCGGGGCTGAACGCGATGTCGCTGACCGTGCCCGGCAGCTGCAATACCAGCTCGCCGATACGCCCGTGCTCGAGATCGAGCAGCTGCGCGCGGTGCAGCGCGTCCACGATCACGAGCAGGTCCTTGCGCTCGGAGATTTCCAGCCGCTTGAGGCCGGTCGAGCCGGCCCACACGTTACGCAAGGCCCAGTTGCCGGTGCGGTCCATCTCGAGCATGCGCAATGCACCGCTCGGCGCCCCGAGGTACAGCCGGTCATCGGCCGCAAAGGCGATGCTCGCATGCGGCTCGCCAAGCTCCAGGTCAATCAGGGTTTCGCCGCTGTCGACGTCCATGATCCACACCCGGCGGCCGCTCAGAACGGCCAGCCGGCGCGACGACGGGGAAAATTCCATCTCGTCGACCGTGGTCGTCGACGCGCCGCCGTAAAACGGCCGCGGCAGCCCGCTCTCCGCATCCCAGATGCGGACAGTTCCCGCGGACCCCGCGCTCGCGACCAGCAAGCTGTCAGGACTGAACGCAAGCGCGGTCACGGCACTCCGGTGACCCATGAAGTTCAGCTCATCGGCCGCCTCGGCAAGCTCTTCGGCGCTGGCATTGACCTGCAGGACGTGCACGTGCCCGTCCGTGTCGCCGATCGCCAGCCGTTCGCCGCCCGGCCCCAGGGTGGTCACGAGGTCGCCGGACTGGCGCCATAAGGCATGGCGGCTTTGCGTCTCCTCTTCGGCTCCCGAAGCCAGCGCCACCGAGGTCGGCGGCACGCGCCAGACCCGCGACTTGCCGGCGGATTCAGCCGTTACCGCCAGTTCGCCGTCGTCGCTGAACGCGAGCAGCCCCGCCGTGTCCTGGTACTGGGCGGAACCCAGCGACGGCCCGGACAAAGCACCATCGGCACTGCGATACACCTGGAATCCGTCGCGTTCGTTACCGGCGATGAACTTGTCCCCGGACGGTGAAAACGCGAGCTGCCAGTTGCCGGTACCGCGGTCGGCCACGAGGGGCTCGTTCGAGCCGTTCGTGCGCCACAGCGAAATCCCGGAAGTGCCGTGCACCACGCCCAGCCGCTCGCCGTTCGCGGAGAGGACGATCTCGCTCGGTTGCACGCGCAGGTCGATCTGCGACCGCAGGTCGCCGCTTCGCAGGTCCCACACGCGCACGGCACGATCGTAGTCGGCAACCGCGAGATGCCGCCCTCCCGCATCCATTGCCACCCGCGCCAGCGTACCCGCGACGTCGAGACGCGCGACTACCTGGTTCTCCGTCAGCGACCACAGCTCGAAACGGGTCGTGGCCCCCCCGCCCCTGGAGACAAGGACGTGCTCACCGTCCGCGCTGCGGAGAATAGCCGAGCTGGCATCGCCGAGATCGAGCTCCTCCGCACGGATGCCCGTATCGGTACGCCACAGGTTCAGGGTGCTCTGCGCCGCCGTGACGACAAAGGCGGCATTGGCGGAGAGGCCCAGCACACGCTCGCCGGCCGGAATGGCAAGGGTACGCGCCGGTTGCGCGTTGACCAGGTCCCACAGCCGGGCACTGTCGCTCTGCATCGCCCTGGCGATGGCATAGCGACCCTCCGGACCGAACCAGAGGTCGTCCGAGGGCCGCACCTCGGGGTCCGGGATATTCAGGCCACGCTCGAATTGTTCGGCTACCGGACGGCCGTTCAGGCGCAGCTCCCAGCCGTGCAACTGCCCGCTCACCCCGGTGGCCTCATCCCGCAAGCTCAGGCTCCAGGTGCCCGCCAGGGGCTCGCCGCGCATGGCCGCAAGGGCGCTGTTCTCGAACGTCACGATCGTCCGTGTCCCCTGCCGGTCGCCGGCGGGCAGCGACAGCTCGACCGTGCGGCCGGACGGCGCGATCAGCTTCAGGCGGAGGTCGTCCGGCCGCAGGTGGGCGACATCCACGTCGACGGCGATTCGCTGCACCTGCCCGGCGCGGTCGACCTGGGCGCGCCGCACCAGCGGCGTCACCTCCAGCGCCGATACCGTCCAGGGCTCGCGCTCGCGCAGCGTGCCACCGACCGTCGACCACTGGTGGACCTGCGACCCGCTGACAAAGCTCAGCAGCAACGCCGAGGAGTCGAACATCACCGTATCCGCCGGCTGGGCCGGGATCGTTCCGAGCAGGTAGCGATAGTCGTCGCCGATCAGGCGGGCGGCGCGCCGCCGGCGCTCAGGCGTCGCGACCACGAGCGACTGCAGGGATGCCAGGAGGGCCTCGTCACGCTGCTGGAGCTTCACCGCCTGCTTCGCCTGCCCGTCCCAGAAAGCGGCCAGCATCGCATCGGCAAATACGGCCGAATCCGCCAGCTGACGCGCGTAGCCGTCGATCTCCAGCATGGTACCGACATCGTTCGTGTGACTCGCCCGCAGTTCGAGCTGGTTGCGGAACAGGCGCTCGGCGGCGTCCGCATGCCCCGGGAACGAACGCATGTTGACGTATGCTTCGTGGACCGCCTCCAGCGGCAGCGTCGGCGAAGCCAGCACGTTCATGTATGGCTCCGGCAGCATCTGCGTGTACCAGAACGGGATGGCCGTGGCGACGAGCAGCACGAGCGCGGCGACAGCCGGTCCCCGCCAGTGCAGCGGCAGGTTCTCGTTCGCCCAGCGCGCGGTAAAGACGGCTCGATAAAGCCGGTTCCTGACTTTCAACCGCCCATGCTCGTCGGCCACCACCAGCCCGATCGCCATGAGCAGGCGCTGGTGCTTCGATTCCGGATCGAACTCGACGTCGATGCCCTTGCGCACGCGCCCATACAGGTTGAGGAGCGCTTCGGCGTTCTTGCGGTCCCCCACGATGCGCCGGTGGATGTGGCTCATGTGCGGTTCGCTGTGCGTCGCGGCGCGGCTTGCGAGCTGCTGCAGCGCGATCCGGTCCACGTTTTCCTTGATGTTGCCCGAGATGCACTCGCGCGCGATCGCCCGGGCGAGCTTCTGGCTGAGGTAGGGATGACCGCCGGTGCAGTAATACACCCGATCGAGCGCCAATGCCGCTTCGGAGCCGGACAGGTTCAGCTCCGTCGCGAAAACGTCGAGATCGTCACGCGTGAAGTCATTGAGGCGGATCTCCTGCGAGACCGCGAACGGGGACTCCTCCGGGTTGGTTACGAGGCTCAAGGGATCGCATTCACCCGCCGTCACGAACGTCAGGCGCTGGAAATCCGGCTCGGTGACCCGCGCGTTCCAGGCGGCGCGAATGCTGGCGAGCACGTGGCCGGCGAATGGCCGGTCCGCCACGCACTGGATCTCGTCGACAAAGACGACCACCCGTTCGGTGATGTGCTGCAGGATGACTTCACTGTAGAACTCGACCAGGCGTTGGCGGTTGCTCAGGATTGATTTGTCCTGCCACCAGTCCTGCAGGTCTATCTTCAGGCGCAGCTGCCGTAACAGGCGATAGGCAATGCTGTAATACCAGCGGCCGGCATCCGTGCCGCCGTCGCGCTCGCCGATCTGCGCGAGGTCGAGGATGGCAACGCGAAAGCCGTTGTTCTGGAGGCAGGCGGAGGTGGCCGCGATCAGGCTGGACTTGCCGCTGCGGTTCGGGGCGATGATGTGCGCATACCTTCCGGCCGTGACCGCCTCGAACAGCGCATCGTCAGCCGGGCGGCGCACGTAGCCGGGCCGCACCGCATGCAGTGGCGTCGCTACCGTGAAGAATTCGCCGGTCGCATCCCTGTCCAGCGAGTACTGCCCCGGGTTGTCGGTCATACAAGCCTTACTGATATGGTGTCCTGCGACGGGACGGCATCGGCCACCCCCGCGCCGGACACTGGCAGGGCCGTACATTCAGACGCGGGCGCGGGCAAAATGCAAGCGTGAGTTTCAAGTTATTGAAAAAGGACGTGTTCGGACGGGTGATACTGGATAGCGCCGGGGCCGCGCCCGCGGTGATCCGGGACCTGCAGGGCTCACCGTGGTGGGCCCGTGGACTCGCTCGCCGCCTGCTGGCGCGGGAAGCCCGGGCGCTGGCGGCACTCGACGGCCTGCCCGGCGTACCGCGCCTGCTTGCCGCGGACCGGAACCGGCTGGCGCGCAGCTACATCGACGGCCGACCCATGCACGAGGCCCGCCCGGCGGATGTCGCCTACTTCCGGCGGGCGCAGCGCTTGCTGCGGCAGCTGCACCGCGCCGGCGTCGTGCACAACGATCTCGCGAAGGAGCCGAACTGGCTCGTGACCCCGGAGCACGAGCCGGCCCTCATCGATTTCCAGCTCGCCTGGAGGGCACGTCGCCGTGGCCGGCTTTTCCGCCTCCTGGCACGCGAGGACCTGCGCCACCTGCTGAAGCACAAACGGAGCTACTGCGCGGCTTACCTCACGCGGCGGGAACGGGCGATTCTCGACAGCCCGTCGTTTCCCGCGCGTGCCTGGATGGCGACGGGCAAGCCCTTGTACCGCTTCGTAACCCGCCGGCTGCTCGGGTGGAGCGACCGGGAAGGCGCCGGCGATCGTTGACGGGCACAGCGGGTTATAATGCGCCGCCCTCAAGTCTCAAGCGGAGCACACCTTGGATTTCGTTCATCGCCACAACCTTGTGCAGCCGGACAGGATTCCGCAGGAGCGCCGCTTCGGCATCCGCGTCACCCTGCCGCCCGGCGACACCTTCAACAAGCTGCTTGGAGAGGATTGGGAGCGGCTGCACTGGTACGCGACGGAGGAAGAACGCGACGAGGCGTTCAAACGGATGGCGATAAGGCACGGGTACTACCGGACCACGGATACACCGACGCAAATCCTCGAAAAAATCGTGCGGTGATCGATTCCTACCGCGGCAAGGCGCCAAGGAAAAGATAGAAGCTGGTATTCCCATCCTCGGCAAATCCGGCGCCGAGAAACAGCGGACCGAAGTAGGTATCGTAGCCCGCGAAGAGGCTGCCGTTGACGAGCAGCGAGTCGAATGCGATCTCCGAGCGCGTCTGCCAGGCGTTGCCGGCCTCGAGCGACGCACCCAGGTAGCGCGGAATATCGAACAGGCCGCCGCCGGCCTCGCCCGACCGGCGGTAATAGACGAGCCGCGCCAGCCCGGCATGCGGACCGCTGATCTCCCCGCGCTCCAGGCCGGATAACCGCAGGAATCCGCCCATCGGAAAGAAATTCTGGATCAGGTCGTCCGACCGGATCGTCGTCCGGTACTCGGCGCCGAGCTGCAGCGAATTCCGCCCGCGAGTCCAGACCGTCGACCAGGCCGCCTCGACCGTATCGAAACTGCTCTCCGCGCCGAAGCCGGGACGTGACAACGTGAGCGTCGCATCGAGGCGCGAGCCGCTGCGCGGAAACTGCGCGTCGTCCAGCGTATCGATGCCGAACTTCGCGTACAGGCCGCCAGTCCGGAAATCGATATTGGGGATGGAAGGATCGCCGACCTTTACCCGCGCATTGCCGGTGCCGCGGAAGACACCGAGGCGAACTTCGCCCCACCGCTCGAGCTCCCGCCCCAGGTCGAGGGCCGCCTCGGCGCTGCTCACTCGAAAGCGCGCGATGCTGTCGCCATTTGCGAAAGCGTTGAGATTGGTCTGCTCGAGCTTGATACGCGGCGCTAAAAACCAGCGGGAATCGTAGCTCACCGGCTGGTAGAACTCCGACATGAGATAGGGCTCGGTCCCGAGCTGCAGGTCGGTACGCCACTCCGCGCCCAGGGGATTGACGCCGGCCCGCGTGTAGCGGGCGGAGACGTTGAACGCGGTGGAACCTTCAAAGTCGTCCTCAACGAACATGCCGAACTGCAGGGTGTTCGGACCCCAGCTCTTCGGCCTGGTGTGAAACTCGACCCCCAGGAGGCCGTCCTCGCGGACGATCTGGTAGCTGACCTGCGAGTAGAGATCGAGCCCGTACAAGCGGGCGGCATCGGCGGCGAGTCCGCGGTCGGTGACCTCTTCGCCGGGCTCCGTGCGCAGCCTCGACTTGAGCACGCGATCCGAGAGTGGCCCATCGTCGATCACCCGCACGAAATCGAAGACGTAGGTCTGCGACCTCGAGAGCCTGCGTTCGGCCTGGTATTGCCGGTAGGCGGCCTCGCTGACGGCATACCGGGAGAGCGCCGCGGCCGCTTCGCGCGCCGCGATCGCGCCCGGTTCCACGGCGCGGGAAATTTCGGCAAAGTTGGTCGATCCGAAATCGCCGAGATCCGGGCGAATGAGAATATCGCCCTCCTCCAGGCTTTCCAGTTGCCGGCGCGTCTCCTTGCGAATGAGGATCGTCAGCATTTGCGCCGTGATATCCAGCGCCGACTCCAGGTCTTTAGCCCGGTACAGCGGGAACTCCACGTCCACCGCAATGATGACGTCGACGTCCATTTCCCGGAGCGCCTCGACCGGCACGTTGCCCGAAAGCCCGCCGTCGACCAGGGTATGGCCGTCGACCATTACGGGCGCGAAGATGCCGGGCGCCGACATGCTGGCCCGCATCGCGAGCGGCAGGTCCCCGCTGGCCATGACATAGGCGCGGCCGGTTTCGATGTCGGAGGCGACGGCGCGAAACGGTATCGGCAGCTCGTCGAAATCCTGGACGTGGGCGACCGGCGTGGTGAGATTGCGCAGGATCAAACCGAGCTTCTGCCCCTGGATCAGGCCCATCGGCAAAGCCAGGCGGCCGCCGTTCAGCCCAAGCTCGAAATCGATCGGGAATTCAACGTCATCCTGCTTGCGGCGGAACGTGAGGTCCGCGCGCTGGGCGGTGTCCTGGAAGGCATCGGCCCAGTCCAGCGATTCAATCACGCGCTCCAGCTCGTCAGGCGCGATGCCCGATGCATACAACCCGCCGATGATCGCGCCCATGCTCGTACCGGCAACGGCGTCGACCGGGATACGCATACGCTCCAGCTCTTTCAGGACGCCGATATGCGCGGCGCCGCGCGCGCCGCCGCCGCCGAGCACGAGCCCGATCCGCGGCCGTTCGCGGTCCCCCGCGGCAACCGGCACTTCCGCGGAAAAGGCCTGCGAGAACGCGCCGGAGGCGAGCAGAGAGAGCGTCACCAAAGCCGCCTGCAGCGGCTTTCTTACCCTGTTCATTAGCGATCTTCCCCGTGCGGGCCTCGGAGGGCCGACATAATGAAGGCGAATGATTTAGAATTTCAATTGACCCCGATCGACGACAGTCCGGGGAATCGCTTGAAAACGTTGAAAACCGGAGCCGCTATGCCGAATGCCAGACCCGTACCGCCAGCAGGCGGCGAGAAAATCACGATCGAGAGCGGCAAGCTCGTGGTCCCCGATCATCCCGTCATACCGTTCATCGAGGGCGACGGTACCGGGCCGGACATCTGGCGCGCCACGGTCCGGGTGCTGGACGCGGCGGTGGCCGCGGCTTACGGCGACCAGCGCCGGATCCACTGGATGGAGATCTACGCGGGCCAGAAATCCCGCGAGCTGTTCAATAGCTGGCTGCCGGACGAGACGGTCGACGCCTGCCGCGAATGGCTGGTGTCGATCAAGGGACCGCTGACGACCCCGATCGGCGGCGGCATCCGCTCGCTGAACGTCGCGTTGCGGCAGCTTTTGGACCTGTACGTGTGCCTGCGGCCGGTGCGCTGGTTCCAGGGCGTGCCGTCCCCGGTGCGCGAGCCGGGCCGCGTGGACATGGTCATATTTCGCGAGAACACGGAGGATATCTACGCGGGCATCGAATTCGAGCAGGGAAAGCCCGCGTGGGAGGAGTTCATGGGGCTGCTGCGCGAGCGCTTCCCCGAGGAGTTCGGGAAGATCCGCTTCCCCGAAAGCTCCGGGATCGGGTTGAAGCCGGTCTCGCGCGAAGGCACCGAGCGGCTGGTGCGTGCCGCGCTCGAATACGCGCTCGCCAACTCGCGCAAAAGCGTCACCTTCGTGCACAAGGGCAATATCATGAAGTTCACGGAAGGTGCGTTCCGGAACTGGGGCTATGCACTGGCTGAACGCGAATACGGCGACCGCACCTACACCTGGGACCAGTGGGAACGCACACGCGGGGAAAAAGGCCAGGAAGCCGCCAACCGGGAGCAGGAGGAAGCGCTCGCTGCGGGCAAGGTACTGGTCAAGGATGTGATCGCCGACATCGCCTTGCAGCAGGTGCTGACGCGCCCGAACGAATTCGACGTCATGGCCACGATGAACCTGAACGGCGATTACCTCTCCGATGCGCTCGCCGCGCAGGTCGGTGGCATCGGCATCGCGCCCGGGGGCAACATCAATTACATCACCGGCCACGCGGTGTTCGAGGCGACGCATGGCACGGCGCCCAAGTATGCGAACCAGGACGTCGTGAACCCGGGCTCCCTGATCCTTTCCGGCGAGATGATGCTCCGATATCTCGGGTGGACAGAGGCGGCGGATGTGATCATCGCCGCCATGGACAAGACCATCGCCCAGAGAACCGTCACCTACGACTTCGCGCGCCTGATGGAGGGTGCCACCAAGATCAAGACAAGCGAATTCGCGACCGCCATGATCGGCAACATGCCCGACCGCTGATAACACCCTTGTAGGAGCCCGCCATGCGGGCGACCGGCATATTTATATCACCGTCGCCGGTCTTGCCCATTCCCGGTCGCCCGCATGGCGGGCTCCTACAGGACGCGCAGGCGTGCGTTGTAATCTTTAAGCGCTTGCAACTCCTGGCGGCGTTCGGCATCGCTCCAGCCGAGTTCGTTCGCCGCCACGGCAGCGGCACCCTCCGCCACCGATTCCCCGAGGTCCGCCGATAATCCGACCATCGTCCGGCGGTGCAGAATATCCGTGAGATGCCGCGCGAACTCCTGCCGCACGGCAAACACGACTTCCGCGGCCAGTACGGTTTTACCTGTATCGAGGGCTATCGCCAGCGCCGGCCGATCGTAGGCAAGGTCAAGCACCTTGCGCACGCGGCCGCCGTAGATGCCAAGCAGGCGCGCGGCACCTTCCTCCGACAGGCCTGCAAAATGGCCCGCATCCGCCCTGGCCGCGGCAATGCCGGTGGCGCCAGGCAGGAAAGTGTCGCGCGTGCCGCACTTTTCCGCGCCACCCAGCATCTTCGCCACGCGGTTGGTAACCTGCTCGGCAAGGCTGCGGTACGTCGTCAGCTTGCCGCCGATGATGGACAAAAGCCCCCGTGCATTGCGCTGGTGATTCCTGATGATGTGCCGGCGCGTAATCGCCGATTCCGCTTTCTTGCTCTGGATCGGCAGCGGCCGTACACCGGCGTAGGCAAAGTGGATGTCGTGCCGCGTGAGCCGCGCACGCGGAAATACCCGGTTCGTTTCCGACAGCAGGTAATCGATTTCCTCCGTGCTGACCGCGGCCTCCCCCGGATCGCCCTTGTAACGGGTGTCGGTTGTGCCGATCAGGTATTGGCCGTTCCAGGGGATTACGAAGAACGGCCGGGAGTCGATAAAGGCTTCGATGTAGAAAGCGTCTTTCGGCGCACCGTCGAATCTGCCTACAACGATGTGACTGCCCTTGGTACCGCCCACCAGCTCCGGCATCGGCAGGTTTGCGGTGCCGAGCACGTCGTCGACCCACGGACCGGCCGCGTTGACGACCACGCGGGCAAGCACCTCCACCTCCTGACCACTCGCCGCGTCCGTGTACCGCACGGCCCGCACCTTGCCGTTTTCAATATCGATGCCGGTGACCGGGCTGTAATTTTTCACGGTGGCACCGGCGGCCTGCGCGGCAATGACGTTCTCCAGCACGAGGCGCTCGGCGAACGGAACCTGCGCGTCGTAATATTGGGCGCCGCCCTTGAGCCCGTTGTCGCTGACGCCCGGCTCGTTCGCCAGGAACTCGGAGCGGGACAGCATCCGGTGACGTGGCAGGCTCTTGCCTGTCGACAGCAGGTCATAGGCCAGCATGCCGGCCTTCAGCACCAGCATGCCGCGTTTGCCGCCCTGGTAAACCGGTATATTGATGCGGATGCGGTCGACAAGGTGTCGGGCCGTCCGCCGCAGGCGGCGCCGCTCCTGCAGGGACTCGTACACCAGCGATATTTCGCCGTACTCGAGATAGCGCAGCCCGCCGTGGATCAACCGGCTCGACCAGCTCGACGTGCCGCTGCCGAAATCGTTCATCTCCAGCAGCAGGACGCTGATGCCCCTCATCGCGGCATCCCGTGCGATGCCGGCACCGTTGATGCCGCCGCCGATGACGATGAGGTCGAACTTGTCAGGTACAGCCATAAAAAAGGGCCCACTCAGAAAGTGGGCCCATGATCACATTGTCGAACCGGACTTGAAAGTCCGCACGAAACGCAGCGTTCCCGCAGCGCGCCTTTAGCGCGCTCCGCCGAACTCCCACGACGCACGAACGGAATAGAAGCGTCCGATAGCATCGTAGATGCCGGATCCGGCGCCATTGGCAAATCCAAACGGCGGATCCTCGTCAAACACGTTGTCGACTGTAAAGCCCAGCGACAAGCCGTTCTCGAACCAATACGTACCTCCAAGGTCGATATAGGTTACCGAATCGGCAATTATGTTATCCGTGACATCCGGGTTCGGATCGTTGTTTGTCGCAGACCCAAACAGCAGTTCCTGCTCCTCGGTGTACATTTCATCGATCCAGCGTGCTTCCAGGAACATTTCCCAATCGTCGGCAACGAGCGCGGCCCGGTAGTTGAGCTGTAACTCCGGATCCCCCAACTCGCCCTGGAGAATATCCACGTCATCGTTGGAGTTCAGGAAATCGACACGGCTGTCGAGGTAAGCGGCGACCAAACGATTGTTCAGTGTGAAACCGCCGATCTCTCGACTGTAGTGCACTTCCGTGTCCAATCCTTTGACTTCAAGGCTGTTCAGGTTCAGCGGGAACTGCCGCAACTCGATAATATTGCCGATCCCGTTCCGCGTCACGAGTGCACAGAATTGATTGTCGATGCCGCTCGGATCGTCGACGCACCGGTCAAGTATTGCCTGGGAACCGGTAGCCGCAATCGCCTGCTTGATCTCTATATCGTACCAGTCGAGCGACAACTGCAAGCCATCGATCCAGCTTGGCGAATAAACGATACCCACCGTGAACGTTTCGGCTTCTTCCTCCTGCAGATCGGGGTTGCCGCCGGACACGAGCGGTATGCTCTGCTCGTCGAGCGAATCGAAGTTTTCCGGATCCGCAATACCAAGCGCCTGGCAGTTGGCGATTCGGACGTTGCGCCCGTTGCGGCCGAGGTCGAGATTATCCATATCGCAGGGATCGTCGACGATGTTGAAGTTTTCGCCAGGAGGTGAAAACAGGTCGCCGATGTTCGGTGCCCGGAGTGCTTCTCCCATATTGAAGCGGACACGGACGTCGTCGAACGGTTGCCAGTTGAGGCGTCCTTCCCAGGTGAACGTATCTCCGATCGTCGAGTAGTCGGAGTATCTCGCCGCACCCTCGATGGTGAGGTCTCTCGAGAACGGTGCATCGCGCAACAATGGCACCGATATCTCCGTGAACAGCTCGGTAACGTCGAACTTGCCCCGTGTATCGGCCAGGTTGTTGAAGAAGGTGTTGCCGAGTGCGGACAGCGAGTCGCCTCGCACAAAGCTTTTCTCTTCGCGATATTCGATACCCACTACACCGCCGATCGGGGCGGCCCAGCCTTCGAGCAGGTCGTCTTTCGACAGGACCGCTGCCAGCTGCGTCTGCTGTATCTCCGCGAGGCCGATAGCCGTCGAATTAACCCAGTCGGCAGCTTCAGGAGACGGGTTGCCGAACCCGAGCACATTGACCGGAATACAGCCTTCGTAAGCAAACGCCGGAAACCCGGTAACGACACCCTGGGCCTCCTGCAGCGACGCCCGGCAAACGATATCGCCTGCCGAAACACCTGAGACGATTCCAGAGGCATTGAGGAGCGCGGCCTCGGTTGCATCGACCGCCACGGCGTCCGTTGCCGCCAGCCAGCGTTCGTCAATGCGATTATTCAGGTTGACGCGCTCCACGGTTGTGCGACCGTAATTTGCGAATGCTTCATAGGTATAGCCGTCGGCGAACTCACCTCGAATGCCCGTTACGCCGCGGAACGTTTCACGGTTGTTCTCTTCCTGGCGCAATCCGAGGTCGACGTTGAAGCGAGTCAGTCCGGCTGCGGTTATGCCGGCGTCGTCCATCGCAGCCGCCACTGACGGACTCAGGAATGCATTGTCGCGGCGAATCGTAATAAACGGTCCAAGGTCGAACGAAGGCTGGCCCTGCTGGGCAACGTCGACGTTGGCATAACGTCCCTCGAAAAACCACTCCATGTCGTCCGTGATGTCATACCTGAAGTTTGCATCGAGAGTGAAGCGCTCGAGCTCGGGCTGCAGTACCTGGAACGTATCCAGGTCGAGGAAAGGGCAGCCCTCGCCGCCGCAGAAGTTTCCATCCAGGAACTCGAAACTGCCCGGATCCAGGGGAACGAAGCTGCCGTCAGGGGCAACGCTGCCGAGGAGGCCGGAGATGAACGTCCCGCCGTTCGAGACTACCCAGAAGCCCTGGTTCGGAACGGTGATCCTGTCCGGCACACCATCGTCGATTTGAATGCCGTTGGCATCGATCGTATCGCCATCGTCCGGGTTGGGGACGGTTCCGAACGAGCGGACAAAGTCGCCGCCGCGCTCACCTGCAGTAAGAAGATCCTGCTGGTCGTAACCGATGGAAAAAATGGCGTTACCGCGTCCCTGGTCGAAGTTGTGCCCGGTGGTAATCGCGACCGAGTTGCGTCCGAAGTTGCTGTCGCCGGCATCGCCGAACGACGTACGTATGGACGTGCCCTCGAAATCGTCTTTCAAGATGAAGTTGACCACGCCGGCCACCGCATCCGCGCCGTATACGGCCGAATTGGCACCGGTGATGATCTCGATCCGCTCGATCATGTCCGTCGGAATGCTGTTTACATCAACGGTCTGCGTGCCCTCGCTCGAGGACACGTGGCGGCGCCCGTTGACCAGCACAAGTGTCCGCTCCGTGCCAAGTCCTCGCAAATCGAGGCTACCGATGCCGGCGGTGCCTATGAAGCGACTCGAGTTGCTCAGGCTGAAGGTCGAACGCAGCTGCGGCAGCTCATTCAGGAGATCGCCCAATGCCGGCGTTGTCGTTGCCCGGATCTGCGCATCTCCGATGATGATGACGGGCGACGGTGTCTCAAATCCGGTACGGGTAAGGCGCGAACCGGTCACGACGATTTCCTCGAGGTTTTCGAGTTCCTCATCCCCGGCTTCAGTCTCCTGCGCAATTGACGCCGAGGCAGCAGCCAGTGACAGTCCGCCGATGAGGGCGGCCAGCAAAACTGGAAGGCGCGCACCTGGCATACGGTCGTGGAGTTTCATGTTATCCCCTCATGCAGTTGTGTTCGGGCGCAACCCTTCGTCCTGTGATCGCTGACCGAATTGGCGAGTTATGTGCTCCGTTGGCGCGACTATGCGAAATCAAGCGTGGCTTGTAAACCTCATTTGTTGTAATTGGCTTGAAAAAGATCAAAATGTTGCTATCAAGCAACTAATTGTCCGTTTTGCACTGGAAAAACGATCTGTTTGTGTTGCCACGTAGCAACATATCTGTACATCCATTCAACAGAGATCATTTTGTGTGCCTAAAAGCTACAGTCCTCCCGGTCCGCAGTCGCGCGCTTCAGATAGCCGATAAGGGATTCGTACAGCTTGAGCTGGTGATGGAAAAAGAGCGTATCGTAAAAGTGGTCGGCACCTTCCAGTTCGACGAATTTGTAATCCTTCTTGTAGTGGTCGAGTGCATCCAGGTACTTCCTCGAGTGCTCCGGGGGTACGCGGGTCAAATGACCAGAGACCAACCTTGTCGTAGCCGTTGTTTGGGGCCTGACCGCAAGAAATACGGGAATACCAACAAAAAAGGGCCCGCTCGATGAGCGGGCCCAGCCATGATGGTCGAAACTTCGTTAAAAGCCGGCACTGAAGGCGAGCGTGTACCGCCGTCCAAAGAACTCCGTGAAATCGAAGTCATTGGCAGCCTGCTGGATGAGATCCGGCTTGTGATCGAACAGGTTATCGATCGAAAACTGCAAGATCAGGTCGCTATCTTCATCGTCGAACAAAAGCTGACCAAAATCATACGAGACAGACAGGTTGCTGATGTACCGTGCGTCCGACTCGGTAATGATATTGCCGTTCAGGTCCTCGTACACGTCCTGGCCGGTTGCATCGAGCTTCGACGCGGCTTGCCAGATCAGGCGATAGAACACGCGCGTATTGTCGCCGTAGTTCCAGATGAAATCGAACACACCCGACCATTCCGGATCTTCGAATTCACCAACCTCCGACAGGGCTGGATCGCCCGTGACCGAGACCAGGCGCTTGCGCGTATTTGAGATGCGTGCGCGAGTAGTCAGGAAGCCAAGGTCGTTATCGGCCCAGTTATTATTCAGCCATCCGAATGGAGTTGCGACATCAAATCCGTAACTTACCGAGTAGTTCATGAATTCGACATCGAATCGCTGAGCGTTGGTCTGCCCGGTCAGGAAGTCGCTTATCTGCCCCTCGGCATTACGCGAAAAGCTGTTGCAAGCCGCTACCCCGGGGAAGCTCGGCGAGTCATAGCAGGCTTCCATCAGCGTGGTCAGATCGAGCGCTACGATAGCTTCCGTCAACTGGATGTCGATGTAGTCGGCTGTTATGACCAAATTGTCGACCCAGCGCGGCTCGAAAGTAACGCCGATGCTGTAGGACTCGGCCAGCTCGTTTTCCAGGTTCGGGTTGCCACCGGTGCGGCCCCTCGCGGTCGCGTTCTGGACGTCGGACTCAAAGGTCGTGGGATCATAACTTGCCCCCAGGTCCGCACGGCAGTTTGCTTCACGTGTAGCGGGGTCCGGCCCCTCATCCACGAACTCGTTGTCGCAGGGATCGTCCGCAAAGCTGAACGACGAGGTAATCGGCGCAAACAGTTCCACCAGTGAGGGTGCGCGGATCGATTCCGTATAGTTGCCGCGGAACGTGATGTCCGCTACTGGAGCGAAACGACCGCCCGCCGTCCACACGGTAGCATCGCCGGCGAGCGAGTTGTCGATCTCCCGTATGGCTCCGTTAATCTCGGCCATTTCCATGAACGGGATGTCCATACCGGAACCGACGATCGGTAGCAGGACTTCGCCGAAGAACTCGTCGGTGTCGTACGAGCCGCCCGTCGCCTGGAACGCCGAAGAGCGTGTCAAAGGCACTTCATTGCCCAGCGCCGGCTGGAACAGCGCCTCCTCTTCGCGGGTTTCATAGCCGACATTGAACGCCAGAGGACCAGCGGGCAACTCGAGCAGCTCGCCGCCAAAGTTGATGTTGTAGATCGTCTGCTCGATATCCGTACCCGTCAATTGGCGTCCTGTGACCCACTGGCGGGCCGCCTCCGTTCGCGCGCCCTGGCCGAAAAGGTTCAGGGGAACGCACCCTTGCACGAACGGCAAGTCCTCGTCCGTGACGCCGTTGCCGCTCACTCCGGTAATGTTGCCGAGAGCCGCCTGGTACACGGATTCGCAGACGATGTCACCGACCCCGGCAGTAGCGGTTCCGGTAAGCGCGAGGATATTGGGAGGGGGATCGTCGTTAGCCGCTTCCGCCGCTGCGATAACGGCGTCTATAGCCGCGAGATCGGCATTGGTAAGCTGGCGTACGTCAATGGCATTGAGGAACCGGGCGTCGATAATGCCTTCACCGCGGGTCTCTCCATCGCTCTCGCCCCGCACCGCGTACGCCTCCCAGCTGAATGACCGATTGGCGAATTCAAAATCACCCTCGAAACCGGCAACGAACCGCCAAAGGTGCTGCTCCCTGTAGCTGCTGGAATCGATGATGTCGTTGTTGAACCGATGCAGGAAGAACTGGCCCACGCCATTCGCGGCAAACACGTCCTGCGCCTGCTGGGGAAGCAGCGGATTGTCCGCCGAAAACAGCAGCGGCCCGCTGGTACCACCGAAGGCGAAAGTCTGGAAGCCGCCCTGGCTGACCAGTTCCGTCGATTCCGTGTTTGCGTACAGGAGGCTGGAGTACAGGCGCACGCTGTCGGTGAGGTCGTAATTCATCGAGCTGGTGAATACGTCGCGGCTGAGAGGCGACTGTGCTTGCTCGACCTCATCGAAGAAGTCCGGGCCGTCACCCCCGAGCGCGAAAAGCACATTTCCCGGGCCTCTCCGTCCCGATTGGAACGGAATCAGGTTGGAATTCGAATCGAACTGGTAAAAGTTGCCGTCAGGGAACTGGCCAAGCGGACCGAAGCCCAGAAGCCCCAGGGGATCGAAGGCTCCGAGGCCCGGATCGACGGTTCCGCCAAAAGTAAAGATATTGATGCGCTGATCGAAATAGATTCGGATCGTGCCGTCATCGGGGGTGCCGTCAAACTCCGCAGGGACATTATCCGAGGCAAAGAACGGCTCCCCTTCCGTGAAAAACGGCCTCGCCTTCCGCCGCATGCTGTCTTGCTCGTACGTCTCCGCGGAGAACGTAAGATTGCCGCGGCCATCCCCAAAATTCACGCCGGCGACAAGTGAAGCTTGATAAAAGTCGCCGTCGCCTTCCTCGGTCATGCCGTACCTGTAAGTCCCGTCGATACCTTCGAAGCGGTCCTCGAGGATAACGTTGATTGTGCCGGCAATGGCGTCCGATCCGTATATCGGGGCGCCGCCCACTCCGATCACCTCGATGCGTTCGACCAGGGCCAAAGGGATCACGTTGAAGTCCACCTGAAGACCGCCGTCCTGGCCGAAAATACTCGGGGTGTTGGAGGACACGAACCGCTTGCCGTTTACCAGCGTCAGCGTACGCTGCGACCCGAGACCGAGAAAGTCGACGAAATTCTGGCCGACTGAGAACGAGTTCTGCACTCCGGTCGGTACGGCGTCCGCATTGCCAAACGCCGGAATTTCGTTCAGTGCGTCCGCGACGTTGGTAAAGGCGTTGTCGTCGAGTTCCTCACCTCCTACGGAAACGGCTGGATAAAAGGTGTCGATGCCGGCCCGCTGAATGCGGGAACCTGTAACCGTAATCTGCTCGATGTCGGCAGGACTCCCGTCTGCTGCTTGTTGGTCATCGTCCTGTGCCAGCGACGGCGGCGCCAGTATGAAGAAGAACAGACTGGTAAACCCGGCAAGCACGCTGGACAGCCGCACGCGAGACGCGTGATCGTCGTCGAAGTTCATATTATCCCCTTATGCAGTTTTTCGTCCGACCGTGGCCATTCATCCAATTGGTCCGGCCGATTCTTGTAAGTTCTCTTCCTGAGGGGGACCTCATAATGTGAAATCCAGCGTGGTTTGTAAACGCCATTTTTCGCTTTTTCCTGAAAAAAAGCTTTTTAGTGTGGCTAATTTGCCACTAAAATTGGCAATACAGGCGATGGTTGACGTTGGTAGCTGGCCACATTTATGACAAATGCGGCGGGCACGCCCATGTCTATGCGCAAAACGAACAGTGGATGCCGCCACCCTGGCTCAAGGAGCGCGAATATTCGGAAGCCCGTCCGCACGGCCTGCGCCTGGCCCGGGCCGTTGGCGCCATGGCCCGTAACCCTCGCCCTCGCAACTTCCCTTTACTTCCCGCGACTTCAATCATTGTGTGAACCCGCGCAAGGAACTGGAAATTTCGTTGGGGGAGAGTAATGATTCGGGGAAAATGCGGGGAACAACCGTTCGGAATGCTGATAACGCCCAACAGGAAGAACCTGAACAC
>CAZSKQ010000024.1:0-34237 GCA_964607425.1 uncultured Woeseiaceae bacterium
TCTACCGATGCGGCATGCAGTACATACACCCGCCAACCTTGTATCTTGCTCCTCCTTTCGCATCACAGGGGGAGGAGGCAGCTCGTTTCCTGGAGGAGAAGCTACACGAGCCGCTGAGCGACCTTGATTTGAGAGATTTGCTCGAAGTCTTCGTGTTCATGCAGGTGCAGGGGACCTACGACGTAGCAAACGACAAGGAGTTGATGGATACATTAAAGAACCGAGTGGAGAGGATGAAGGACGCAGACTGGCAAGAATACGCGCGAGGTCACCTGGCTGAGATTGGCGAATAAGCGGTGCACTGAAGTGAGCCGGGAATCGATGTTTAGAGCCCTGGCTTTGGTGCTCGGCCTTGCGGGTGGGGTATTGGGTATCTACATCTTCGCAAGTAGACCAGTCGCTGCAGCTTCAATGCTGCTGACCTCGCTATATTTTTTGATCTACGCGGTCACTGGACGAAGTGGGCGCACTCATAGGTTATCGAGCCATCATACGGGTGGATCACATTGAGCGAACAAGACTTCTTTCGGGACGCCAACGTTCGCCGTTAGCCGCATCCGACGAGCGTCGGTACCAGTTCGTCCAGTGACTACGACGGTTACACGTACGATGCGGCCTCCGGGTCCGGCGCTGCAGGTATTTTTGGTGGATAATATGACTCGTTAAATACGGGACATACGCAATGAATGAACTACGCCTCGGCGTCAACATCGACCACGTCGCCACCCTCCGGCAGGCTCGGGGCACCGACTACCCGGACCCGGTCGCCGCCGCCCTGATAGCCGAGCGGGCCGGCGCCGACAGCATCACCCTGCACCTGCGGGAAGACCGGCGCCACATCCAGGACCGCGACCTCGACGCTCTGCGCGAGGCGATCCGCACGCGCATGAACCTCGAAATGGCGGTGACCGGGGAAATGCTCGGCATCGCCACCCGCGTTCGTCCCGCGGACTGCTGCCTGGTGCCGGAGAAACGCGAGGAGCTGACCACCGAGGGCGGGCTCGACGTCGCCGCGCAGCCGGAGAAAATCGCCGCGGCCTGTGCAGAGCTCGCGGCGGCCGGCATCCGCGTGTCGCTGTTCATCGATCCGGACCCGCGCCAGGTCGAAGCGGCGGCGGCGGCGGGGTCGCCGGCGATCGAAATCCACACCGGCACGTACGCGGACGCCGACGACGGCGGCCGCGCGGCGGAGTTCGACCGCATCGTGGCGGCCGCCGCGCACGGCCGCGAGCTGGGCCTCATCGTACACGCGGGCCACGGTCTGCATTACGGCAACGTGCAGCCGATCGCGGAAATCGCCGATATCACGGAGCTCAACATCGGCCACTCGATCGTCGCGCGCGCGGTGTTCGACGGTATCGGCGAGGCCGTGCGGGAAATGAAGCGGCTGATGCTGGACGCGAGGCGCTAGTGCACCCCGGAGCCCGCTGGTGATCTTCGGCGTTGGCACCGATATCGTCGAGCTGGTACGGATCCAGCAGACCTATGAACGATTCGGCGAGCGCTTCGTCGAACGGCTGCTGATGCCGGAAGAGCTGGAGCGATTCGAGGCCAGCCGGCAGCCGGTACGCTTCCTGGCGATGCGCTTCGCCGGCAAGGAGGCGGCGGTGAAAGCGATGGGTACGGGCTTCCGGCACGGCATGTGGATTCGCGACGTCGGTATCCTCAACAATGACCAGGGGCGACCGTACCTCATTTTCTCGGCTCGCGGCCGGGCGGTGTGCGAACGGTTGGGAATAGGCGAGGGTCACGTGAGCCTCACGGACGACGCCGGCCTCGTGGTAGCGTTCGCGGTCGTCATGCGAGCCGTGACACCCGATATGGGAAGTACTAAACGAGATTAACTAAGTATTATAATGAATTGTTTTTCATTCGATATTGAGACTGTGCCCGACGTGGAGTTTGGGCGCCGCCTGTACCAGCTTGACGGTCTCTCCGACGAGGACGTCGCGCGCGCGATGGGGTTTTTGAGGCACCAGGCGACCGGCAGTGAGTTCCTCCCGCATCACCTGCAGCGGGTGGTCGCGATCTCGGTCGCCTTGCGCGCGGGCGACACCTTTCGCGTCTGGAGCCTGGGGGACCGCGACTCGGACGAAAAGGAACTGGTGCAGCGCTTCTTCGACGGCATCGAACGCTATGCGCCGGAACTGATCTCGTGGAACGGCAGCGGCTTCGACCTGCCGGTGCTGCATTATCGCGCGCTGAAGCACGGCATCCAGGCGCCGCGCTACTGGGAGACGGGAGACGGCGACCGCGAGTTTCGCTACAACAACTATCTCAGCCGTTTTCACTGGCGGCACCTGGACCTCATGGACATCCTGTCGGCATTCCAGGCGCGTGGCCGCGCGAGCCTCGACCAGGTCGCATTGCTGTTGGGTTTTCCCGGCAAGCTCGGCATGAGCGGGGCGCACGTCTGGCAAACCTGGCTCGACGGCGGTATCGAGGAGATCCGCAACTACTGCGAAACGGACGTGCTGAATACCTACCTCGTGTACCTGCGCTTCGAATTCATGCGCGGCAAGCTCGATGCCGTCGATCTCGAGCGCGAGTTCGAGCTGGTCAGGAGCACCCTGAAGGCCGCGGACAAGCCGCACCTTAACGCCTTCCTCACGGCCTGGGAGGCAGGGCACTAGCGGCATGGCACGGCGCGAACCCGAAACCGCCTGCATCGGCGCCGTCAGTCACGACGGCAAGGGTATCGCTGCGATCGGCGGCAAGAAGGTGTTCGTGCCGGGCGGCTTGCGCGGCGAAACGGTGCGCATCCTCAGGCGCAAACGGCGCAAGAGCTTCGACGAAGCCGAGCTGCTGGACGTGCTGGAGCCGTCGCCCGAGCGTATCGCGCCGCGCTGCCGGGCGTTTGGCGTGTGCGGCGGCTGTGCGCTGCAGCATGTACCGGCAAAAGAGCAGCGCGCGATCAAGTTCCGGGCTTTGCAGGACAGCCTCACGCGCATTGGCGGCGTCGCGCCCGAGCGCTGGCTGCCGCCGGTCTACGATGAAGCCTCCGAGTGGGGCTATCGGCGGCGCGCGCGGCTCGCCGTGCGCGATGTCCCGGCCAAGGGCCGGGTACTCGTCGGCTTCCGGGAGCAGCATACGCCCTACATCGCGGACATGACGCGGTGCGAGGTGCTCGCGCCGCCGCTCGACGGCTTGATAGAGCCACTGAGCGATTTGATCGGCGGCCTCACGATCCGGCGGCGCCTGCCGCAGATCGAGGTGGCGGTCGCCGATAACGCAACCGAGCTCGTGTTTCGCGTGCTGGACCCGCCGACGCCCGAAGACGAAACCCGGCTCGCGGACTTTGCGCGCGAGCACGCCGTCCGCATAGCGCTGCAGCCCGGTGGACCCGGCACGATCCGGCGCCTGCACCCTGCCGATGCGGAGCCGCTGCGCTACGCGCTGCCGGCGCACGCCGTCACCCTCGAATTCGACGCAACCGACTTCGTGCAGGTCAACGGCGCCGTCAACCGGCTCATGGTGGACCGCGCGCTGGACCTGCTCGACCTGCGGCCGGAGCACCGCGTGCTCGATCTCTTCTGCGGCATCGGCAACTTCTCCCTGCCGCTCGCGCGCCGCGCGCAGTTCGTGCTCGGGGTCGAAGGGGAGGAGCGCATGGTGGCGCGGGCGACTGCCAATGCCACGCTGAACGGACTCGGCAACTGCGAGTTCCGCGCCGCCGATCTCGCGGCCGTGGACGGCCGCGAGAGCTGGCTGCGCGAGCCCTGGGACCGCGTGCTGCTCGATCCGGCGCGCAGCGGCGCGGCCGAGGCGATCCGCCATTTAAGGGCGGCGAGCGCGCCGCGAATCGTGTACGTTTCATGCCATCCCGCCACGCTCGCCCGGGATGCGGGCGCGCTCGTGCGCGAGCACGGCTACCGACTGGAAGGCGCCGGCATCATCGACATGTTTCCGCACACCGGCCATGTCGAAGCGATCGCGGTTTTCAAAAATTAAACACATATAACAAATTACGAGGTTTTTACAGAAACAATCTAGATGGCACTCGGACCCGTCATGCTCGACATAGAGGGGCTCACCCTGAGCCCGGCGGATCGCGCGCTGCTCGCGGAGCCGGCGGTGGGCGGTCTCATCTTGTTCAGCCGCAATTACGCCTCGCCCGCGCAGCTCGAAGATCTGGTCGCCGCGGCGCGCGCCGTGCGCAAGCCGCCGCTGCTCGTCGCGGTGGATCACGAGGGCGGCCGGGTGCAGCGTTTCCGCGACGGGTTCAGCCGCATGCCGCCGATGCGCCGGCTCGGCCGGCGCTACGACAAGGATCGCCCCGAGGCGCTGGAGCTCGCCAGGACCGCCGGCTGGCTCATCGGCGCCGAGCTCCGCGCCAGCGGCATCGATCTCGCGTTCGCGCCCTGCGTCGATCTCGACCGGGGCGTGAGCGAGGTTATCGGCGACCGCGCCTTTCACCGCGCCCCCGCCGCTGTCGGTGAGCTCGCCGCCGCCTTCTGCCGCGGCATGAAAAGCGCGGGGATGGCGCCGGTCGCGAAGCACTTCCCGGGTCATGGCGCGGTCGTTGCCGACTCGCACGAGCGCCTGCCGGTGGACCGCCGGGAATACGGCGAGCTCCTGGACGACATGCGGCCGTACGAGAAACTGATCGGCCATCGCCTGCTCGGCGGGATCATGCTGGCGCACGTGGTGTACGCGGAAACGGACCCCCTGCCGGCCGGCTTTTCGCGCTACTGGATCGGCGACCAGCTGCGATCGCAGATGGGCTTCGACGGTGCCGTGTTCTCCGACGATCTCAGCATGCAAGCGGCCGCCGCGTTCGGCTCCGGCCCTGAGCGGGCGAAGCTCGCGCTCGACGCGGGCTGCGACATGGTGCTCGTCTGCAACGACCGTCCGGCGGCACGGGCCGTCGTCCATGCATTGCGCGATCGTTCGAACCCGCTGTCGCTGGTGCGCCTGGCGCGCCTGCACGGGACCGGCGGCGGCTTGCGCGAGACGTTGCTGGCCAGCGACGAGTGGCAGGCGGCGAGCGTCGCCATCGGACGCTGGCTGGAGCGCCCGGAACTCGAGCTGCGGGCCTGATGCGCGCGAACTCCGGGACCGTAAGGCGCGGCACGGCGCGCTACGCGATCATCGCCGGCAGCGGTTTCGGCGCGCTCGCGCGCGGCCCCGGGCGCCGGTTCATGACCGCGTACGGGGCGCCGTCGGCGCCGCTGCGGGAGCTCGAGATCGGTGGCCGGTCCGTCCTCTACCTGGCGCGGCACGGGGATGCCCACGCGATCCCGCCGCACCGCGTGAACTACCGCGCGAACGCGATGGCATTGAAACTCGCCGGGGCGGCTTCGATCGTGGCCCTCAACACGGTCGGGGCGATCCGGGTGGAACACGCCCCCGGCACGCTCGCGGTGCCGGACCAGCTCATCGACTACACGTATGCGCGAGATCACAGTATTCATGACGGCAGCTCGGCTACCCTTGGGCACATCGATTTCAGCGAGCCTTTTTCCCAAGGGCTCCGGGAGGCCTTGCTGGCCGCCGCCGCGGCCGCCGGCGTCGCCTGTCACGATGGCGGCGTGTACGCGGTCACGCAGGGACCGCGGCTGGAGACGGCGGCGGAAGTCGACCGGCTGGAGCGGGACGGGGCGGATTTCATTGGCATGACCGCGCTGCCCGAGGCGGCGCTGGCGAGGGAGCTCGATATGCGCTACGCCTGCCTGTCACTGGTAGTGAACCGCGCCGCCGGCCGCGGCCCGGGGGCGATTCACGCGGACATCGAGGCCAGCATGAGCACGGCGCGGGAGCAGGCACTGCGCGTGCTGCAAGTTTTTTTTGAATCCGGCGGCGGCGCCGGTGCGTGACAGACGGTGACCGCGACCGTGAAGCCATTGCAACGCGACATTCTCGAACAGGTGATCGACGCGTCGGCGGAGCCGGTGCTGGTGGCGCGCGTGGACCGGCCGGACTGGCCGGTCGTGCTCGCGAGCACGGCGTTCGGCGGCCTGTCCGGTAACAAACCGGTGCTCGACCGGCCGCTGGCGGACGTCGTCGAGCAGATGATCGGGCGCGAGCTGGCGCTGGAAGTCAGCGAGACTGTACGAGCGGGCCTGGACAACACCATACCCGTGGAACTGAAGAAGCGCGATTTCCTGCTGGTGCTGAAGCCGCTGTCGGCAGCCACCGGATCGCCCGAAAAGCACTATGCACTTTACTGGCGCAGCGCCGCCGCGACGGTTACTACCGACGCCGAGATACAGCAGGCGCTGATCAAGGCGAGGCGGCGCGTGCGCGACCTTTCGCGTGACGATCCGGTCACCGGGCTCCTGACCGGTACCGCGTTCCGCGAAGTGCTCGCGCACGACTGGGCGGTGGCCGCGCGTGAGCAGAGCTCTCTCGCGCTCGCAAGTTTCACGCTCGACGATTTCGATGCCTATGTCGACGTGTTCGGCCGCCATGCCAGCGACTCCTGCCTGCGCCGGGTCGCCCAGGCCATTCGCCGCTGTCTGCGACGGGCGAGCGACGTCGCGTCGCGCATCACCGTTGATGGCACCGAGCTCCTGGTGGTTTTGTCGCACGCGCCAAGCGAAGGCGGGGTGCAGGAGTTCGCGGATCGCCTGGGGGTCGCGGTGCGCGACCTCGGCATCCATCATCCCCGGTCCCGCGTAGCGCGCTTCGTTACCGTGACGCCGCGCACCGCGCTCGCAAATCCGCACCGGGACGCCACCACGGCCGAGAAATTCCTGCAGCAGGTCCTGCTGTAGGAGCGCGCACCGCGCGCGATGCCCATATCGCCGATCGTGGCATCGCGCGCAATGCGCGCTGCTACCGGTTGGCGGGGGCGCGTTCCTGGCGCGGGATCGCCGTCAGTTTCGCGATGACGCCGAAACGCGGGTGATCGTAATAGCGGAGGTCTCCGTCGCGCATGATCCTGACTTCGTCGATGCGGTAGCGTACCGGCTGCGGGCGGAAGCTGCCGTCCCCGAAGTAGATCTCCTCGCTGTAGCCCGTGTCGGAGTACACCGGCACCGGCGTGTGCGATGTCCCACCGTCCGGCAAGGTGTCCTGGTTGCCCGTCACGCTGCCGGCGATGGCCTGGTCGGTCGCGGATCGCCTGTCGCCGGCGCCATACGCGTTGATGCCCTCGGCATCCAGCTCGAGGTCCACGCCCAGGTGCACGAAGCGGCCCTGGTAGAGCTTGACCGTCCCGTCCAGGCCCGGCGGTGGATTGCCGAGCGCGCGCAGCCGGATGGCGGGCGCTTCGTCCGGTCCAGGCGTGGCCTGGGTCCACGCGGTCCGCAGGATCGGCCGGTAGGCGTCCAGCTCGACCAGTTTCCGGTAGATCTCGTCCATGCTGTACTGCTCGGGCCCGAGCAGTTCCAGCTCGATGTGCGTGCGCAGCGGAAGATCGTGCAGGTTGTGCTCGATGCCGGAGATCTCGTTCGCCGCCTCGCCGCCGGCAATGCCCGTAGCCGCCGCCGCGGCGCCCGGCTGTGCGGGCGAGGCTGCCGCCGGTGCGGGCGCCTGGTCCAGGCTGCCGGGCGCTGCCTGCTCGCCGGGCAAAGGTGTCGTGCTCGTCTCCGGCCGGTCGCTGAACACGGGCACCTCTCCATCCGGTCGCCCCGCCGCGTCCGTCGTCATGAACTCGTCGAAGGAAGGCGATTCCGGCACGAAGATCTCGTCGCTGGTCACGGCATCCTCGGCGTACGTGAAGATGATCAGCTCGACGGTGTAGCGGGGTAGTTCCGCTTGCGGAAAGCCGGTCAGCTGCTGTGCCGCGGCGGGCTGCGCGGGAAACGAGATCGCCGCTATTGCAATCGCCAGCAATCCGTGCGCGAAGCCGCGTATCGATATTCTTTCGCTTGTCATGGCCCTCATCTTATCCTGCCAGGGCGCGATCCGCGCCGCTGCCTTGCTGCAACCTGTCGAGCAGTGCCTCGACGGTCTCGAAGCGCTCGTCCTCGTCCGGCATTTCCACGCGAAACTGCAGGCGGTCCGCGCCCTGCATGCGGTAAGCGCGGCTCGACTGGACGAGCTGCACCAGCGCCGCCGGGTCGACCGAGGCGCGGCTGCCGAACTGCAGAAAGCCCCCTGCGGCCGAGGCGTCGATTTTCTCGATCCCCAGCGCCTCGGCATCCAGTTTGATTGCCGCGATGCGCATGAAGTTCTTCGCGACCGCCGGCAGGAGGCCGAAACGATCGATCAGCTCGACCTGCAACTCACGCAGCTCCTCGCGCGTCGCCGCGCTCGCAATCCGCTTGTAAAGCATCAGTCGCAGATGCACATCGGGCACGTAGTCCTCCGGGAGGAGCGCCGGCAGGTGCAGGTTGATCTCGACGCCGCTCTCGAGGGGCTCAAGCAGGTTCGGCTCCCTGCCGGCCTTCAGCGAGCGGATTGCCCGCTCCAGCAGCTCCATGTAAAGCGAGAACCCGATTTCCTGGATTTGCCCGCTTTGCGTGTCGCCCAGGAGCTCGCCGGCGCCGCGAATCTCGAGGTCGTGGGTCGCGAGGATGAACCCGGAACCCAGGTCCTCCAGCGAGTCGATGGCCTCCAGCCGCTTGACGGCGTCCGCGGTCATGGCGGCGCGCGGCGGCGCGACGAGATAGGCATAGGCGCGATGATGCGAACGCCCGACGCGGCCGCGGAGCTGGTGCAGCTGCGCCAGGCCGAAGCGGTCGGCGCGATTGATGATGATCGTATTGGCGGTCGGCACGTCGATGCCGCTCTCGATGATGGTGGTGCAAAGGAGCACGTTGAAACGCCGGTGATAAAAATCCAGCATCACCTGCTCCAGCTCCTTTTCCGCCATCTGGCCGTGGCCAATGCGCAGGTCCGCTTCGGGCACGAGCTTGCGCACGCGCTCGGCCACCGTCTCGATGTCCTGCACGCGGTTATGGATGAAATACACCTGGCCGCCGCGCTTGATCTCGCGCAGGATGGCTTCGCGGATCACGACGTCGTTCCATTCGCTGACGAAGGTCCTGACGGCGAGGCGCAGCTCCGGCGGCGTGGCGATCAGGGACATGTCGCGCAAGCCCCCGAGCGCCATGTTCAGGGTGCGCGGAATCGGCGTCGCGGTCAGCGTCAGCACGTCGACTTCGCTGCGCAGCGCCTTGATCGCTTCCTTGTGGCGCACCCCGAAGCGGTGTTCCTCGTCGACGATCACGAGCCCGACGTCGCGGAAGTCTTTCGTGTGCTGCAGCAGCTTGTGCGTGCCGATCACGATGTCGACCTGCCCGCTGCGCAGCCCTTCGACCACCTCCTCGGTGCCCTTTTTGCCACGGAAGCGCGAGAGCACCTCGATGCGCACCGGCCAGTCGGCGAAGCGGTCCCGGAACGTTTGCCCGTGCTGCTGCGCCAAAAGCGTCGTCGGCACGAGCACGGCAACCTGCTTGCCGCCCTGTACTGCCGCGAACGCGGCGCGCAGCGCCACCTCGGTTTTGCCGAAACCCACGTCACCGCAGACGATGCGATCCATCGGACTATCGGCGGCGAGGTCCTGCAACACCTCGTCGATCGTGCGGGCCTGGTCCGCCGTCGGCACGAAGGGGAAGCCGTTCTCGAAAGAGCGGTATTCGGCCTCGGACCACCGGAAGCGGTGTCCCGGCCGGGCCGCGCGGCGCGCGTACACGTCCAGAAGCTCCGCGGCCACATCCCGGATGCGGCGCGCGGCACGCTGCTTCGACCTGGCCCATTGGTCGCTGCCGAGCCGGTGCAGCGGTGCGTTTTCGGGCGAGGCCCCGGTGTAGCGCGAAATGCGGTCGAGCGCGCCGACCGGTACGTACAGCTTGTCGCCGTCGGCATATTCGAGCATCAGGTATTCCGCGGAAATACCGGCGGTATCGAGCGTGACGAGGCCAAGATAGCGCCCGACGCCGTATTCCGCGTGCACCACCGGCGAGCCTTCGGTCAGGTCGTTCAGCTCGCGAATGATGGCTTCCGGGTCACGCTCGCCGCGGCGGCGGCGCGAGCGCTGCCGGGGCTTTTCGCCGAACAGCTGCTGTTCCGTGACGATAGCAAGCCGCGCGGCCGGCAGCATGATGCCCGCGGCCACCGGTGCGATCGCCACGCCAAGCCGTTCCCGGCCGGCGACGAACGCCTCCCAGTTTTCAAATCGTTTCGGCTCGAGGCCTCTTCCCTGCAGCAGGTCGACGATGTTTTCACGGCGGCCCGCGGATTCCGCCACGAACAGCACGCGCCCGTCGAAGTCGTCTAGAAAGCGCATGAGCGCGGCCGCCGCATCCTCGTAGCGCGCCTCTACCCGGATCGCCGGCGGCAGGAGCGTCGGCAGGTTAACGGCACGTTTCGACTCCTGTACCGACTGGGCGGACCAGCTCACCTGCTGGAAGCGCCCGATTGCTTCCTGCACTTGTGCGGGAGCCATGAAAGCTTCGTCCGGCGTCAGAACGGGCCGCTCCGGGTCGACGCTGTACAGGCGATAACGCTCCTCGATCTCCGCTTGCATGCGCTCCAGCAGGGCCGGCAGGTCCGCGGGCGCAAACACCACCGCGTCGGGCGGCAGGTAATCGATGAGCGTGGCCGTCGTCTCGAAGAACAGCGGCAGGTAGTACTCGATGCCGCCGTGGGCGATGCCCTCCGAGACGTCGCGGTACACGCGCGATTTCGAGGGTTGTCCTTCGAAACGGGCGCGGTAGGCGCGGCGAAAGCGGCTGATGTCCTCCGCATCCAGCGGCACTTCACGCGCCGGCAGGAT
Organism: uncultured Woeseiaceae bacterium; assembly: GCA_964607425.1. Classification (GTDB taxonomy): domain Bacteria; phylum Pseudomonadota; class Gammaproteobacteria; order Steroidobacterales; family Woeseiaceae; genus IDS-8. Next base: position 10,667 of record CAZSKQ010000024.1, read on the forward strand.
CTCGACGCTCTCGATCGCGTTGGCGGTGAGCTGGGTCTCCGGATCGAACAGGCGCAGCGTCTCGACCTCGTCGTCGAAGAAGTCGATACGGATCGGCATGCTGGAGCCCATCGGGAAAACGTCGAGCAGGGAGCCGCGCACCGCGATCTCGCCGTGCTCGTGCACCTGCGGGACACGGAGGTAACCCGCCGCTGCCAGCGAATCGAGGAAGGCCTGCCGGTCCAGCGCCTGGCCGGCGCGCAGGCTCAGCGAGCGCGCCGCCACGTAATCCGTGGGCGGTAGCCGCTGCAAGAGGCCAGGCCCCGAGGCGATGACGATGCCGCGCTCGAGCCCCGGCAGGCCGGCCAGGATGGCGAGGCGTTGGGAAACGATGTCCTGGTGCGGCGAGAACGAATCGTAGGGGAGCGTTTCCCATTCGACGAAATGCGCGACGGGCAGGTCGTCGCCCGCGAACCAGCGGATCTCCGCCTCGAGCTGGTAGGCGTGCCCCGGATCCGTGGCCAGCACCAGGAGCGGGCGTTCGACGGCACGCGCGAGCTCGACTGCGCACAGCGCGGCACTGGCGCCGATCAGTTGACCGAGGCTCAGCGAGCGCGCGCCGAGCGCGGCGGTCGGCGGAAGCAGCAGGGATCTTCGGGACACGGAAATGAAAAGGTCAGGCTAGCGAAACGACCCGTCATTATCGCACAGCCTCCGAACGTGGCTGCAAGCGGCCGGAATTCGCCCTTGCGGGCCACCGGGAAAGTGCCGTGCGGGCGCGCGCGGCACGCCGCCGGTCTTTATGGATTGAACGTGCCGGGGTCGAAGCTCGGCGTGATTCGCTTCGAGGTGCCTACCGCTTGGAAACGGCGTGGATGACCTTGTCGAATTCGAAATAGACGATGAAATCCGCGTATTCCCACTGGGAAATCGGCGGGTCGCCGACGGCGGCCACACGCGCCTGGGGCTCGCCGTAGCGCGCCTGGACGCGCTCCTGGCTCATGCCGCGCGTGGGCTTGCCGGGTGCTTCGAACAGTGCTTCGGCCTCGGCGGCGCTCATGTCCAGCGTATCGGCCTGCGCGGCCCCGGCCAGGCCGATCAGCACCAGGGTAGTTACAGCGAGCCTTGCCATGTCGTTTCCCCTCCAGCGATCCCGGCCGGCAACAGCGCGGCGGCCTCTCGAGATACGGCTCCGGACTGTTTACACCTGCCGGACACGTCTCTCACGGACCTGGTTCTCACAACGCGAGACGGGGATTATACCGGCGCGGGCCCGGTCGAAACCGCTTCCGCGGCGCCGCACGCGCCAAAATGTGAGCTTGGTCACAAATCATCTGTGGTTTAATGCGGCCGTTGTAGAGCCTGGTAACCATTGTTCCATGCGTCCTGCCGACCCCATTTTCCGCCCAAACACGTTGCCAGTCTCTTACCTGGTGGTAGTACACCGCGCGCCTTTTGCCTCGCCTGGCACCGGATGGGGTCGGCAGAACGCATGAAACAATTGTTGCCGGGCCTTCGCGGGGTCGAGACTTTCATCGGGTTCCGGTACCTGGGGGCCAGGCAGCGCACCCGGTTTGTTTCCTTCATCACCTTCATCTCGCTCGCCGGCATTGCACTCGGCGTGGCGGCGCTGATCGTGATCCTCTCCGTGATGAACGGTTTCGAGGCCGAGTTGCGCACGCGGCTGCTCAGCATGACGGCGCACGGCTACGTTACCGGCGATGACGGCCGGGTTGAGGAGTGGCAGGACGTGCAGGCCCTCGTGGAGGCGACTCCGGGCGTCGCCGCGGCGGCGCCCGTGGTCGAGCTGGAGGGCATGATACGGACCGGGCGATCGCTGACGGCGGTACTGGTGAACGGCGTTTTCCCCGGTTACCAGGAAGAGCTTTCGACCGGACAGGTCGCTTTCGTCCAGGGCGGCCTCGAAGCGCTGGCGCCCGGGCGCGACGGCATCCTGCTGGGGCGCATCCTGGCCTACAACCTCGGCGTGCGCCTGGGCGACGGTGTGGTGCTGCTGGTGCCGCGGCCGGCGGGCAACGGCACGATGCAGCCGGTGCTGGAGCGCTTCGTGGTGCGTGGCATCTTCGAAGCGGGCATCCAGGAACACGATGCGCGGCTCGCCATCGTGCACGCAGCGGATGCGGCGCGGCTGCTCGGTATCGGGGGCGCGGTAACCGCGGTGCGGTTTCGGGCGCAGGACGTCATGGCGGCGCCGGAGGTTTCCGCGGCGCTCGCCCGGCGCCTCGGGCCGGGCTTCCGCACCAGCGACTGGAGCATCGAGAACGCAAGCTATTTTCATGCGATCAAGCTCGAGAAGATGATGATGTCGCTCATCCTGTCGCTCATCATCGGCGTCGCGGCGTTCAACATCGTCGCGAGCCTCGTGATGGTTGTCACGGACAAGACCGGCGACATCGCCATCCTGCGCACGCTCGGCATGGGACCCGGTGGCGTGGTGCGCGTGTTTTTCATCCAGGGGGCGGCGATCGGCTGGTTGGGAGTCCTGATCGGCGTTGCCGGAGGCGTGCTGCTCGCGCTCAACGTGCCAACCATCGTGCCGTCGCTGGAGCGCTTCTTCGGCTTCCAGGTCATGCCCGGCGACGTCTATTACGTGACGAAAATCCCCTCGATCGTCGAATGGAGGAACGTTGCCGTCATCGCGCTTGCGGCGCTGGCGCTCACCTCGCTTGCAACGCTCTATCCCGCGCGCCGCGCTGCGAAAGTCAATCCGGCCGTGGCGCTGAGGTACGAGTAGATGGGATCGCGCTTCGAGCTGTGGGTCGGCCGCCGCTACGTACGCTCAAAGAGCGGTAACCGGTTCGTATCGATGATCTCCGCGATTTCCATGCTCGGCATCGCGATCGCGGTCGCCGTGCTGATCGTCGTGCTGTCGGTCGTCAACGGCTTCGAGCAGGAGCTGAGGCTGCGGCTGCTCGCGATGTCGGCGCACGCCACCGTGGAAAATCCCGACGGCCAACTCCGCGAATGGCGTGCAAAACGGCAGCAGGCGGAAAGCGATCCGGGTGTCGTGGCGGCCGCGCCCTATATCCAGGGGCAGGGGCTGCTGGTACTCGGGGAACGTTTGACCGGCGCCGAGCTTCGTGGCATTGAGCCCGGGATGGAGAGCGCCGTTTCCGGTGTCGCGGAGCTGATGACGGCCGGCAGCATGGACAGCCTCACGCAGGGCAGCTTCGGCATCGTGCTGGGCGTCGCACTGGCCGAACACCTGGACGCGGAGCTCGGCGACAAGGTGACGGTGACCCTGGCGCAAGGCATCGTCACCCCGTTCGGGGTGATGCCGACGACCAAGCGCTTCACCGTGACCGGCATCTACCGCGTCGGCATGTATGAATTCGACAGGCGCCTCGCCTTCATCAACATGGACGATGCGCAGGCGCTGTTTCGCCTGGGAGATGCCGTTACCGGCATCCGGCTCGCGGTAGCGGATCTCTATCGCGCGCCGGAAGTCGCGCGCGAGGTGGCGCTCGCGTTCGGCGAGCCCGTGCTGGTCGGCGACTGGACCCGCAGCCATCCGAATTTTTTTCGTTCGATCCAGATCACGAAGTCGATCCTGTTCGTGATCCTCTTGATGGTGATTGCCGTCGCAGCCTTCAATATCGCGTCGACGCTGGTGATGGTCGTCAAGGAAAAGCAGGCGGATATCGCGATACTGCGTACCGTGGGTGCCCGCCCGTCGAGTATCCTCGGTATTTTCGTCACGCAAGGCACCATCATCGGGCTCGTCGGCACCCTCACGGGGTTGCTGGCGGGCGTGCTGCTGGCCTCGAACCTGGAGAGCGTCGTGACATTCATGGAAGCGACCTTCGGCATCAAGTTCCTCGCGGCGGATGTGTACTTCATCAGCGACTTGCCGGCCGACGTGCAGGTGGCGGACCTGGTACGCATCTGCGCTACGGCTTTCGTGCTGGCATTGCTGGCCACCGTGTACCCGGCCTGGCGTGCCGCGCGTACCATGCCTGCCGAGGCGTTGCGCTATGAATGAGGCCGTTGTAGCGGCCCCGCGGGAGGTAATCTTCGAGTGCCGCTCCGTGGTGCGGCGCTTTCGTGAAGGCCATGCCGTGCTGGAGGTGCTTTCCGGTGTCGACCTGACGGTGCGCGAGGCCGAGCGGCTGGCGATCGTCGGGGCGTCCGGCTCGGGCAAGACCACGCTGCTGCAGATCATGGGCGGCCTCGACGAGCCGACTTCCGGTGAGGTCATCGTGGGCGGACATTCGATGGCCACCGCGGACGAGGTTACGAAAGGCGAGTTGCGAAATCGCTTTCTCGGGTTCGTCTACCAGTTCCATCACCTGCTGCCTGAGTTCACGGCCGAAGAGAACGTCGCGATGCCGCTGCTCATTCGCCACGTGCGGCGCAAGGACGCGCTCGGGCAGGCGAGGGCGCTGCTCGAGCGCGTCGGCCTCGCCGATCGCGTCACGCACAAGCCGGGGGAACTCTCCGGGGGCGAACGCCAGCGGGCGGCGGTGGCACGGGCGCTGGTCACGCGCCCGAAGCTCGTGCTCGCGGACGAACCCACCGGCAATCTCGACGCCGGCAACGGGGAGCAGGTTCTGAAGCTGATGCTCGAGCTCAACCGCGAACTGCACACGAGCCTCGTGATCGTCACCCACGACCACGCCATCGCCGAGCGCATGGATCGCGTCCTGACCCTGGAAGCCGGCTCCCTGCGCCCCCGCTTGTAGGAGCCCGCCACGCGGGCGATTGCCACTGTAGGAGCCCGCCATGCGGGCGATTGCCCCCCTGTAGGAGGCCCGCGATGCGGGCGATTGCCACCCGCGCCAGATGTTCATTTCGCGCGCAATGCGCGCTCCTACAGGCGCCGGCGTCGGCGGGCTTCCAGGTAGTCCGCGAGCGATGCCCGCCACAGGAGGTCGAGCGCGAAGTAGCCGAGCACCGCCGCGAGCGTCCCCAGTATCACGGCACCCAGGAGCAGCGGCTGCCAGACAGCAAGGAAGCTGCCCGTCAGCCACGCAAGCGACAGCTCGAACGTGAACGGCTGCGGCGGTACGTCGAGCAACCGCTCCCCGACACGATAAGCCAGGTAATAGATCGGCCCCATCGTCAGCGGGTTGGCGATGAGGGTGGTGAGCGTGGCGACCGGCAGGTTGATGCGCAGCAGGATGGCGAGCAGCGACGCGATGACAAAGTGCCCGGGCACGGGCATGAACACGAGAAACAGCCCGAGCGCGAAAGCCGGTACGACGTTGCGCCGGCGGATGCCCCAAAGCTGCGGGTCGTGCAGCAGGCGGGCGAAGGGCGCGAGGTACCACCGCCCATGGAAAATCTCGCGTTTCGGCGCGAACTTCCGAAAAAATCGTCTCGGCATCGGGAGCCGGGCGCGCTTCTATCGGGAGAGTGACGGGAGCGTCATGCCACGCATCATAAACGGGCGGCGCCTGCGACGCACACGCATGCCGGCCGCGCACGACGGCACACGGCCGCAAGGAAGCGGAACATGCTGCGAAACTGCCTGTCGGCGCTGGCGGGCGCCTGGTCGTTGCAGCTCGGGAGTAATCTGCCTCCCGAGTGGCTGCTGGGTGTGCTCCTCGTGCCGGCAGTGGCGGGGCTCGCGTTTCCACGCTTGCGCACGCCGGCATGCTTCCTGCTGGGAGCATGCCTCGTCGGCCTGGCCGCGCAGGCGGTGATCGAAGATCGCCTGCCGCCGGCGTTGGAAGGCGAGGCCGTCACGGTGGTCGGGCGCGTTCTCGACTTCACGGATGCGCGTGCCGACCCGGTCCGCATCCTGCTGGAAACCCGCAAGGATGCGGACTTGCCGTCGCGCCTGCGCCTGAGCTGGTACGACGCACCCGATGTACCGGGAATCGGCGAAACCTGGATCCTGCGCGTGCGATTGCGGGCGCCGCGGGGGTTTTCGAATCCCCTGCGCTTCGATTACGAGCACTGGCTGTTCCGGCAGCGAATCGGCGCCACCGGATACGTGATCAACGATGCCGCCAACAGCAGGCTTGACGACGTGCCGGTCGATGGCCTGTCGGCGCTGCGGCGGCAGCTCGTGCAGCGCATGCTGGAGCTCCTCGGCCGCAATTCCGCGACGTCGGTGCTGCTCGCTATCACGGTCGGCGCAACCCACGAGATCAGCCGGGCCGAATGGGACCGCTATGCCGCCACCGGTACCAGTCACCTGATGGCGATCTCCGGTATGAACATCGCGATGGCGGCGGGCGGTGCCGGGCTGCTCGCCTGGCTTCTTATTGCACCCTTCTGCCGCCGCGCCAACGTTCGCGACGCGGCCGCGGTGGTGGCCGTCCTGGCAGCCATCGCGTACTCGGAGGTCTCGGGTTTCGCGATTCCTGTTCGCCGGGCGATGCTGATGGCGCTGCTCGTGCTGGGCGCGGGACTGCTGCGGCGGGAACTGCGGGCCGGCCGCTTGCTGGCGCTTACCTGCGGCGGCATCGTCGTTACGGATCCGCTGTCGCTGCATGCCCCCGGCTTCAAGCTGTCGTTTGCCGCGGTCGCTATTCTCATGTGGTCGGCGCGCCGGTACGGGTTCATCGATGCCGGCGCTACCGCACGGCTACCGCGACGCCTGGCCCACGCCACGTGGAACCTGGCGGCACTGCAGCTCACCTTGCTGTTCGGCCTGTTCCCGCTGACGGCGCTGCTCTTCGGCCGTGCGGCGTGGCTCGCTCCCCTCGTCAACCTGCTGGTGTTACCGCTGTTCAATCTCGTGACGGTGCCGGCCGGGCTGCTGGGGCTGTTGCTCGACGGCCCGGCCGCCGCTTTCGGCGACGGCTTGCTCATCCTGGCCTGGCACAGCGTACGCTTGCTCTTGTGGGTGGTAGAAGCGGTCGCGAGCTTCAAGCCGGCGCACACTTATATCGCGGCAATAGGCGGCGCGGCGCTGCTCGTCGCGTGGCTGCCCGCCGTGTGGGCGGTACTGCCGCCGGGTTTCCCCGGGCGGCGTCTCGCCTGGGTCGCCGCCGCATCGATCGTGCTGCACAGGCCGGCGCCGCCGCCGCCGGGCTGCCTGGACCTCGCGGCGCTGGACGTGGGGCAGGGGCTGTCGCTCGTCTTGCGGACGCACCGGCGAACCCTCGTCTACGACACCGGTCCGGCTTTTCGCAGCGGCAGCGATACGGGGGCGCTGGTGCTCGTGCCATACCTCCGGTCTCTGGGCTTGCGGCGTGTCGACCTGCTCATCGTGAGCCACGCCGACAACGATCATGCAGGCGGCGTGCGGTCGTTGCTGGCGGCGATTGACGTCGCGGAAGTGTTCACGGGCGAACCGCTGGCTGCGATCGATCGAGTCCAGCGGCGCTGCCGGCAGGGGCAGTCGTGGGCCTGGGACGGCGTGCGCTTCGCCTTCCTGCATCCCGACGACGCCTATACGGTCGCGTCCGACAACGATGGCTCGTGCGTGCTCGAGATCGTCCTCGGCGAACACCGTGCTTTGCTGACGGGGGACATCGAAGCGCCCGCGGAGAGCCACCTGGCGCACACCGGCGTCCTCGCGCCGGTGGACCTCGTCACCGTTCCCCACCACGGCAGCCGCACGTCTTCCACCGCGGCGTTCGTGGACGCCATAAGACCCTCCGCCGCAATCGTGTCGGCCGGCTATGACAACCGCTGGGGTTTCCCCAAATCCGACGTCGTCGCTCGCTGGCAGGCCGCGGGCGCGCGTGTCCTCAATACCGCCACCGCGGGTGCAATCGAATACCGGCTCTGCCCGGATACGGGCGCGATCCTGAAAAACCGGAACCGCAAAGACAATCGCGAGTACTGGCATGCGCCCTAGGCATGGCGGCGATGGCCGCGGCCACAGGTCAGGTTGGTACTCCCGGCAGCGGGTGCATTGCGCGGGAATTTTCAGGCTCCGCCCTGTATATTTCCCGTTTTCACCGGGTCGGGAGCTCCATGGTTGATATCGTAAAAAGCGGCGGCTGGCTGATGGGGCCGATTATCCTCTGCGGCATCATCGCGCTCGGCATCATCCTGGAACGGTTCTGGACGCTGCGGCAGAAACGCGTGCTGCCGGAAGACCTGACGGCAAGGGTCTGGGGCTGGGTAAAGAAGGACGCTTTGGACCAGCGCCAGATCCAGACGCTGCACCAGGGTTCGCCGCTGGGGCAGATCCTCGCGGCCGGGCTGGTCAATCGCGATCGCGAACGCTCGGTCATGAAGGACAGCATCGAGGATACGGGCCGGCACGTGGTGCACGAGCTGGAGCGATACCTCGATACGTTGGGCACGATCGCGGCGATCTCGCCGTTGCTGGGGCTGCTGGGTACGGTGTTCGGCATAATCAAGGCATTTGCGGCAATCACCGAGCACGGCGTCGGCGATCCGACGGTGCTGGCGGGCGGCATCGCGGAAGCCCTCATCACGACGGCTGGTGGACTGGCGGTCGCCATACCGGCGCTGATCGGCTACCGCTACTATCGCAATCGGGTGGATACGCTGGTCGTGAACATGGAGAAGGAAGCTATCAAGCTGGTAGAGGCTCTGCATCGGCGGCAGGCGGGAGGCGGCAGTTGAAGCTCGCCGTCAAGCCGCGGCCGGAGCCGGAGGTGAACCTGACGTCGCTGATAGACGTCGTGCTGCTGCTGATCATCTTTTTCATGGTTTCGACGACCTTCGTGAAGCAGTCGGAGATTTCGCTCCAGCTGCCGGAGGCCGACGTCACGGCGCCTCCGACGCCGACGGCCGACCGCATCGACATCATGATCACGGAGCAGGGCACTTTCCTTATCAACGGCCGCGAGCTCCTCAACAACCTCCCCGAGACGATCCGGAGAGGGCTGCTGGAAGTTTCGGGAGGCGACGCCAGCATGCCGCTGACCATCAGCGCCGACGCCGATGCGCGCCACCAGAACGTCGTAACGGCCATGGACGTCGCCGGCCGGCTGGGCTTCGTGCGGATCAGCATCGCCACGGTCAACGATCCGGCGGAGCGGCCGACATTCAGCGATCCGGCGGGCCGACCGGCCGTCAACGATCCGGCGGACCGGCCCTGATGCCGGTCGGCAGGCTGTCCTGCCAGTGAGTCGCATCGACCCGCACGCAGCCCAGGTCTACCGGCGCCTCTGGAAGTACGTCCTGCCGTACCGCCCGATCGGCATCGTCGCGGTGGTCGCGATGGCCGCGACCGCGGGCGTGGAGGCCGGTCTCGTGTCCCTCCTGAAGCCGCTGACAGACGAGGCGCTGGTCGCGCACAACCTCGAGACGGTGCGCTGGCTGCCGCTCGCGTTCATCGGCATTTTCGTCGGCCGGGGTCTCGCGGGCTTTGCGACCGAGATGTCGCTCGGCTGGATCGGCCGCGGCGTGATCAGCTCGCTCCGGCGCGACGTATTCAGGAAGTTTTTGACCCTGCCATCGCAGTTCTTCGAAGCGCGCGCGACCGGCCCGCTCCTGTCCCGGATCACGTACAACGTCGAGATGGTCGCGGAGTCGGTGACCAGTGTCGTCACGATCATGGTGCGGGACCTGCTCACCGTGGCGGCGGCGATCGGCGTCATGCTCTTCCAGAGTGCGCGGTTGTTCCTGTTCGTGATGATCCTGCTGCCGGTCATTGCGGCAATCATCCAGGTCCTCGGCAGGGCATTCCGGCGCTACAGCGGCCGCATCCAGGATTCGGTTGGCGAGGTGACGCAGGTGTCGGAAGAAGTGCTCACCGGCAACCGGATCGTCAAGATCTTTGGCGGTTATGACTACGAGCAGGACCGACTGATCGAGGTCGACGAACGCAATCGGCGGCAGAACCTGAAGCTCATCCGCTCGCGCTCGCTGGGGGTCGCGGTAACGCAGCTCATCTTCGGCATCGGCGTAGCCGTCGTGATCTACTTCGCCGGCCGGGAATCGGTCGAAGGCGACCTGACGCCGGGCAATTTCATGGCATTTTTCGGCGCGATGATGCTGATGCTGCAGCCGCTCAGGCGCATCACCAACGTGAACGCGACGTTGCAGCGCGGCATTGCGGCGGGCGAAAGCCTGTTCCAGATCATTGACGAACCGGACGAGGTGGATTCCGGGTCCTTTCGGGCTGAAACCGTGAAAGGCGATGTGGAATACCGCAACGTGCGTTTCGGCTACGATACCGCAAAGGGCGCCGTGCTCACCGACATCAACCTGAAGGTAGCGGCGGGCGAGACGCTCGCGATCGTCGGGCATTCGGGCAGCGGTAAATCCACGCTCGTGAGCCTGCTGCCCCGGTTCTACGACATCGAAGCCGGCGAGATTTTGCTCGACGGCACGCCGGTACAAGAGTACGCACTCGACAACCTGCGTGCGCATGTGAGCCTCGTCAGCCAGGATGTGGTGCTGTTCAACGACACGATTGCCAACAACCTGGCTTACGGTCAGCTCCGCCAGTGCACCCGCGCGGAACTGCTGCGGGCGGCCGAAGCGGCGAACCTGATGGACTTTATCGGAGAGTTGCCGGATGGCCTGGATACGATGGTCGGGGATCGCGGTGTGCTGCTGTCCGGCGGCCAACGCCAGCGGATCGCCATCGGCCGCGCGTTACTCAAGGATGCGCCGGTGCTGATCCTCGACGAGGCCACCTCATCGCTGGACACGCAGTCGGAACGGCGTATCCAGGACGCGTTGAACGCGCTCATGCGCGACCGCACCGTACTCGTCATCGCACACCGCCTGTCGACCGTGGAGAGCGCCGACCAGATCATCGTGCTGGACCGCGGCCGTATCGTCGAGTCGGGAACGCATCGCGAGCTGCTTGCGCGGGACGGGCAGTACGCCGCGCTTCATCGCCTGCAGTTCTCCGACGAGGCGGCGGGCTGACGTGACGGCGTTCCTCGACCGGCTCTGGTACGGTGAATCCGCGTGGCAGCGCTTGCTCGCGCCGCTCAGCGGCCTCTTCGGATACCTCGTGGCGCTGCGCAGCCGTGCCTACCGCCAGGGAATACTGAAGAGCCGCAAGGCGGCGGTCCCGGTCGTAGTCGTCGGCAATATCACCGTAGGCGGCACCGGTAAGACCCCGGTGACGTTATGGCTGGCTGAGCGGCTGAAGACGCTCGGTTGGAAGCCGGGTATCGTCAGCCGGGGCTACGGCGGGCACGTGGGCGACGTGCCGGTGAACGTCACCGAAACGAGCGATCCCGCGGTCGTCGGCGACGAGCCGCTGCTGATGGCGCGGCGGGTAGTGTGCCCTGTGGCCGTGCACCCGGACCGCTTTGCAGCCGCCGAACTGCTCGCGCAGATGGGCTGCGACGTCGTAATCGCGGATGACGGGTTACAGCATTACGGCCTCGCGCGCCAGTTCGAGATCGCGGTGGTGGGCGGCCGGCGTGGTTTCGGCAACGGGCGGCTGCTGCCGGCGGGTCCGCTGCGAGAGCCGGTGGAGCGGCTGCGGACGGTCGACCGGGTCATGCTGCAGGCGCGCACGAGTGAGCGGGTGGCAGAGCTTTCCGCGGGTAACCCGCAGGTGACGCGCTTCACCCTCGCGGCCGGCGATGTGCGGAGCCTGCGCGGCACCAGGGAACTCCCGCTCGCGTCGTTTGCCGGCCACACGGTGCATGCCGTCGCCGGCATCGGCCATCCGCAGGGCTTTTTCGAGCTGCTGGAAGCGCACGGGTTGACGGTAATCCCGCACGCTTTCGCCGACCACGCCGTGTTGTCGCCAAAGGAACTCGAGTTCGGTGACGATCGTGCCGTGATCATGACCGAGAAAGACGCGGTCAAGTGCGAGCGCTTTGCTCCACCCAATTCGTGGTACTTGACGGTGGCCGTCGAGATCGCCGCCGATGAGGACCTGGCATGGCTCGACGATCTCGCCGGGAGGCTGCACACCGGCCCGACGGAGCAGGAGGCGTGAAGGATTTCATCGTTGTCATCCCGGCGCGTTATGCGTCGACGCGCCTCCCCGGCAAGCCGCTGCGGCTCATTGCGGGCAAGCCGATGCTGCAGCACGTGCACGAGCGTGCGACCGAAAGCCGCGCGAGCGACGTGATCGTCGCCACCGACGACGCCCGGATCGCGAAGGCGGCGGAAGCGTTCGGTGCGCAGGTATGCATGACGGCGGCGCATCACCAGTCCGGCACCGACCGCCTGGCGGAAGTGAGCCGCCGCTGCGGGTGGGCCGGGCACCAGGCGGTAGTGAACCTTCAGGGCGACGAACCGCTGATGCCACCCGAGCTGATCGACCAGTGCGCCGCGCTGCTGGAGCTCCCGGACGTCGGGATGGCGACGCTCGCGTCACCGTTCGTATCGCGGGAAGAATTCGAGAACCCGAATGCCGTCAAGGTGATCATCGATAAAGCGGGCGATGCCATCTATTTCAGCCGCGCCGCGATCCCGTATGCGCGGCAGCCGGAAAGCGCGCCATTGGCGATGAGCACGGCGCTGCATCACCACGGCATCTATGCCTATCGCGTGGACGTGCTGCAGCGGATCGTCGCGGCCGAGCGCTCGCCGCTGGAAGCCTCGGAGCAACTCGAGCAACTGCGCGCACTGGCCATGGGCGTGAAGATTCGCGTGGGCATACCCAGGCGGCGGCCGGGTCCCGGCGTCGACACGGAAGAGGACCTGGCGCGTGTGGAGCGTTTGTTGGCTGGCCGTGGGTGAATCGGGGAATTAAAGGACTGGTTCCTTGCGATGCAGAGCGCGCTGCACCACCATGGGCTCTGGCCTGCGTGCGGACGTGCGGGTGCTCGCCGCCGAGCGTTCACCTCCGGAGCAGGAGAAGCGAGCTCGAGGCGCGCGCTGCACCAGGCGCAAAATTCCTGCGGGCAGGGCGGAACGGCAGCCGGGTCCCGGTGTCGATACAGGAGCAGATCTGCTGCGCGTAAAAGACCAACTTGCGGCAAAGGGTGACAAGATGGATCGAGTCAGTGTGCTGTTCGTTTGCATGGGCAATATCTGCCGCTCGCCGACGGCCGAGGGTGTGTTCCGCAAGGTAGTCGCGGACGCGGGGCTGGCGGAGCGGGTGTACATCGAATCGGCGGGCACGCACGCCTATCACTCGGGTGCGGAACCCGATCATCGCGCGCAGGCCGCGGCCGAGCGCCGCGGCTTTGCCTTGCACGAGATACGCGCCCGGCGCGTCAGCGACGAGGACTTCGAAAGCTTCGATTACATTCTCGTGATGGACAAGGACAACCTCTGGGAGCTGCGCCAGCGCGCGCCGGAGGCATATCGCAGCAAGGTCCACCTGTTCCTCGAATTCGCGGGAGGGTCGCAGGTTTCGGAAGTACCCGACCCGTATTACGGGGGGACGCCCGGGTTCGAACTCGTGCTCGACCTGATCGAGCAGGCTTCGGAGCGGCTGCTCGAGCGGCTCCGGCGGGAGACCGGCGAGCGGCCCTGAGCCGGTCGTGGAGCCCGCGCCAGGCGGGCTCCACCGTCTCACCGTTTCTCAGCGTTCCGAGACGTTCTTGACCGGTTCGGGTTCCTCCGCCGGTTTCGCGGCCGGAGCGGCCGGCTCCCACGGCAGCAGGCGTCCGCCGCCCGCGGGCTTGGCGGCCGCCGGTTGCGCCCCGGCGGCGGGCGGGCCGGCAGGCGCGGGCGTTGAAGGCCGGGCCGGCTCGGCGGTGCGGGGCTCCGCCGCGGCGCCCTCGTTGCCGTTTTCCCGGGGCTTGCGTTCGGCATCGCTGCCGCCTGCCGCGGGCGCTGCATCCACTACCCGCGCAGCGGGTTCCTGGCGGGCTTCAGGCTGGTCCCTTGCGGTTTCCTCGCGGCGCCCGGTCCGGGCGGCGGAGGGTTCCTCGCCATGCCCACGCGGGCCGGCGGATTCTTCACGATGCCCGGGCTCGCTGGCCGCGGGTTCCTCACGCCGCTCGGGTTGACCGGCCGAGGGTTCCCGAAGATGTTCGGCCTGGCTGGCACCGGGTCCCTCAGGGCGTTCGTATTGGCCCATGGGCTCCTCGCGCCGCCCGGGTTGGGCGGACGCAGGTGCCGGCGCCGGCTCCGCCGGCGGCCGCTCGGCGGGATTGTCGTCCCTGCCATTGGCGCCGGCGCGCCCGCCGCCTTGCTGTGCCGGGGTCGCCGGCGCGTTCTGCTGCGGCTGGGTGCCGTTGCCGTTCGCCGCGGCGGATTCGCCGGCATCGGCGGCACCGGCGCGTTTGCGGCGCCGGCCGCCGCGGCTGCGGCGCCGCGACGGACTCTTGCGCGCGGTGTCCTCACGGCCCTCCGCACGCGTGTCCAGTTGCTCCTTCTCCCTGTCCGCGGGTTCTTCGGCTTTCTGCGGCCTGCTGTCGGCACGGTTCTCCTTGCCGCCGGCGGCCGCGCGTTCGCCGCGTTCCGCCGCGGCCTTCCCGCCGCGCTTCCGCGAGGTTTTCTGCGAGCGGGCTTTTCGCTGCTCGGACGTGCGTGACGATTCGGACGTGCGCGACGACGACGACGCGCGCTTGCGGCCTCGCTGCGGCTCCGATTGCCGCCGCGACCGCTGGCCGCGCGCCTCGGACTTGCGGCCGCTATCGCGCCGCGCACGCGCCGTACCCGCGTCCTCCGCGTCGCCACTGCCGCTGAACAGCGCGGCGAGCCGCTTGAAGAAGCCCGGCTTCTCCGGCTCCGGCCGCACCGGTGCCGGCGTGCTGTGCGACATCGTCGCCACGGCGGCAGGCTCCGCGGCCTTCCGCTCCTGGATGATTTCCGTTACGTCGACTTCCTCGACGGCTTCGGCCAGCGTGTAGCTCGTGCCGGTGTTTTCGGGCAGCTCCACCTGGTCGTCGCGCACCCGCCGTACCTGGTAGTGCGGCGTTTCCAGCGCGGGGTTGGCGACCAGCACCACTTGCATGGCGTTGCGCGACTCGAGGTTCTGTACCCAGCTGCGCTTTTCGTTCAGCAGGTAGGTGGCTACCTGGACCGGCAGCTGCGCGATGACCTTGGCCGTGCGCTCCTTGCGCGCCTCCTCGCCGATGATGCGCAAGATAGCGAGTGCGAGGGATTCGACGCTGCGAATGTTGCCGATGCCGGAACAGCGCGGGCAGGTCATGTAGCTCGACTCGCCGAGGGACGGGCGGAGCCGCTGCCGCGACATCTCGAGCAGGCCGAAACGGCTGATCTTGCCGATCTGCACGCGCGCCCGGTCCTGCCGCACGGCTTCGCGCAGCCGGTTCTCGACGTCCCGCTGGTTCTTCTGCGGTCCCATGTCGATGAAGTCGATCACGACGAGGCCGCCCAGGTCGCGCAGCCGCAGCTGCCGGGCGATCTCGTCGGCCGCCTCGAGGTTCGTGTTCAGCGCGGTGGTTTCGATATCGGCGCCCTTGGTCGCACGCGCGGAGTTGATGTCGATGGACACCAGCGCTTCCGTGTGGTCGATCACCAGGCTGCCGCCTGAGGGCAGGGTCACCGAATGCGCGAACGCCGATTCGATCTGCGACTCGATCTGGTAGCGCGTGAACAGCGGCACGTCATCGGTGTAAGGCTTCAGCTTCCTGAGGCTCTGTGGCATGACCTGCTCGACGAATTCGCGGGCCTCTTCGTACGTTTTCTGGTCGTCGATCAGGATTTCCCCGATGTCGTCGCTCATGTAGTCGCGCAGCGCGCGGATTACGGCGTTGCTTTCGCGATAGATGAGAAACGGCGACGGGCGCTCGACCACGACCTTCTTGATCGCTTCCCAGACCGAGAGCAGGTTCTCGAGGTCCCACTGCAGCTCCTCGGCGCTCCGGTCGATACCGGCCGTGCGCAGGATGACGCTCATGCCGTCCGGAATGGTGACGTCGTGCAGCGCCTGGCGTGCGAGGTCGCGATCGTCGCCGACGATGCGCCGCGACACGCCGCCGGAACGCGGCTTGTTCGGTTTCAGGACGATAAAGCGGCCCGCAAGACTGACAAAGGTCGTCAGCGCGGCGCCTTTATTGCCCCGCTCTTCCTTGTCGATCTGGACGACGATGTCCTGGCCTTCCTTCAACACCTCGCGGATGTTCGGCCGTGCCCCTCCGGGGACGTCGTTCAGGAAGTACTCGCTGGAGATTTCCTTCAGTGGCAGGAAGCCGTGCCGTTCGGCGCCGTAATTGACGAAAGCCGCTTCGAGACTCGGCTCGAGACGGGTGATCTTGCCTTTGTAGATATTGGCTTTCTTACGTTCGCCGGACGGCAGCTCGATGTTGAGGTCGTAGAGACGCTGGCCGTCGACCATCGCCATGCGCAACTCTTCTTCCTGAGTTGCATTGATAAGCATTCTTTTCATGTTGCCCTACTTTAAGGTTCTCGTGGGGCAACGAGCAGGAATGACGGGAAAACGCCGCGAGAGCGCTGCAGGGAGCCTCTGAATGGAATGCGTGGCGCCAGGCGCCTGGAAAGAGGTTCGTAAACCTGAACGGGGCAGGAACTGATGATAACAGGATCATCATCCAGCCCGGCAATAAACTGATCATGGTTTCCCTGCGGCCGTGCCGCCCAAGGCCAGCCCGTCAAGGCGGTAGCCTGGAATCCTGCTCGTGCCAAATGGTTGTCGGTCTCTTTAGCTTTCAAAAAATGCGGCGAGACCGGGGTGTCAGATCTTCTCGCGCCGGCCGAAGCCGTCGCTGCAAATCGCAGTGGGCGGGCAAACGCCCGCCTCACAGCACACTAATATAACATACGCGATCCAACCGCAAAGCCCGGAGGCTGCCTGGATCCACCATGTCCGGAAACACCCGGAATCCCCCGGAGGCCAAGCCTGCCGGCGTCCGCAAAGTCGAGATCGATGCCGACGACGCAGGCCAGCGTATAGACAACTTTCTCAGGAAACATTTACCCGGAGTGCCGAAGAGCCGGGTATATCGTTTGCTGCGGCGCGGGGAAGTGCGGATCAACGGCAGCCGCGTGCGCGCGGATTACCGCCTGCGGCAGGGGGACGAGGTGCGCATCCCGCCGGCGCGCCTGCGCCCGGCGGGCAGTCCGCCGAGCGCGGCCGCCGCGGCGCGGCTTGCCGAGCGGGTGCTCTTTGAAGATGACCGGTTGCTGGTGATCGACAAGCCGGCCGGCATTGCCGTGCACGGCGGCAGCGGGATTTCGCACGGGGTCATCGAGCTGCTGCGCTTCGCCCGACCCGAGCTAAAGGACCTGTCGCTGGTTCACCGGCTCGACCGGGAAACCTCGGGCTGCCTCGTGCTCGCGAAGCGGCGCAGCGCGCTGCGTGCGCTGCACGAGAGCTTTCGCGAGGGCAGGGTGGAGAAGAACTACCTGGCCCTCGTCGCCGGCGACTGGCAGGCGGGCGAGCAGCTGATAGAGGCGCCGCTCTATGTGCACCACCGCGCGGGCGGCGAGCGCCACGTCATCGTGCACGGGAGGAAAGGCAAGCCGGCGGCTACGCGCTTTCGCCTGTCACGCCGCTACGGCGGCCGTTTCAGCCTGCTGCAATGCCAGCCGTTGACCGGGCGCACGCACCAGATCCGCGTGCACGCGGCGCACGCCGGCCATCCGCTCGTGGTCGACGACCGCTACGGCGATCCGGCCGCCAACAAACGCGCCAAGGACGAAGGCCTGCAACGCCTCTTCCTCCACGCCCAGTCCATCGCCTTCCCCGACGCCCACGGCAACGAGCGCCACTTCACCGCCCCCCTGGCCCCCGACCTGGAAGCCTTCCTGGGGGTCGGACCAACCTAAGTGTTTATACCCGCTATGAAAAGGGCGAGATAGAGCCCGTTTTTTGCCCTTAATCGCCGGTTTTTGCCGCAAAATGCGCCATTAACCAATTGGCGCCGCGCCCTGGTTTACAGCCGATCCAACCGTGCGAGCAACGACTGCCTTGTGACGCTCACGGCTGCAGGCAGCCCAGCTCGCGCAGGACGCTCGCCAGCCAGATCATCGGCAGCCCGACCAGCGCCGTCGGATCGTCCGTGGTGACCGACTCGAACAGCACGACCCCGGCCCCCTCGATGCGAAAGCTCCCGGCGCAGTCGTACGGCTCGTCGTGGTGCAGGTATGCTTCCGCCAGCGCGCGGTCGAAGCGCCGAAACCGCACTTGCGTGACATCCGTATGTTCGTGGCAGCGAGACGTGCGCGGATCGAACACGCAGGCGGCGGTCAGGAACAGCAGCGTCTTGCCGGCCGCCGCCAACAGCTGTTCGACGGCGCGTGCGTGCCCGCCCGGCTTGCCGATTACCTGTCCCTCGCGCACGGCCAGCTGGTCGGCGGCGATGACCAGCGCGCCCGGTTGTCCGCCGGACACGGCCTCCGCTTTTTGCCGCGCAAGGCGGCGCACGAGATCTCGCGGCACTTCATCCGTTCGCGCGGTTTCGTCAATTGCCGGAGCAACGCACTCGAAGTCGCCAAGCAGCCGCTGGAGCAGGTCGCGGCGATACGGTGATGACGAGGCGAGGACGATGCGCGGTGCGAAAGGATTCTGCATAACGGGATTCCAGGCTTATGGAGTCTATCCGACGGCGCCCCGGCGAGCTGCACAGGCGCTTTACAGCCGCTGGCAGGGTCCTTATCATGCGCGCGCCATGGCCAATCCACTGCTCGAGCGCGCACCCCCGAAGGTGTTCGCGGAACGGGGTCAAGTAATTGAAAAACAAGAAAAACTTGAGCTTTTCCCGCGCCTTTCGGAGGTCGTCGGCGACGACCTCAGGCGACTCGATACGCCGCCTGCCGGATGGCGGCAGTCGCCGGTAGCGATTAGACTCGCGTTCGGCTGGGCGGATACGGCGCGCGGGCTCCCGGTTCTCGAGGGCTACGCCAGGGCCGAGGTCCCGGTCGTGTGCCAGCGCTGCCTCGAGCCGTTCAGCTTGATGCTCGGCGCGGACCTGAAGCTCCTGTTCAGCGGGCCGGGCCAGGGTGCCGACGCCTCGCCGGATTACGAAGTGTGGGAGCTGGACGAGGCCGCGTTGCGGCCGCTGGACGTGGTTGACGAAGCCCTGGTGATGATCATGCCGCTGGCCGCCATGCACGAGTCCGAAGAGGATTGTGGCCCGCTCGCGAAACAGGCGGCGGCAGGTAAGGAAGAAGCGCAGGTCCGCCCGTTCGCGGACTTGAAATCGCAGATGCGCGACCGGGACTGACCGGTCGTGCAGCACTGTAAACACGCGTGGCACGAAGGTGCCACGCTCAACGGAGAACGTAATGGCTGTACAAAAGAGCCGCAAAACCCCGGCGCGCCGCGGCATGCGGCGTTCGCACGACAGGCTGAAAGCGCCGGCGCTGTCGGTCGACCCGACGTCGGGTGAGACGCACCTGCGCCACCGCGTCACGCCGGACGGTTTTTACCGCGGCAACCAGGTCGTGGCGCAGCGCGAAGAAGCCGACGAAGAATAACCGCCGGCACGCCGCGGCCGCGGCGTGCCCGGACGCGCCAGCAGGGATTCCATTGGGGGGAAGCTCCGTCATAGCGCTCGATGCAATGAGCGGCGACCTCGGCGCCGAGGTCGTCGTGCGGGCGGCCGTAGCATCGCTGGAAAAGCACCCGCAGCTGGAGCTGGTGCTCGTGGGCAACGAAGACGAGCTCAAGGGCCTGGTGACCAGGCTCAGTGCTGCCGAACGCCGCCCGGCGATCGTGCAATCGACCGAGGTGGTCGGTATGTCCGAAGCGCCGGCAGACGCTTTGCGCAAGAAGAAGGATTCCTCGATGCGCGTCGCCGTCGATATGGTCAAGGACGGCCGCGCGCAAGCCTGCGTAAGCGCCGGGAATACCGGCGCGCTGATGGCCATCGCCAAGTTCGTACTGAAGACGCTGCCGGGCATCGAACGTCCCGCGATCATCGCGGAGTTACCCTGCATTGGCGGCACCGTGCACATGCTGGATCTCGGCGCCAACACCGTCGGCGACGCGGAGCTTCTGTTCCAGTTCGCCGTCATGGGTTCCATCGTGACCGCCGGCATCCGCCGCATCGAGCGGCCGCGCGTGGCGCTGCTGAACATCGGCGTCGAAGCTACCAAAGGCCACGACAGCATCCGTGATGCTTCGGCGCTGCTCGCCGCGAGCAGCCTGAATTACGTCGGCTTCATCGAAGGTAACGAGATTTTCTCCGGCAAGGCCGACGTGGTCGTGACCGACGGCTTCACGGGTAACGTCGCGCTCAAGACCATGGAAGGCACCGTCGGGCTGGCCGCGCACTACCTCCGCCGCGCATTCACGCGCAATCTGTTCACGAAACTGCAGGGGTTTCTTGCCGCGCCGGTTCTGAAAAGTCTCGCGATCGAAATGGACTCCCGCAAATACAACGGCGCTTCCCTGGTGGGACTTAATGGTATCGTTATCAAAAGCCACGGCGGCGCCGATGCCTACGCGTTCCAACACGCGATCGACACGGCGCTGGTCGAAGTCAGGAACCAGGTGCCGCTGCAGATCGGTAGCCTGCTGCAACAGGAAGCTGCATGATCTACTCGAGAATCGCAGGCACCGGCCGCTACCTGCCGGACCGGATCCTGACCAATGCCGACCTCGAACAGATGGTCGACACCAGCGACGAATGGATCCGGACGCGCACGGGAGTGGAACGCCGGCATATCGCCGCCGACGGGCAGGGCACATCCGACCTGTGCGTCGAAGCGACGAAGCTCGCAATGGAAGCCGCCGGAGTCGGTCCGGACGACATCGATCTCGTTGCCGTCGGCACGACTACTCCGGACCTCGTGTTCCCGAACGTCGGCACGCTCGTGCAGGAGCGGCTCGGGATTCACGGCTGTCCCGCGTTCAGCCTCGAGGCCGCGTGCACCGGATTTCTCTACGCACTCAGCATCGCCGACAAGTTCGTGCGCGCCGGCGAGTCGAAGTGCGCAGTGGTGATCGGCGCCGAAGTCCTGAGCCGGTTGATCGACTGGACGGACCGCTCCACCTGCGTGCTGTTCGGCGACGGAGCGGGCGCGGTGGTGCTGAAGCCTTCCGACGAGCCCGGTCTCCTCTCCTGCCATCTCGGCGCGGACGGCCAGTACAAGGAGCT
Organism: uncultured Woeseiaceae bacterium; assembly: GCA_964607425.1. GTDB lineage: Bacteria > Pseudomonadota > Gammaproteobacteria > Steroidobacterales > Woeseiaceae > IDS-8. Next base: position 31,450 of record CAZSKQ010000024.1, read on the forward strand.
CCTTTATTACCCTTACGGCGCGTCGAAGGAGCTCGACAAGGCGGGCCTGGCGAGCGATGCCAGGATTACCATGAGCGGTAACGAGGTGTTCAAGGTCGCGGTCAAGACGCTCGGCAACGTGGCCGAGGAAGCGTTGCGCGCGAACGGCATTACGACCGACGAGGTTGACTGGTTCGTGCCGCACCAGGCCAACCTGCGGATTATCCAGTTGACAGCCAAGCGGCTCGGGCTGCCGATGGAAAAGGTGGTCCTGACCGTGCAGGACCACGGCAACACGTCCGCGGCTTCCGTGCCGCTCGCGCTGGACGTTGCCGTGCGGGACGGACGCGTGCAGCGCGGGCAGCTCGTGCTGATGGAAGCCTTCGGGGGCGGCTTTACCTGGGGTTCGGCGCTGATGCGCTATTGACGGCCGCTGTGCAGGAGCGCGCACTGCGCGCGATACCACGGCCGCCGCCCGGGCATCGCACGCAATGCGCGCTCCTGCAAAATGGCAGTTCGTTGAACCGCGCCGGTACCTCCCGAAGGGGTTCGATCGTGCGTCACTGCGGCGACTCGCGCGCGGCGTTGTGAAATAATGCTGCCCGTGATGAAGCCAAAGCTCTATATCGGTAACCGGAACTACTCCTCCTGGTCGCTGCGGGCCTGGTTCCTGCTCGCGGAATCGGGCCTCGAGTTCGAGGAGGAGCGCCTGCCGCTCGGGACCCGGGAGTTCGAGGAACGCATCGCGACGATCTCGCCCGCGCGGCGGGTACCGGTGCTGGCGCTCGGCAACGAGCGGGTGTGGGATTCGCTGGCGATCGCTGAGACGGTGGCGGAGCGCTGGCCGGATAAAAGCTTGTGGCCGCCCGACCCGGCGGCGCGGGCACACGCCCGGTCGATCAGCGCCGAAATGCACGCCGGCTTTTTCAGCCTGCGGGCCGAGATGCCGATGAACTGCCGCGCGCTGGGCCGGCAGGTGCCATTAACGCGCGAGCTGCAGGCAGACATCGATCGCGTCATAGCAATCTGGAGCGACTGCGCAGAACGTTACGGGGGCGGCTGGCTGTTCGGCCGGTACAGCGTGGCGGACGCCATGTATGCGCCGGTGGTCTTGCGGTTTCGCACGTACGGCGTGGACCTGCCGCCGGCCGCCCGCGGGTATGCGGACCGGGTGTTGCAAAGCCGCGCGCTGCAGAAGTGGCTGGCGGCGGCGGAATCGGAGACGGAAGTGCTCCAACACGAAGAACTCGGACGATGATCGACGGGCGTGCGGAATCGCGGTGGGCCGGGAGACGCGCCGGCATTGCTGTGATGGCGGCTGCCGCCGTGCTGGCGGCGACGGCGCGCGCCGAGGTTTACGAGTTGCCGCCGGCCGGCAACGACGTCATCGGCGCCGTGGGTTACGTCGAATCGCGCACGGCCGATACGCTACTCGAAATCGCGCGGCGCCACGGCCTCGGCTACGAGGAGATCGTGCGCGCCAACCCCCAGGTCGATCCGTGGTTGCCCGGCGCCGGTACGCGTATCGTCCTGCCCACGCGCTACATCCTGCCGCCGGGGCCGCGCGAGGGCCTGGTGCTCAACCTGCCCGAGTACCGCATCTACTATTTTCCCGAGCCGAAGCCGGGCGAGCCCGCGCTGGTGATGACCTATCCCGTCAGTATCGGTCGCCAGGACTGGGCGACGCCGCTCGGCAAAACCCGGGTGGTGGCCAAGGCGGTGAACCCGACCTGGTATCCGCCGGATTCAGTACGTGCGGAGCACGAGGCCGACGGGCGACCACTGCCGCGCGTCGTGCCGCCGGGACCGGATAACCCGCTGGGCACGCGCGCCATGCGGCTGGGATTGCCCGGCTACCTCATCCACGGCACGAACCGGCCTGCCGGCGTCGGTATGCGCGTCACGCACGGCTGCATCCGCATGTTCCCGGAGGACATCGAGTTCCTGTTCGAGCGGGTGGGCGTGAACACGTCCGTGCGCATCCTGAACGAGCCCGTGAAGCTCGGCTGGGATGGCGACCGCCTGCTGCTGGAAGTGCATCGGACGCTGGAAGCAGCGCCGCTCGAGGTCAAGGAAGAGCAAGCCGCCATTGCGATCGATGCCCTGGCCGAGCCGGCGCTCGTTGAGCCCCCGATGCCGAGCCGGCTAACGGCTCTTACGTCCACCTTCGTCGATGCGACCGCTACGCGTGCCGGCGACCTCGACTGGCAACTCGCCGAGCAGCTGCTCGAACGCGCCGACGGCATCCCGGCCGCGGTCGGGAGCACCATAAAAAACGCCGCGACCAGCGCGGCGTTTGAATGAAACGGCGTAGTCTGGCGCTACTTCGACATCGACTGCTGGAACATCCTTTCCAGCCGATCACGGTTCGCATCGCAGCAGGACTGGGCTTCCTCGGCCGCGGCAAGCGCTTCCTCGGCAGTCTGCTGTGCTTCCCTGGCAGCCTGTGCGGCGCTGTCCGCTGCGGCGCGTGCGGCCTCGGCGGCAGACAGGGCTTCCGCGGCGTCACGTGCCGCCTGCTCAACAGACGACTGGACTGCGTCCCGTTCTGCCTGGCTGGCACAGCCGCCCGCTACGCCAAGCACGAGCGCTATCGCGCTTACCTTCAGTAAGTTCTTAATCATTACTCCAGTTCCTCTGGTGGAAAAAATGCAGCCGCATTATTTCCCAGATTGGCTGGACGTTCAATGATCTGCGAGTTTATTAATGCAGATGTCGTGCATCCGCGACAGCGTTGGCACTTTGTGTCACGTTTTGTCGGTGAAAGGAGGCAACAGCCTGATCAGGACAGCACGCGCCGTGGCCAAAC
>CAZSKQ010000025.1:0-1454 GCA_964607425.1 uncultured Woeseiaceae bacterium
CAGAGAACGCTGTAGCAGCGCGCACCGCGCGCGATGGGCGTTGGTCACGTTATGCGATGGGCATTTCGGAATATTTGGAGGTCTGTAGAATCCCGCTGGGGAGATTGCCGCACAGAACCAGAAGCCGACAAGGAACAACAAATGAATTACAGGCACGTGGGACGAGCGAGAATGGCCGTGCTGGCGGCGATGTCGATGCTGGCGTCAGGCGCCTGCTCCGTAACCGGAAACCAGCCTGCCGCGACGGCACGTACGGTCACGGCGTTCACGGGCGCGCAACTGATCGTCGGCGATGGCACGGTGATCGACAACGCGGCCTTCGTGGTGGAAGACGGCCGCGTCACCGCCGTCGGCCCCGCCGCCGAGGTGCCAGTGCCGCACGGCGCGGTTCGCGTAGACCAGGGCGGAAAGACCGTCATGCCGGCCATCATCGACGCACACACGCATCTCGGGACCACGCGCGAGGCGGTACTCGAGGACCTGCGCCGGCGAGCCTCACTGGGTATCGGTGCCGCTTTCAGCCTCGGCGCGGACGATCTCGGTGCGCCACTCGAAATGCGCGGCGAAATTATTCCCGGTGCGGCGCGCTACCTTTCCGCCGGGCGCGGCATCACGGCGCCGGAGCCGGGGAACTTCGAGGAGCCGCACTGGGTAACGTCCGAAGAGGAGGCGCGGCAGGCGGTCCGGGCGGAAGTTGCGCGCGACGTCGACATCATCAAGATCTGGGTCGACGACCGCCGGGGCAAGTACGAGAAGCTGAGTCCTGCCTTGTACGGGGCCATCATCGACGAGGCGCACGCGCACGGGTTGAAGACCATCGCGCACATCTATGCGCTCGAGGACGCCAAGGGGCTGCTGCGGGCCGGTATAGACGCCTTCGCGCACAGCGTCAGGGATATAGACATCGACGACGAGTTCCTCGAACTGATCCGTCAGCGGCCCGAGGTGGTGCTGGTACCGAACCTTCCGAGGCGCGGGGTGCCGACCGACTTCGGCTGGCTGCGAGAATCGATGACCGCCGCGGAATGGACCGAGCTGCAAGCCGGAAACGTCGAGCGCCCGGAAGTCCGGGACGCTTTTGCCGTGCAGGCTCGCAACCTGGCACGCCTCAGCGAAGCAGGGGTGACAATTGCGCTCGGCACCGACGGGAGCTTCTGGGCGCCGCATGTCGAAATGGAGGACATGGTGGCCGCGGGCATGTCCCCGGCAGAGGTACTGGTCGCCGCCACGCGTAACGCCGCCGCGCTGGCAGGCCTCGCGGACGCCGGCACGATCGAAGCCGGCAAGCGCGCGGATTTCATCGTGCTCGAGGCCAGTCCGCTGGACGATATCACCAACACACGCCGCATAGTCGAGGTTTACCTCAACGGCGAGGTGGTCGCCCGCGGGGGCGCTGAAAACCGTCCCCGTTAAACGGCTTTTGGGTCAGTTGACCTTGTCGTCGTCGAAGTCGT
>CAZSKQ010000025.1:1554-5791 GCA_964607425.1 uncultured Woeseiaceae bacterium
ACCGTCCCCGTTAAACGGCTTTTGGGTCAGTTGACCTTGTCGTCGTCGAAGTCGTTGTCGTCGTCGAAGTCGTCGTCGTCGTCGAAGTCGTCGTCGATGCCGTCGTCGTCGCTGTCTTCCACCATCTGGCCGCGGATCTCGCCGTCCGGGAAAGCGTCCGTGTGGACGTTCGCATAGATCAGGCCATCCCGCATCGCAAACGCAAGCGAGACCAGGTTGTTAACCGGCCTTCCGATCGCCTCGACGCAGTCGGCGCCCGTATAGTCGGCGTTCGTCAGCGTGCCGCGGATCCGTCCGTCATCGAACGCGAGCGGCCCCGGGTTCACCAGTCCGAACACAACGGGCCCGTTCTCCCCCGGCCGCCCGCAGTGGAAATGCGCGGCCGCGAACGTTCCCGCGAGGTTCATGGCGCGCAGGTTGACCCGGAGTCCCGTGAAGTCGTTGTTGAACTCCGTCTCGATGCCGCCCGAGGCATCGCTGCCGGTCCCACCCGGGACGAAGGCACCCTGCTCGTCAACCACCACTTCCTGCTCGCCGGAGAGTCTCGCGTCGAACTCGAAGTCGTCGTCCGCTGCCACCGGACCTGCCCCCAGCAGCGCCCCTCCAACGACCGCGCCGAGAGCGGCCCCATAACCGTGTAATTTGCCCATGCTTGCTTCCCGCCGCCCGGTGCGTTCGGGCAGCTTGCGGGCCGGCGCGCTTCGGTAGGGACCCGCGCCACGGGCGAAGCCGGCCACAGTGGTTTCACCCGCGACGGGGCTTCCAGAGCATAGTCGGCGATCGTCCGTTTCGCCCACGCCACCCTCGCTCAGGCGCTCGTTATTCGAATGTTCTCTAACGATGTATCCCGGGCGTGAATCTTGCGGGATCGAGCCATATGCCTCTCCTTTGCGATCGTAGCTACGGCAACCGCGCCACTACCGTGCTTGCGATTCCGGCGCTGATGGAACGAAATCGTCCCTGATCCTCACGAAGCGGGCAAACCGCGGAACGCCGGAAGCGGTAAAGCCATTGTAGGCATAAGTAATCCAGCAACCGACGGGGGGAGGGTCGCGGCGCTCCGCATCGGTAAAGCCGGTGCCGATCCGGAATTGCATACCGTCGACCCGTTCGACGAGCAACGCACCGAGCATGCCCGTGTACTTGCCGTTCCCCGGAAGGTGGCCGATGACCCTGGCTTCCCCGTCCTGGTAGAGCTTGTACTTCAGCAAGTCGTCGGTGCGGCCCGCGCGATACAGGGACGATCCGCGGTGCAGCATCAGGCCTTCACCGCCCTCAGTGACAACGTTGCCGAGCATCGCTCGAAGCTCTGCGTGATCCGCCACCCGGAACTGGGCTACGGCTTGCAACCACGGCACTGCCGCTGCATCTAGGACAGCTTGTAGCACGGCCAGGCGCTCAGTAAACGTGCCACCTTGTGCCGGCAGGTCGAAAACCATGAACTGCATCTGACGCCAGGCGTCGTCCTCGGGTGTCTGCGTGCGCACCGTGGAGGACGCGTGTTCGAACCGGCCGCGGCCCGCCCAGAGCTCGCCGTCCAGGGGTACGTCCGGCCAGTTCCGCGTGAACCAGGCCGGCGTCTGGATGACGTTGCCGGACCGTGTCAGCAGCTTCTCGCCGTCCCAATAGCCCCGGACGCCGTCGAGCTTCTCGCTCACCCAGTAATCCGAAACGTCGATGTCTGTGCCGGCGTCATAGACATTGGCGAGAATCAACGGCGGCGCCTGTTCGCCGGCCAGGCAGGCCAGCGACAGCCACGCGCAGCAGAAACACACCAGGACGGCGTGGAAGCGTCTTCCGTCCATGTTGCAACCCCCGCTCGTTGGCGATACGCCAGTGTGACGCGATGCCGGCGGACTGCGAGTCCCTTTATCGGTGCACTTCGTCAGTATTTGCCGCAGATTGTGACGCAGGTATCACTGCTATTTTCCAGAAATGGGCGGAAAAGGCTTCACGTGGAGGCATGAGGCAAATAGTATCCACTGCGCCACCCTCCAAACAGGATTCGAATCTGTTGAAGCAGAAGAAGGAACTCGTGCAATCAGCCGGCTGGACCGCCTTGTGTTTTGCACCGCTTCTCGTCCTGGCGTTTGCCGCCAATGCGATGGCGGCGGAAATTATCGACTTTGCCGACATGACGCTGGAAGAACTCGGCAACATCAAGGTGACCTCGGTCTCGAAAAAACCGGAGAGCCTCGCGGATGCGGCGGCCTCGGTGTTCGTCATTACGGCTGAAGACATCCGCCGTTCGGGCGTCACGAGCCTCGCCGAAGCACTGCGGCTGGCGCCGAACCTGCACGTCGCTCGAGTACACGGCAGCGGCTACTCGGTCACCGCTCGTGGACTGAATGGCAGCACCACCAGTGCGCCCAACAAGTTGCTCGTGCTGATCGACGGGCGTTCGGTTTACTCGCCGCTCTTTTCCGGGGTGTTCTGGGACGTGCAGGACGTGATGCTGGAAGACGTCGAGCGGATCGAGGTCATCAGCGGGCCGGGCGGCACGCTGTGGGGCATCAACGCGGTGAATGGCGTGATCAACGTCATCACCCGGTCTGCGCAGGATACCGGGGGCACCCTGGTGGCAGCCCATGCGGGCAATTTCAACACCGGTGCCTCATTCCGCTACGGTGCGGCCGCCACAGGCGGCAGCTATCGGGTGTACGGAAAATATTCGGCGTATGACCACCTGTTCAAAGCCGACGGGAGTGCCGTCGACGATGACTGGCACCGGAGCCAGATTGGGTTTCGCGCCGACTGGGAACGCTCGGGGGAGCAGTTCATGCTGCAGGGCAACGCCTACCGGGGCCGCTTCGGCCAGCCCGAACCCGGCGCGATCTCCGTCTCCGGCACGAACCTCGAACTCGGGACGGTCGAGACGTCAGGAGTCAACCTGACCGGCCGCTGGGAGCACCCTCTCGACGATGGCGCGAGGCTCAGCCTGCAGGCCTATTACGACCGGACGGTGCGCACGATCCCGCCGACCCTGGACGATACGCTCGACACCTTCGACCTGCAGTTCCAGCATTCGCTCGCCCCGATCGGCAGGCATGCGCTGACGTGGGGCGCGAGTTACCGCTATGGCCGGGACCGGACAAAAAACACCAGCCCCGTTTTCGCGTTCCTGCCCGAGGATGTGCACCAGGACTGGAGCAGCCTGTTCGCGCAGGACGAGATGAGCTTTCGCGGCGATCTGCGGCTGACACTTGGGGCGCGCATCGAGCGCAATCCTTATACCGGAACCGAATTCCTGCCCAATGCGAGACTCGCATGGAAGCCGGCACCGGACCACCTGTTATGGACCGCGGTTTCGCGTACGGTCCGGGGGCCGTCCCGCCTGGACGCGGACTCCCACATTCCGCGTTCTCCTCCGTTCCTCCTCGATGGGGGTCCGGAGATACGTTCCGAGGTGGCCAAAGTCGCCGAGCTGGGATACCGGGGGCAGCCGACGCCCGACCTGTCGTTCTCGGTGACGGCTTTCCATAGCGACTTCGATCACCTGCGCACGACGGAGATAGCGTCCAGCGGGACGTTCATCTTCTTTGCCAACAAAATGGAAGGCACCACGACCGGTATCGAGATGTGGGGGAGCTGGCAGGCATTGCCCGAATGGCGCCTCTCCGCCGGTTACACGGCAATGCGGGACCGCATGCGCCTGAAGCCCGGCAGCAACGACAGCACGGCCACGAGCTCCGCGGGCAAGACACCGGCGAATACCTGGCAGCTTCGCTCGGCCCTGACGGTTGCGGAAAATCGGGACCTCGACATCGCCGTCCGTCACGTTGCCGCGCTGTTCAGCCCCGATGTGCCCGCCTACACGGCTGTCGATGTGCGATTCGGCTGGCGCCTGCAACCGAATCTCGAGCTGTCGCTCACAGCACAGAACCTGCTCGACGCCGATCACGGGGAGTATGGGAGCATCGACACCCGCAGCAGGATTCCGCGTTCGGTTTTCATCGACGTGCGGTGGCAGCTCCAGTAAGCCTCGATGGCCGCTCCGGTGCCTGGCGTTCGGCGCTAGCGGCGGCCGCAGGCTAGCGTCAATAACGGGAAGTCCTGCGTATACGCCGGCGCCTCCGACGCCGCACGCCCCCTCAGCCCGTTCGGCGGGGGCTGCTCCTCCTGTTCTGCTTCTTTCTCGCCGTCGTCGGCACCCTCCAGGGGGGGCGGCAAACGCATCCAGCGGCCGTAGCGAACGGTATCGCCAATGCGCCAGGACGGACGAACGGACCAGCGATAA
>CAZSKQ010000025.1:5891-16944 GCA_964607425.1 uncultured Woeseiaceae bacterium
GCGATAAAGCTCCCGGCCATCGCTGACGCGGCGCAGCTCGGCGGCCGCGGTCGTCGTGATGACGGCGTCCCCGCCTTGCACGTCGATCGATACGCCGGCGAACTTCACGTGCAGCAACGCGTCGGTGTCCTCGGGGATCGGCGTCGTCGGCGCGACGATCCTGGAGTCCGATGCGAGCACCCGCCGCAGCCGCGAGTAGACGTCCATCGCCAGCCCGTCATCGCTGAGCGGCGTGCTCTTCGCGTCGACGAGCTCCTCGGTCATGGCATCGCGCAGCTCCTGCACTTCCTTCTGCACGCCGCCGAACAGGGCGCCGATGATCGCTCCGGGAATGGCCGTGCCCGGAATGCGGTACAACACCGGCACGGGCCCGACCTCTTTCCTGATCTGGCCGACCTCGTAGCCGCCCGCGGCGCCGCCCAGCCACCCGAACGTGTCCTTCTCGTAGCTGCCCGAGACGGCTTCGTCGGCGCGGCTGCGCGTGGCGACCACCACGATCGTGTCCACCTGCGCGCGCAGGTCCTCGGTCATGTCCTCCCGCGGCTCGAGCGGCGGTTTGCGGGTAAAACTGGAAGGCGGTGGCGGGATGTCGGCGAGGCTCACCTGGGGCGCCGCCGTGGCGGCACATGCGGCGATAAAGACCAATCCGGCCGGGCCGCGCGGCAGGCCCCGGCGCTTGCGTGTTCCGGTGACCATCCGATCCCCTCCCACGGTTCTGGTGTCCTGTCCCGTGAATAAATGTGCTATTTCGGTCGCGAAAAGACGCAGCGAAATAGTGCATTGATTTGCGGGGCAGGAACACTGGTTCTTCTTTCCCATTAATACCAGCCTCGCCGTGCGGCGTAAACCGGCGGCGGCGCCGGTTTCACGGGCTCACCGCGTGACCTGCGTCGGCGCCGCGTCCGGCCCTTCCCGGTACAGTGCCCGGATGCCGGCCCGCGACCTCATCGACTCGCTGCCCGACCTCGTGCTGCTCGTCAAGCGCGACGGGACCCCCGTGGCACATGCCGGCGGCAGAGCGGTATCCGAGCTCGGCCGGCGCGGGGCCGGGGCCGGAGGCGACTTCGTGCCGTCCTGGTCCCACTCGACCGCCGCTCTCCTGCGCCAGCTCGCTCGCAAGGCGATCGCCGATCGCGCGGCGGTGGAAGCGCGCTTCCGCCAAAGCGACAAGCGCTACGAGATCCGCGTCAGCCCGCAAAGCCCGGATCGGGCGCTGTGCGTCATACGGCCCGCGCTCGGCGACGGCGTCGACTGGACGGGCGAGCATCGGCAGCTGCAGCTCGATCGCCGCGGCTTTTTGCGCCGCTTCAAGGAATCGATCTCCATCGCGGCGCTGCGCGAGCAGCCGATCGCGGTCGCCGTGCTCTACATCGAGGAGATCGCCGATATCGCGCGGATCATCACGACGAGCGTCTCGGAACAGATCATGACGACGGCCCTTGCACGGCTTGTCGAGCACGCCGGCGCGCCTGACGGCAGTTCACCCGGCTGCTATCTCGGACAGCTCGGTGAAAACCTCCTCGCCGTCGTCGTGAACAGCGCCGACCGCGATGCCATCGAGGCGCGGGTCGCGGGTATCTGCGCCAGCCTGCGCGAACCCATCGGCGTCGCGGACGCGGAATTTCGCCTTACGCCCTACGCGGGTGTGAGCGTCCTCGGGCTGGACGCCTCGGCCCCGCGCGTCCTGCTCGACCACGCGCGCGCGGCCGCCGCGGAAGCGCGGCGTGCCTGCTCCCGCGATGTTTACTTCTTCAGCGATACGATGCAGCTGCGGTCGCTCGCGCGTATCGATATCGCGAACGAGCTGCGCGAAGCCATCGCGAGCCGCTCGATCCGGCTCCGCTACGCCGCCCGGCACGACCTGCAAACCGGCCGGCGGGTCGCCTGGGTCGGCTACGCCCGCTGGCACCATCCCCTGCGCGGCGAGATTCGGCCGATGGAGTTTTTGCGCGTGGCGCGGGCAACGGGGCTCGCGATCAGCCTGTCCCGCAGCATCCTCGCGCAGCTGCCGCAGGACTTCGAGGCCCTCGGCGCGCAAGCCGAAGCGGACGTGCGCGTGTCGCTCGGTCCCTTGCGCGATCACCTGCTGCACGAAGATTTCGCGGCGGACCTGGAGGGCGTGCTGGCCGACGCGGCAATCCCGCCCGAACGGGTCGAGCTGCGGGTCGCGGAACAGGTCTTCGTGGTCCGAAACAGCGCCGACTTCCAGGCGCTGCACCACGTGGGCGTGCAGTTCGTGGTCGACGAGGTGGGCCGCGATGCGGGTTCCCTCGCGGCACTTGCGCGGGCCCCGGTATGGGGCCTGCAGCTCGACCGCGCGTGGGTGGAAGCACTGCGCAGCGATGCCGTCGCCCGCAAGGTGTGCCACGCCGGTATCGCGATGGCCAGGGCGCTTTCGCTCACGCCGATCGCCACGGGCGTCGACGACGAGGCCCAGCGGGACGCGCTCCTGGAGCTCGGGTGCACCTACGGCCTCGGTGATCTCTACGGCGGCGCGGATTCGGAGCCGCCCGCGGCACAATCCGCCTAGAAAGCCCGTAAACCGTGGGTTTCAGCCCCGCCCGTCATGCGATTTGACCGGCCCGTTATGCGAACTGCGTCACAAAACGCGCGCGGCGAGTGTCGGCCGTGCCCGGGCCGTCCGGGACCGCGTGTAGTGAGATGCGCATACAGCCACTCCCTGCCGGTCGCCGCGTTGGCGGCTGCAACACCCGGGGGCAAAAAGAACATGGAACGTCTGCTATTCGCATCTCGATTGCCGGCCCTGCTGTTGATCTCGATCGCTGTGACGACAGCCGCGGCCACCGCCGCGGCGGCCCGGCCCGAAGCGCCGGCCGCTTACATCGTGCAGGGCGCGACGCTGGATGCCGCGCGCGCGCAGGTGCTCGGCGTCGGCGCCGAAGCCGAACGGGAGCTCGCGATCATCAATGCCGTCTCCGCCCGCCTCACCGAGTCGCAGCTCGTCCTCCTGCGCGCGGATGCCAGCGTTCGCGTCTACGAGGATCGCCCGGTGCGCACGCGCGGGTGGCTCGACTTTTTGTTCGGCGGCTCGGACGACGACGAAGACGACGAGGAAGATGACGACGATGCGCGGGAGGACACGGGAAGCGGGCTGGGCGGCCTGCTGGAAGGCGTGGTGAACGGACTCAACTCGACGCTCGCGGAAACGCCGCTGGTCGAGACCGTGCAGGACGTTGCGGCGCCCGTCGTTTCGACCGTCACGACCATTCCCCTTCTGAGCACGGTCACCTCGCCGGTCGTCGACCTCACCAGCTCCCTGCCGGTTCTCGAAGACGGCACGGGCATCCTCGGGCTGCCGTTGCTGTATGAGACCAGCTACCCGGGCCTGGTTGGCGCGGATACGCTCCACCGGGCCGGCATCACCGGCCGCGGCGTCACGATCGCGGTGCTCGACACGGGACTCTGGAAGGACACCACCCAGTTCTACGGCAGCCGCGTGCTTGCCTCCGTCGACGTGACGAACGGCGGTTCAGGCCCGGTAACGGGGGATCCGTACGGCCACGGCACGCACCTGACGTCCATCATGGCAAGCGGGGCGCAGGCCCTCTCCGGCGACTACCACGGCATCGCGCCACAGGCCAACCTGGTCGTCGTGCGCGCGTTCAACGACGAAGGTGCCGGACGCTACGCCGACGTCATCGCCGGCATCAACTGGATCGTCGCGAACCGGGACCGGTACGACATCCGGGTGCTGAACCTTTCGTTCGGCGCCGAGCCGCAGTCCTACTACTGGGACGATCCGCTGAACCAGGCGGTGATGGCCGCGTGGCGCGCGGGCATCGTCGTGGTAACGGCGGCCGGCAACGACGGCCCGGAGCCGATGACCATCGACGTGCCGGGCAACGTGCCGTACGTCATCACCGTGGGCGCGCTCACGGACAACTACACGCCCTACGACGTCGAGGACGATCGCCTCGCATCCTTCTCCTCGGCGGGCCCGACTTACGAAGGCTTCGTCAAGCCGGAGCTCGTCGCTCCCGGCGGCCACATGGCGGCGTCGATGTCGAGCAGCAGCTTTCTCGCCAACATCGACCCGGACTCGATGAACGTCGCGCAGCAGCTCTTCGTGATGTCCGGCACGTCGCAGGCAGCCGCGGTGACCTCGGGCGTGGTCGCGCTGATGCTGCAGAAAGAGCCGTGGCTCACGCCCGATGCCGTCAAGTGCCGCCTGATGGCGTCCTCGCGGCCGGCGGTGACAGACAACGGCAGGCTCGCATACAGCGTGTTCCAGCAGGGTGCGGGGCTCATCAACGCCGTCTCCGCTCTCAACAGCCCGGCCACCGACTGCGCCAACGTCGGCCTCGATATCGACGCGGACCTCGCGGGCAAGGCCCATTTCGGCGGACCCGCGAACCAGGACTGGCGCGGCCGTTACTACATTATGGACATGGATAGCTGGTGGTGGGGCAAGAAGCTCGATGCCGACGGCTACACCTGGTCGCTCGGTTATCCCTGGAACGAGGGCTACACGTGGAGCCAGGGTTATACCTGGAGCCTCGATTACACCTGGAGCCGCGGCTATACCTGGAGCCTGCACTTCACCTGGGCGAACGGCTACACCTGGAGCCTCGGCTATACCTGGAGCCTGGCGCAGCCGTGGTGGGGTGAGCCGCCGGAAGAAATGTCGCCGGCCAAGCCCGCCTCGATCGCGTCCTGGGTGCCGAACGAGTAACCGGAATGTGGCGCCGCTCTCGTGCGGGAGCGGCGCTTTCCGGATTCCCGATGACCATCAACGCGCCGCAGCCGGCACTTGGGGAACGGAACGCGTGATCTCGACCCGACAATCGAACTTTTGCCGGCGCTTGCACCGGGGTAGCCTCGAAGGCTCGCTGGCGCTCGGCCTCCTGTGGCTCCTGTGGGCGCCGGCAATCGCGGCGGCCGATGCCCCGCCGCTTTTCCTCGAGCATCTCACCACCGAGGACGGGTTGCCGCAGGCGACCGTCATGACGACCCTGCAGGACTCGCAGGGCTTCGTCTGGCTGGGCACCGAAAGCGGGCTCGTGCGCTACGACGGCCGCGAGCCCTATCGCTACGCCCACTCCCGGACGGAAAGCGGTTCCCTGCCCGGCAACTGGGTCTGGGAGGTGGTCGAAGATCGTCACGGCAACCTCTGGATCGCGCTGGACGGCGACGGCATCGCGAAATGGGACAGGCGAACGGACAGCTTTACCAGCTACAGGCACGCTGCGAACGACTCGGGCTCGATCGCCAGCAACCGGGTCCGCACCGTGCTCATCGACGGGCGCGGCTTCGTTTGGATAGGCACGTACGATGCGGGCGTTGACGTGCTCGACCCGGCCTCGGGCCGCATCGAGCACTTCCGTCACGACCCGGACGATCCCGCCTCGCTCGCCAGCGATCGCGTTTCCACGTTCACGCTGGATCATGCCGGCAATGTCTGGATCGGCACCCACCTGGGCCTGAATCGATGGCATGCGGGCACGCGAACACTCGAGCGGGTCGGCCCGGGCGCGTTGAACGGCAGGAAGATCCTGCGCGTGCTCGAGGCTCACGACGGCACGCTCTGGATCGCGACGCACGAGTCGGGGCTCCTGCACATCGACCGCAGCGGCCGCGTCCTCGAGACCTTTCGCCACGACCCGGACGATCCGGCATCGCTCGCCGGCGACGACGTGCGGGACCTGCTCGAGGATCGCTCGGGCCGCCTGTGGGCCGGCACCGCGAACGGACTCGATCTCCTCGACCGTGCCACGGGCACGTTCACCCATTACCGCCGCGACCCGAACGACAGCGCGTCGCTGCGCGATTCGTTCGTGATGTCGTTGTACCAGGACCCGGCCGGCCTGGTCTGGATCGGCACGCGCAGCGGCGGCGTGAGCCGCTGGAATCCGCGTAGCTGGCAGCTCGGCGGTTATCGCCCGGCATGGCTCGAGAACCAGCCCGTCTTCGCGTTTGCGGATGCACCCGGCCAGCAGGTGTGGATCGCCTCGCTCAACGGGCTCGCGCGCTTCGATCCGGCGACCGGTACCGCCACCGGGCTCGACGCGATCGTCGGCCGGGAGAACGCCCTGGGCGACGAGCGCGTGACGGCGCTCCGGCTGGACCGTCACGGCGCCCTGTGGATCGGCACGATGGGCAGCGGACTCAAGGTGCTCACGCCGGACGGCCGCATCGAATCGATTCCGGTGCAGCGCGGCGATTCGCACTCGCTCAGCGCCGCCGGCATCATGGCGATTCTCGAGTCGAGCAGCGGTGCGCTCTGGATCGGCACCTTCGGCGGCGGCGCCAATATCCTGGACCCTGCGACGCGCACCGTTCGCCAGCTTCCCTTCGGCAGCACCCCGGGTGCGGTGAGTGCCCCTATTGTCACGGCGATCGCCGAGGACGCGCGCGGCAACTTCTGGCTGGGAACGGAGGGCGAAGGCCTCAATCTCGCAAGCGCCGACGGGACGGTGTTGCAGGTATTCCGCAACGATCCGGCCGATCCCTCGACCTTGCCATCCAACACGGTGTACGCACTCGCGGTCGACAGCAACGAGGACGTCTGGGTGGCGACCGGCGGCGGCGGGCTCGCCCGCATCGACGATCCCGCGGCGGCGCCGGAGGTGCTCGATGTCCAGGTCTTCTCGCGCGAGGACGGGCTTTCGAGCGACACGCTCTACGGCGTGGTGCCCGACGGCACCGGGCGGCTCTGGCTGAGCGGCAACAACGGCCTGATGCGCCTCGATCCCGCGACCGGCGACATCCAGTCCTACCATCGCGAGCACGGCCTGCAAGGCGAGGAGTTCGCGTTCGGAGCGTACTTCCGGCTGCGTAACGGAAGCCTGGCTTTCGGCGGGCCGGGCGGTTTCAATATTTTCGACCCGGCGGCGCTGTCGGAGAATCGGCAGGCACCGCGCCTCGCGCTGATGAACGTCGAAGTGCTGGGCGTGCCGGTCGAGAGCGAAACACCCTTCTGGCTGCGCGACCGCGTTGACCTCGACTATCGCGGCAGCATCGTCTCGCTCGGATTCGGCGTCCTGGATTTCACCTCGCCGGCACACAACCGGCTCGCCTATCGTGTGTCGGGCATTACCGATGACTGGATCGATCTCGGCACGGAGCGCCGCATTACGCTGACCAACCTCGATCCCGGCAATCACGTGCTCGAGGTGCGCGCCGCGAACTCGGATGCCGTATGGAGCAAGACGCCGTTGCGGCTGACGATCCACCGCGATCCCGCGCCCTGGGCCTCGCCGTTCGCGTATGTGGTCTACGCCCTCGTCCTGCTCGGGTTGATTGCCCATCGAATTCACCGGCACCGGGAAAAGTTCCGCGAGGTCGTCCGCGCGCGCGAGCGCCTGGAGGCGGAAGTGCAGCTGCGCACGCGCGAGCTCCGGATCAGCAACCAGCAGCTCGCCGAGGCCGCGCAGGCGAAGACCAACTTCCTGGACCGCATGAGCCACGAGCTGCGCACGCCGATGAACGGCGTGGTCGGCATGACGGAGCTCTTGTCCCGCACCGCGCTGTCGCCGGCGCAGTCGCATCTCACGAAGACGATCCGCTCGTCGGCACAGGTCCTGCTGCAGATCGTCAACGACCTGCTGGACCTGTCGAAGATTCGCGCGGGCAAGGTGAGCCTCGAAGCGCTGCCGATAGATCTCGGGCAGGTGCTCGAGGAATGCACGAGCCTGTTCGCGGGCGCGGCCGAGGCGAAAGGCATAGAGCTCGTCGTCTGTCCGCCCGCACGCATTGAGCGCGCGCTGCTCGGCGATCCGCTGCGTGTGCGCCAGGTACTGATGAACCTGGTCGGGAACGCGGTGAAGTTCACGGAGCAGGGCGAGGTCGCCGTCAAGGCGGACATCGTTGCCGTCGAGGCGGATACCGCGAGCGTCCTGCTGACCGTCAAGGACACGGGCATAGGCATGGACGCCGCGGCGGTTGGCCGGATCTTCGAGCCTTTCGTGCAGGGCGACGAGAGCACCACGCGCCATTTCGGCGGCACCGGGCTCGGGCTCGCGATCTGCCGGGAGCTGGCCGAGGTAATGGGAGGCCGGCTTACCGTCGAGAGCCAGCCGCAGATCGGCTCCTCGTTCAGCCTGTCGCTGCCGCTGAAGCTCGGCGTGGCAACCGGGGAGACCGCCGCGCGCCTCGCCGGGTCGGTGCGCATCCTGTCGCGCCGCCGCTCGCTCGCGGAATCGCTGGCGCGGCAGGCGTCGCTGCTCGGCCTCACGGTGGTTGCCGAAGACGCGCAGGCGGATGGCGCCGACGTGGTCGTGGTCGACGCCGGCAGCCACCCGGGTACCCTGGACGCGCTGCTCGGCGCTTCGCGAACCCCGCTCGTGGTGATCGCCACCGGTGCCGAGGCGGATGCGCGGCAACTGCCGGCGCGGCTGCCCGGCGAACGCATCGTGCTCAAGCCGGTTCACCGGATGGCCCTGTACGAAGCGCTTGCCGCCGCGCTGAACGTGCCCGTCGCGAAGGACGCGAGGCCCGCGGCCGGGGAGACTCACGCGGCCTTGAGCGGTCACGTGCTGCTGGTCGAGGACGAGCCGGTCAACGCCGCGGTGGCGGAAGGTTACCTGGCGGCGCTCGGCTGCACGTCGGTGTGGGTCAAGAGCGGCACGGAGGCCGTTGCCCGGGCCGCGGCGGTGCACTTCGACCTGATCATGATGGACCTGAACATGCCGGGAATGGACGGGTTTGCCGCGGCGCGCCTCATCCGCGAGCAGCAGCGCCGCACCACGGGCGAGCGGCAGCCGCGCGTGCCGATCGTCGCGCTCACGGCCCACGACGGGGCGCATTATCACGAGAAATGCCTTGCCGCCGATATCGACGACATCCTGAGCAAGCCGTACACGCTCGACGATTGCGCAAGCCTCCTGCGGCGCTGGCTGCAGCCGGGCGACGACACTCCGGCCACCGGCGCGCAAGACACCGCGGAGGCTACAGGCGGAGGGCACGCCGGGCCCGCAACGCTCGCGAGCGTCGACGCGCACGCCGTAACGGTATTGCGCCAGCTCCCGGCGGGCCGGCAGGTCGACCTGTACTCGAAGCTCGTCGAACTGTTCCGGACGAGCTCGGCACAGTCGCTCTCGGAGCTCGAGGCGGCGATCGCAAAAGACGACCTGGCCACCGCGGCCGCCGTGTGCCACAAGATGGCATCCGCCGCCGCGAACGTGGGCGCGCTCGCGTACTCGCAGCAGGTCAGGAAACTGGAGCGGCACTGCCTCGCCGGGGAGCGCGTGCTTGCCCGCGAGCTCGGCCGCGAGCTGCGGGCCGCGCACGCGCCCCTTCTCGAGACGCTGCAAGGCGAGCACCTGAGGGCCACCGCATGAGCGCCGGAACTCCGAACGGCCGGCTCGCGATCATCGCCGACGACGAGGACCTCGGGCGCGTCCTGCTCGGCGAAAGCGTCGCCGCGGTCGGTCTCGAGAGCCTCGCGTTCGCCGACGGGGCCGAGGCACTGGAGGCGGCCCTCGGGAACGACGTGGCCATCGTCCTGCTCGACGTGGACATGCCGGGCCTCGACGGCAACGAAGTGTGCCGGCGCCTGCGCGCCGACCAGCGCTTCCGGAGCGTGCCGATCGTGATGGTGACGGGGCACCAGGATTCCGACGCGATCCGCTGCGCCTTCGAAGCCGGCGCGACCGATTTCATATCGAAGCCGGTCAACTGGGCCCTGCTGCCGCGCCGCCTGGAATACATCCTGCGCAATGCCGCCGCGGCCGAGCACATCGAGCGGCTCGCGTACTACGACACCCTGACGGGGCTGCCGAACCGGCAGCGCTGCATCGACCTGACGGGCGCGTTGTTCGAGAGCGCGGCACGCCGGCAGGAATCCGTCGCCGTCGTCTATCTCGACCTGAACAGCTTCAAGCGCGTGAACGACACGTTCGGCCATGCCGTCGGCGACGAGGTGCTGCGTATCTTCGCCAACCGGCTCACGCGCACGCTTGCGGGCTTTGCCGCGGAGCATCCGGGCATCGTGGTCGCGCGCTTCGGCGGCGACGAGTTCGTCATCGCGGTGCAGCATGCGGGCGCGCGCGAGATCGGCATGCGCATCGCGGCCGCCTGCAATGAAGCATTCGAGGAACCGATCGCGTACGAGTCACTCGAGTTCTACTCGGCGCCGAGCATCGGGATCGCCGTCTACCCGGACGACGGCGGCGATGTGGCGACGGTGCTCAAGCACGCGGATACCGCGATGTACCAGTCGAAGTCCGGCGCCGCCGGGCCGATCGCCCTCTACACTCCCGCCATGAGCAGGCGCCTGCGCGACTGGCTGGAGCTGGAGGCAAGGCTGCGCCACGCCGTGCACGACGACCTGCTCACGCTGGTGTTCCAGCCCAAGTTCAGACTCAGCGACAACCGGCTGGTCGGCGTGGAAGCGCTGCTGCGCTGGCGCGACAAGGAATTCGGCGAGATTCCGCCGTCCCGCTTCGTGGAGATCGCCGAGGACAGCGGCCTGATCATCGACATGGGCCAATGGGTGGTGCGCGCTGCCTGCCGCCAGTTGCGGATATGGCTGGATCGCGGCTGGCGAGTGCCGGTGGCCATCAACTGCTCCGGCAAGGAGCTGCTGCACGGCGATCCGGCCCGCCTGATCGAAACGGAAGCCGCGGCGGCGGGCGTGCCGACTTCGCTTATCGAGATCGAGATCACCGAAACGCTGCTGGTGAACGATTCGCAGGCGGTGCAGAACGTCCTCCGACGCTTCCGCCAGCTCGGCTGCCGGATCGCGCTGGACGACTTCGGCACCGGCTATTCCTCGCTCGCCTACCTCACGCACTTCCCGCCCGACCGCATCAAGATCGACAAGGCCTTCGTGCGTGACATCGACCGCTCCGCGAGCGACGCCGCGATCGCGAAAGCGATCCTGTCGCTTGCGGGCAGCCTCGATCTCACCGTGACGGCGGAAGGCGTCGAGCGCACAGGCCAGCTCGAGTGGCTGCGTGCGCGCGGCTGCCACGAGGTGCAGGGCTATCTGCTGTCGAAGCCGCTGGCGCCGGCGGAGCTCGAACGGCGCTTTCTTGCACAGGCCGGGGCGGATACGGAGCCCACGGACGCTGCGTACCCGACCTGGCCGCGC
>CAZSKQ010000025.1:17044-24593 GCA_964607425.1 uncultured Woeseiaceae bacterium
CCTCGTCCGCGGGCAGCTCGCCGAAGGCCAGTTCAACCTGCTGAAAAGCCGCTCCGGCATCGATTTCGGCGAAGGCGAATTCACCCGCTTCGTCCACGGTTGCGAACGTACGGTCGGCATCGGTGCCTACGATCGCCTGGATACGGCTGGCGGGTACGGCGGCCGCCGACACGAATACGCCGGACATGTTTGCAGGCTGCCAGTCGGCGCTCGCGGAGATATCCGGCGACACAAGGTCGAAGCGGTAAAAGTCCTCGCCCTCGGGATTGACGCAGGCCGACGACACCGGAACGGAGGCGGACCCGCCGCCGGCCGCGGTAAACACGACGCCGCCCTCGCAGGTCTGCTCGCCGCTGCTGTTGTCGATGAAGCCGCCGTGCGTCCATTGACCGACTTCCTCCGGCGTGGCGAAGGTGAAGCATGCGGCGCCGCCCGGGGCCACGGAGAAGCCCTGCGTTGCCATCTTGATCGTATCCGGCCCCATGGGCGCCGGATCGTCGACATCGGGCCTCGGCCCGAACACCGCGGTAACCCGCAGGTCGTAGTTGCCGATGCTCAGGGGCGGGAGCTGGCCCGAGTAAGCGGTCCCCGAAGCTTCGAGCGCAATTTCCTCCCCCGGAAGGAAGGCGCCGGACGCGTCGCCGGCGGGCCGGAAGGCCATGGTGACGTCCTTCACCCGCAGGTTGGCGCCGCCGGGATTGCTGAGGACGACGTCGACCGTCGCCTGCTCCCGGTGCAGCGCGTTCTGGACGGCAATCGAGCTGATTGCCGGTTCAAAGAGTTGCGCAGGTTCGTCCTCGCAGGCCGCAAGGAACAGCGCCAGGCAGCACGCTGTTACCGGCATGGTAATCATCCTGTTCATGTGATCCCCCCAATCGAGGTGTGGAGCCGGGCTACGTGAGCCTCGTTCTTGTTCTGGTCGTCCGGCGCACGGCGCGGCAGGCCGCCGCGAGCTTTACCGAGAATAGCATGCACCTGGTCGTTGCTCTTCCCGGCGCGCCGTCGCGCCGTGTTGTGATCAGGGGTCGCCCGCATGGCGGGCTCCTACAGGGGTCGGGGCGGGGCCGCCAACGTGCCGGAGCACGGCGTCACTCCGCCTTCTCCGATTCCACGTCCTCCAGGGTCACCGTGCCCTCCAGGGAGTGGGTGAACGCCGCGACGAACGCGTTTCGCAGCAGGTTCACGGCGGCGGCCAGCAACCCTGCCTCCGGGTTCTCGATTTCGCCGGCGAAGGGAATTTGGGTCGCCACCTGCTCTTCGTCCGCCTCGACGATTTCGCTGACGGCGTCGACGATCGCTTCCCAGGCCTTTTGCAGGACCCCGCTGGACGGCTCGCCCAGCCTGAAAATCTCGGCATGCTCGAGAATCGGCTTGATGTAGCCCTCGAAGCGCCCGTCGGCGGCCGCGAGTTCCGCGTACATCGAGAACACGCCGGCTTCCGCATCCACGTTCAGGAACTCCCTGAGCCATGGATTTACCTCTACCAGCCGGGCGCCTTCGAGGGAGAAATTAATGTCGAAGGTGGGCTGTTCCGACAGCGGGTTGGCCTCGCCGCTGACCTTGACCGGCGCGTCCTGCCCGAGGGTTGCCCGGAGCTCGAAGCCCGCGAACGCCGGATCGTTCTTCTTCTCCACGTTGGTCAGGTTGCTGAGCAGCGCGTCGACCTTGTGCAGGGTCAACGATTCGTGCTGCTCGATCCCGGGAGCGCGAAACGTCGCGGTGCCGCCCATCGCTTCCACCCGGTTGAAGCGAAACGGGAACAGCTTCGCGACCTGGTCCGCCCAGTCGACGCCGGTGCCGAGCTGCGTCTCTTTTGCACGTTCGCCCTGCACCATGTTGAGGACGGGATTGCGCATCTGAATTTCGCCGACGAGCTGCCCGTCGAGCAGCTCGGACCACCTGATGGAGATGTCCACGTGGGGCACGGCCAGGAATGGCTGCCCGGCACCGGAAGCGGGCTTGACGATCGTCACGTCGTGCAGCTCGTAGGCGCCCCGGATTACGGCCAGGTCGACGTCGGCGACGTGGCCCCGGTATGCCCCCATCTCGGAAAGCCGGTCGTTAACGTACCGGAGAACGACGACCGGAAGCGCCGCGCGGACCGCGATCGCCGCCACGGCGATGACCGCCACGATAATCCCTGCCTTGCGCCCGAGGGTCACGGGCTTTTCGCCTCCCGGTCACGCCGACTCGACCGCCGGCTGCCCTGGAGGGGCAGCAAGTTGCGTGCCAGCCGGCGTCCGCGGCGCGCGGTAAAGCACCCACGTCGGCAGCAACGCGACAGCGAACACCACCGCGGTGATGAGGAACCCGTCACGGTAGGCGAGGGTATTGGCCTGCAGGTAAACAGAGCGGCCGAGGTAGAGCAGCGCCGCGGGTAGCTGTTCTGGCTGCGGCAGGCCCGCGGCGGCGATCATGTCCGCGACGTGTCCAAGCAGCGCCACGGTCGTTGGGTTGTCCGGCGTCTGCGTTGCGGTAAGCGCCTGCGCGTGCAGGGCGGTACGCCGTGCGAGGATCACGGCCAGCAGGTTGACGCCGAATGCCCCTCCCAGCTGGCGCGTGAAGTTGATGGCGCCGGACCCCTGCGCCATGAGCCGGTCAGGCAGCACGCGCAGCGACCCCGCGTTCAACGCCGGAAACAGGAACCCGAGACCGATGCGCGTGATGACCGTCCAGCCGGCGAGGTGCCAGAAGCCGGTGTTCACATCCACCTGTGCCGTCAGCCACGACGACCAGGCGAACAGGACGAGGCCCGTGGCAATGAGCAACCCCGGAGACACGCGGTCGGACAGCCTTCCGGCCAGCGGAAACACGAGCACGAGCACGAACCCCGCGGGCATGAGCAGGAGCCCTGAGAGCGTGGGGGTCAATCCCTGGACCGTCTGCACGAACAGCGGCAGCAGGTAAACGGATCCGAACAGGCCGGCGCCCATGATGAAGCTGATGAGCATCGCCGAGGCGAACGGCAGGTTGGTGAACAAGGCAAGGTCGAGCATGGGTGCCGTGGCGCGGCGCTCCCACCAGGCGAAAGCGAGCACGGCGGCAACGGCGAGTGCGAATTCACCCAGGATATTGCCGGAAGCCCAGCCGAGGCGCTGCCCGTTCGACAGTGCGCTCAGGAGGCTCGCGAGAAACACGCACAACAACAGGAAGCCCGTCCAGTCGAACCCCGGCTGGCTGGTATCCGGCTGCGCACGCCCCGGGAGGAACAGCGCGGCGAGCGCGATGCCGAGGGAGGCGACCGGCACGTCGAGGTAAAAGACGTAACGCCAGTTGAAGGTGTCCATCAGGAGGCCGCCGATCCACGGGCCGAGGGCGGGCGCGAGCACGACACCGATGCCGAAGATGCCCATGGCGGCACCCCGACGGTCCGGCGGGTACACCTTGAAGAGAATGATCATTGCCATCGGCTGGACGATGCCCGCGGCCGCGCCCTGGATGATGCGCGCGACGATCAGCACGTGTTCCCCGGGCGCTAGGCCGCCGATGATCGATCCGGCCAGGAACAGCAACAGCGCGGCCACGATGCTGCCGCGCTGGCCGATGGCGCGGTCGGCCCAGTCGGTGAGCAGCATCGTTGACGTCATGGCGGCGAGGAAGCCGGTGGAAAGCCATTGCGCCTTCACCTGGTCGATTCCGAATGCGCCCATGATGTCGGGTATGGCGACGTTGATGATCGTGGACGAGAGAATCACCGCGATCGCCGCAACCATGGCCGTGACGGTCGCATACCCGCGGTAAGCGGGCCCGTAGCGCGCGAACAGCGCCTCAGTCGATGACATCGACCGAGACTTCCACCATCATGCCGGGCCGCAGCAGGCGATCGACCTGCGCAAGGCTGATGCGCACCGGCAACCGCTGGGCCACCTTGGTGAAATTCCCGCTGGGATTGGGGCTCGGAAGCAGGGCGAACTCACTCGTCGCCGCCTGGCCGAGCCGCACGACCTCGCCGTGAAACGCCCGTTCCGGGTAGGCGTCCACGGTGATCGTTGCCGGGGCGCCCAACGACAGGCGGCGGAACTCGGTTTCCTTGAAGTTTGCGTCGACCCAGATCGTGTCGGGGTCGTGGTACATGAACAGCCGCCTGCCGGGCGCGACGTATTCCCCGACGTCCACGAAAGCCTCATCGATGACGCCGTCGAACTCGGCTCGAATCGTGCGCCGCTCGAGATCGATCTGCTGGCTTGCGATTCGTGCTTCCTGTGCCGCCCTCGCGGCGCGCAGCGCGGCGATCTGCCGGTCCAGCACCTGCAGCTCGGCCTCCCGGGCCCGCACCACGCCCGTCTGCGCGCGCGCCGCTTCGACATTGGCTGCCGCGTGGCGTTCCTGCTCCCCGGCGCTTGTGAGGTCTTCGCGCGCGTTCTCGAAAAGCTCCGTGGCGATGAGGTTTCTTCCGTGCAGCGACGCCGCTCGCTCGTAGTCGCTCTTTGCATTTCGCAGCACGGCTTCGCTCGCGCGGTGCGCGGCTTTGGCGGCGGCCAGGTTTGCCTCGCTCGCGCGCAACTCGCTTGCGACCTGCTGCTCGAGCATCGATTTGCGCGCCGCAAGCTCGCTCATGCCGGCATCGATCCGGGCCAGCTCGGCCCGGGACTCGGCGAGCGCGAGCAGCGACTGGCGCGTGTCGATGGAAACCAGGAGGTCGCCGGTGGAGACGCGATCCCCGCCGACGACCTCGATAGCGGTTACGCGCCCCGCGACTTCGCTACTCACGGTCACCTCGCGGGCCGCGATACGTGAATCGTCGGTGCTGACGTGACCTGACCGGTAATGGAGCCAATAGCCGCCTGCGAGCATGGCGATCGCCGCAATCGCGGCCGCCAGGCCGGCTTTCAGCAGGCGAAGCGGCGGGCGGCGGGCCGCGGGTGCGCGCGCCGGCGCCGAGACTGCTTCGCGCTCGGCAGCGGTGGCGGTGCCGGGCCCCGTCATGCCGGTGCCTCCAGCCGCGCCCGCGCCTGGCGGAACACCTTGAGGCAGGTAGCCAGGTCTTTCGCATCGACGCCCGCAAGCGTCTCGCGGCGCACCTCGCTCACGATGCGGTTGATGTCTTCAAGTACTGCCTTGCCGGCAGCAGTGAGGCAGACGTGCTTGGCGCGCCGGTCGCCGTCGACCGGGCGGCGCTCGATCAGGCCCTGCGACTCCAGCGCATCGAGCAGCCGCACCAGCGTCGGACCCTCGATCCCGGCTTGCGCCGCGAGTTCCCGCTGGGTGACCAGCGTGCCGCCCCGCGACAGGAGCAGCAGGGTGGTCCAGCGCGCCTGGGTCAGGCCCGTATGCCGGAGGCGTTCGTCCAGGCGCGTGCGCCAGCGCCGGCTCAGCAGCGCGAGCTCCGTACCGAATACTTCGTAAGGGTGCAAATCTCCGCCTCCGGGAACGTAAGGAACCTATAGATTAGCAAGCTAACGATCCATGTAAAAAGCATTCGGGGTGACTTTACGTGCAGGCGCTACCAGGGCAGCGGTTCGCCGTTGGCGTGCCGGAACGTGCCGCTGGTGCCGGCATCCAGCTCGTCGATGCGCGCGACCAGCATGGCCGCGGCTTCGCCGGCTTCCACGTTTCCCGAGTGACCGGTCATCCCCGTGCGCACGTAGCCCGGGTGCAGCAGGCCGACGGAGATGCCGCGCGGGGCGAGGTCGAGCGCGAGGGAGCGGCCCGCCGCGTTCAGGGCAGCCTTGGACATCCGGTAGCCGTAACTGCCGCCGGATTGATTGTCGGCGATCGAGCCCATGCGGCTGGTGATCAGGGCGACCCGGGCACTTTGGGCCAGCTTGTCCAGGAACGCATGCACCGTCAGCAACGGTCCCAGGGCATTGACCAGGAACTGCTGCTCGACCCGCTCCCGGTCGTCGGCGACGTCGGCGAGCGCTTGCCGGCTCAGCACGCCGGCATTGGCGATGAGCAGGTCGACCTCCCCATCGACATCCGCCGCGGCACGCTTGAGCGCCTCCGCCGAGGTGACGTCAACCTGCTCCACGATTTCCGCGCCGATGTCCCGGAGCTCGCTGCCGGCGCGCCGGCAGAGCGCGATGACGCGGTCGCCGCGATCCCGGTAAATGCGAGCGAGCGCGAGGCCGATGCCGCGGTTCGCTCCGGTGATGACCGTCGTGTTCACCTTCATAACTGATCTCCTGTCGGAAGCCGGCAGAGGCCTGAAATCGGTGCTTGCCCGGCAACCTGCCTTTCGGTAATGTTCCCCGCCCGGGCCGAGCAATTCCGCCCGCCTGCCCGGGAACAAGCCTGGGGACTTGGCCTAACATGTTAAATTTTTCTGGCGTTACGGCCAGATCGATCCTTTTCGTTTTTTGCGTATCGACCGGTCTCGCCATGTCGTCACTGCAGGGGGTTCCTACGCTCGAGATCGTGCAGACCGCGCTCGTGGCCAGCGTGCTGTTCCTGTCCTACCTGGTCTGGGAAGCGGTGGGAGCAAAGCGTGCACGCGTGCTGCTGCGGCGGCGCAAGCGGCAGTAGCGCCGCCGGCGGCGATTCGCCGCCTCACGCCAGCACGATCGAGGGCCTGCCGGTCGCACGCAAGCGCGCGTTCGAACGGCGCGGGCACCTACGCGGTGCGCGCGTAGGTGCCGACCAAACGGTTCATCCCGAGCACGTTCGGCTCGATTTTCTCCAGCAACTCCCACATTGACAGGCCGGGCGGCAGGCCCGGGTCGGCGTCCAGCGCCAGCAGCCAGAAGAAATAGTGGTGAGTGCCGTGGCCCGGCGGCGGCATGGGCCCGCCGTAGGTGTTGGTGCCGAAATTGTTGGTGCCGAGCGTGTAGTCGCTGACGTCTTCGGGCAGTTCGGTAACGGTGCCCGGGATGCCGTACAAGACCCAGTGCACGAAGCCGTACGTGCCGGGGCTTACCAGCGGTGCGTCCGGATCGTGGCACACCAGGGCGAACGAGCGGGTGCCGTCGGGTACCTTGGACCACGCGAGCGGCGGGGAAACGTCTTCGCCCTCACCCGTGTGCTTGCGGGGAATGGCGCCGCCGTGCTCGAACGCGGTGCTGGTCAGGGTCATTTCCGAGAGTGCGAATCCCATTGTGGCTCTCCTTTGTCACGCTGGCTCTCCTTTATGGTCGCACGAGACGGCGTCCTTGTCGCCCGCATGCCCGGCGCGCCGGTAGCGGTGCCGCGCCGGTCATCGGCGCGGGAGCGGGAGGGTCCTGACGTCGGCAGCGCTGTCGGTGCGGAAGCGCTTGACGATGCTGAGCGAGATGAACTGCGCGTCCTCGGCGAAGAACTCGTATTCGAGCTGCAGGAAGAGGTGCCGCTGCAGCGCATAGCTGCCGGAGAGGCTCAGGAACACCGTGGTTTCCTCTTCGAGCCGGAAGGGCACGTCGCCGCCGATGTCCAGCCGGCTGACGCCGGCCTCGATCGCGCCCGAAATCCGCGGCGCGGTGACGCTGCCGATGCCGTACAAAAACCCCACTCCGTAGACGCTGTACTCGATGTGACCGCTCTGGTTCAGCCGCACCTGTCCCAGGTCGGCATAGAAGCCCTCGACGGACAGGTTCGGGCTGATCGGCGTCAGGTCGATGCCGGCGAAAGCCTTGAA
>CAZSKQ010000025.1:24693-33364 GCA_964607425.1 uncultured Woeseiaceae bacterium
CGCGCCGCTGCCCTGGCCGACGACGACCTCGCCCCTGGGCGTGCCGACGCCGCCCGGATCCTTGACGATGCCGTTCGGCCCGGCGGCGGTGTCGCCGTCGTTCGGGCCGCCGTCCTCGATGCCGAGCTGTATGCAGAGGTGGCCGGGGGTGAGCCCCGGCTGGTAGGCCTCGTCGCCCGGGGGCGGGCACCCGCCGCCGCTGTCCGGTGCCGAATGAATCGTGTTGCGTTCGTTTTCCATGAAGTTACTCCAACCCGTGACCGGCAGGAACTTGCGGTACTCGGGAGAACCGCCGATCGGTGATGCCTGCGGAATGACCACCCGCGCGGTCGCGCCTGCCTCCGGCAGGTTGGTTATCTCGAAGTCGTAGAGGCCGCCGGTGTAATCGAAGGCATCGTCGCCGCTGCCGGCCGCGGCCGCGGCAATGTCCTGCTGCGTGACCAGCGCCGACGGCGATTGCGTGACCCGCGCGATGCTGCCGAGCTGCAGCCGCACGCCCGCATCCGCCCGGATGGCCGCGATCGACTGCGCCGGCAGCGTATTCGCGAACCCCTTGCGCGCGTCGCTGTCGTCGGCCGGGTCCGGCACGCCGTCGCTGTCGGCATCCGCGAGAGCCGCCGGTTCGGCATCGGCGAGCACGTGCAAGGTGAATTGCACGGTGGAAGACGGTGCGGTGAAGGCGGCGGCGGTGCGCGTCACCTTGACCACGAGGTCGTACATGCCCGGCGGGAGCGTGCGCGGGTTGAAGCCCAGGGCGGCGCCGGCCGGGTCGCCGGAGGCCACCGCGAGCACGGCGGCGCTGCTGCCGCTCCAGTCGAAGGAGAGCCCCGCCTGGTGGCCGCCCACCATCGCCCTTGCCGTCGCCGGTTCGCCGCTCGCGCTGAGCGCGCGTACGGCGCCGACCCCGGCCTGCGACAGCTCGATCCAGGGTACCGGTTGTTCGCCGTGGAAAGGGTCGGTACCGAGGCGGATCTCGTCCGCATCGGAGAGCCCGTCGCCGTCGGCGTCGCCGGTGCCCCCGATGTCGTCGCCGCCGAGATCGCGCAGCACGGCTTCGATGGCATTGCTCGCGCCATCGCCGTCATCGTCGCCGGCGCCGTTTGCCACGGGCGAATGCGCATCCAGGGGATCCGCGGCGAGCGCAATCTCGCGCGCATCCGGCACGCCGTCGCCGTCCCGATCGGTCGCCGCGTCGATATCGGCGAGCGCCCGCGCCTCGACGATGTTCGGCACGCCGTCGGCATCGCGGTCCGGCGAGGCGGCGCTCAACGGGTCCAGGCCGAGCGCGACTTCCACGACGTCCGGGTAGCCGTCGCGATCGAAATCGCCGCGTGCGGTGAGCGGCGCGATGCCGATGCTCTCGAGCCAGGACGTCACCGCGTTGGTCGTGCCGTTACCCGCGTCGCCGGCACCGTTCGCGGTCGGCGAGTCGGGCGAGGCAGGCGAGGCGGCCAGCGCCAGCTCGAGCCGGTCCGGCAGGCCGTCGCCGTCGAAATCGCGCGGATCGTCGCGCGGATCGCCGGGGTTGGTGACGGCTATCCCCTGCGCGAAGTAGGCGAAAGTCTCTACGTAGTTCGCGGTACCGCCACCGTCGGAGTCCAGGAAGCTGCGGGGATCGCGGGGATCGGTGCCGTCGGCCGTCTCGACCGCGTCGGGCACGAGATCGCCGTCCGCATCGCTGCCGGTATCGACGCCGCCGCCGCTATCATCTGCCGGGTCGAGATAATCGGGGATGTTGTCGCCGTCGAGGTCGGTCGGCTGCGTCGCGGGGTTGCCGTCGCCGTCGCCGTTCGCGTCCTCCTCCCGGGTCGCTATCCCGTCGCCGTCGTCGTCCGGGTCGAGGTAGTCCGGGGTGCTGTCATCGTCGGTGTCCTGCGACGGCGCGTTTTCGGCGGCGGTCGGTACGCCGTCGTTATCGTCGTCGGGATCCTGGTAGTCCGGCGCGGCGTCGGCGTCGGTATCGCGGCACTCGCTGATGTCGGGACACTCGTCTCCGCTTTGCAGGCCGTCGCCGTCGTGGTCGCGAGCGGCATCGTCGTCCGCGATGGTAATGCTGGCGCCCGGCGGCTCGCCGATCGGCAGGCGCGCATCATCGGTGCCGGTGAGCGTGATCTCGACGGTTTCCTCGTTCTCCAGCAGGTCGTCGTCGAGGGCTTGCAGCGCGATTGACGCCGAGCTCGCGCCCTGCTCGATGACGGCGGTCCCGTCCAGGGGGCGGAAATCGCTGCCGGGTGCCGCGGAGCCGCCCACGGTGTACCGCACGGCGATATCCGTACCGGAGTCGTTGCGGGCGCCCAGCGAGACATCGATCCGTCCGTCGCCGGGCGCGCCTTCCGTTGCGTTCGCTACCGCGGCGGCGGTGACTGCGTGCGGGCTGTCCTGGATCGTAACCGTGGCGGTGCCGTCCTGGATGATGATGCCGCCATCGCCATCGCCATCGTCGTCATCGTCGTCGTCCTCATCGTCTTTTCCTCTCCTTTCGAGGGTGATGATCACGGTTTCGTCGCCTTCGAACCGCTCATCGTCGCCGCGGACATTGACGCCTATCCTCGCGAACGGCTGTCCGAAGCTGAGCCTCACGTCGTGCGGCAGGCGCTCGTAGTCGTCGTTTTCCCGCGCCGTGCCGGCGACCGAGAACCGGATCCTCACGGCATCAAACGGGTCGCCGCCGACCCGCCGGACGATGAACTCGCCGCTGTCGGCGGGCGTTTCGCTCGCGGTGTCGTCAGACGCTTCGACGGAAACGATGACCTGGGCGAACGAGGTGGAGGAAAGCGCCAGCAGCGCGAAAGCGCCGAGCGCGCCGGCAAGGCGCCGGGTGGCGGCGCGGTGCGGGGTGCAAAAACGAGTTCCCGGTACGGGAGTGAGCTTGTGCTTCACGTTCTTTATTCTCCGTTTGGCACATTGGCCCTGTCGTCCCCCAGGCCGATTTTTGCTTTTGTCTTAAGGTCTCTTGACGAAGCCGCTGTATTGAGAAAGCTGTATTGATTATAGAAGCCGGAACGCGCTCGCGAGGCCGCGGCCGGCAGTGCGCGACGGGTTGGATTATGTAATGTAGCGCCGGGAGGGTGTCCTCCCGGTCACGCGGCCGCTTTGCCGGCTTCAGCAGCCGGCGGTGGCGCGGCCGGCCGCGGGGGCTGCATGGCCCGCCAGCACGTCGTTGAGCTTGTCGAAGGCTATGGGCTTTACGAAGTAGCGGTCGAAGCCCGCGCGTTTGGCGCGCTTGCGATCGGCCGCGGTGCTGAATCCGCTGATGCCGATCAGGGGGACCTCATCGAGACCGTCCTCGGCGCGCAGCCGGCGCGCCACTTCGTAACCGTCGATATCCGGCAGCCCGATGTCGAGGAGCACGACGTCCGGCTTGAACTTCCGCGCCATCTCGATGCCGTCTTGCCCTGTATGGGCGCAGCGGACTTCGTGACCGGAGCGCTCGGCCAGGTACAGCGCCAGCCCGTTCGCCAGGTCCTCGTTGTCGTCGATGATCAGGAGGCGCAGCCGGGGCTGCGCCACGTTCCGCGCCACCGCCGCGGGCGCGGCCTGCCGCTTGACGTCCTCTTCGAGCAGCGGCAGCCGCACCACGAATTCCGCCCCCTTTCCCGGGCCGTCGCTGGCCGCGTACACGCTGCCGCCGTGCAGGTCCGCCATCGCCCGTACCAGCGCGAGGCCGATCCCGAGCCCGGTCTGGGTGCGCGTAGCGTCCGGGTCGGCCTGCGTGAACAATTCGAATACCCGGTCGAGCATGTCCTCGGGAATGCCCGCGCCGGTATCGCGCACCTTGACGGTGACCGCCCGGGGCGGCCCCGGCTCGACTACCGTCGACAGCTGAATGGTGCCTCCCGGCTCCGTGTACTTCGCGGCGTTGGTGAGCAGGTTGCCGAAGACCTGTGTCAGGCGGACCGGATCCCCGTCCATGTACAGCGGCTCCTCCGTCAGCTTCACCTTGAGCGCGTGCTTGCGTTCGGCAACCAGCGGCTGCGCCGCATCCAT
The DNA here is from genome assembly GCA_964607425.1 of uncultured Woeseiaceae bacterium. Taxonomy (GTDB): domain Bacteria; phylum Pseudomonadota; class Gammaproteobacteria; order Steroidobacterales; family Woeseiaceae; genus IDS-8. Next base: position 28,681 of record CAZSKQ010000025.1, read on the forward strand.
GGAATGCTGGAGCACATTCTTCAGGTCGATGGTTTCGCGCTGCAGCTGAACGCGCCCGCTCGTGATCCGCGTGACGTCCAGCAGGTCGTCGATCAAGCGCTTCAGGTGGCGCAATTGCCGCTGCAGCAGCTCGCGTGCCCACGGCAGCTTGCTCTCGGGCGGAGTATTGTTTCCGAGTAGCTCGATGCCGCTCTGCATCGCGGCCAGCGGGTTCCGGAGTTCGTGCCCGAGGATCGAAATGAATTCGTCCTTGCGCCGGGCTTCCTCCTTCAGCAGCGCCTCGGCGTGCTTGCGTTCCGCGACTTCGGAGATGAGCTGGGCGTTCGCGCGCTCCAGGGTGCGGTTGAGCTTCTGCAGCTCACGGGTATTCTCCGCCTGCAGCCTTGCATGTGCCTCCGCCAGCTCGTTATTGGCCGCGGCCAGGCGGTCGTTCAGCTGCGCCAGCTCGCGGCGCTGCAGGTAAAGCTGTACCAGCACCTGTACCTTGCCGCGCAGCACGTCGGGAATTACCGGGACGTACACGTAATCCGCAGCGCCCATTTCGTAGCCGCGCAGGCGATCGAGGTCGGTGATGTGCACGCCGGTGACGAAGATGATCGGCGTCTGGCCGAAGCGCAGGTGATTGCGCACGAGGGCGGCGGTCTCGAAGCCGTTCATGCCGGGCATGCTGACATCGAGCAGGATTGCCGCGAACTCCCGCTCGTGCAGCTTTTCGAAGGCCTCCTCGCCCGAGAGCGCCCGCACGAGATTCTGGCCGAGACTCTCCAGGATGACTTCGTAAGTGAGCAGCCGCTCCGGCTGATCGTCAACCAGCAGGATATTGGCTTTTTCAGACAATTGCTCGGCCTTCCTGGTTTCGATCAGCGGCTCAGCCAGATGCGCAGCAGCGACAGGAAGTTTTCGCTGTCGACCGGCTTCGCGATGTAATCGGACGCGCCTGCCTCGAGGCACTTTTCACGATCGCCGCTCATGGCTTTGGCCGTCAGCGCGACGATGGGCCCCTCGAAGCCGCCGGCACGAATGCGCCGCATGGTGTCGTAGCCGTCCATCTTAGGCATCATCACATCCAATACGATCAATGCCAGGTCGTCGGTATCGCCGACGATCCTGATGGCATCCGCACCGGCGTTGGCGGAGAGTACCTTCATGTCCTGCCGTTCGAGCAGGCCGGACAACGCAAAAATATTGCGGACGTCGTCGTCCACGACCAGCACCGTCCTGTCGGCCAGCACGTCGCGGTCGGGCGGCGTCGCCAGGAGCTGGCGGCGCGATTCCGGCAGGTCGCCGACCCGCGCGTGCAGGAACATCCAGGTATCGTCCAGCAGCACGGCGAGCGAGGGCGCGACGCGCACGGCAATGGTGTGGCGGAGCTCCGTGACCGACTTGCGGTACTGGGACAACCACTCGCCGTCGGCATAGACGACGAACGGGATGCTGCGCAAACCGGGCTCCGCGGCGACTTCCTTCAGCAGCTCCGTTGCCGGCATGTCGGTAAGCCGCGCGTCCAGCACCACGCAATCGAACGCCTGCTTCGCCAGCAGGTCCAGCGCCTTCCTGCCAGTGGAGGCAACATGAGGCGTCACGTTCCGCCCCGTGACCAACTCGGCAATGCGTCCGCTCTCGATGCCGCCACCTTCCACGATGAGCAGGCGGCGAGGCGCCCCCGCAAAGGTGAGCATGCGGCCGAGGTCCTCCCGCACGTCGGATCTCGCGACCGGGCCGGTCAGCGTCGACCAGGCACCCCGCATATGCGCCTGGATGCGGTTCGTCTCCGGAACGAACATCTGTACGGGAACGTGCCTGAGCTCCGGGTCGTGTTTCAGGCGGCTCAGGACCGTCCAGCCGTGCGCGTCGGGCAGGGAGTCGTCCAGGCTTACGGCTGCCGGGCGGTAGCGGCGCGCAAGCGTGACTGCCTCTTCCCCGCGGGAGGTCACGATACCCTTGAGTCCCGCTTCGCGCGCGGCTCCGAGGATCGTTGTGGCGATGTTCTCGTCCCGGTGCGCGATCAGCATGACGGGATCGCCCTCGCTGATTGCGTTGCGGTCGTCGCTGGGTTCCTGGCTGCGCGGCGCACTGGCGAGCATCGGCGGAAAGCTCGGCACCGCGAGTGCATCCGGGAGGTTGCCGGCCGGCAACGCAGCACCCGCATAGACAGCCGGAAGGTAGAGCGTGAACCGGCTGCCGCCGCCAGGCTTGCTGGAGAGGCGGATCTCGCCACCCAGCAGTTGCGCGAGCTCGCGGCTGATGGCGAGCCCCAGCCCGGTGCCGCCGTGCTTGCGGGCCGTGCCGGCGTCCGCCTGCTGGAAGGCTTCGAAGATGATCCGCTGCTTGTCCGGCGGTATGCCGATGCCGGTATCGCTGACTTCGAAGGCGATCACAGGCTTGTTCGGCAAGTCGAGGATCGGATGCCCCGGCGACCATCCCTCGTCGGCGACGAAGACACGCAGCTTGACGCTGCCGTGCTCGGTAAATTTGAAGGCGTTCGACAGCAGGTTCTTCAGGACCTGCAGCAGGCGCTTCGGATCCGTGTTGATCGTCCGCCCGAGCGAGGCTCCCAGTTCCGTGATGAACGTGAGTTCCCGCGCCTCGGCCTCGTGGCGGAAGTTGCGCTCAATGGTCTTCTTCAGGCTGATCAGCGTTACTTCCTCGCTCTCGACGGTCACGGTGCCGGACTCGATCTTCGACAGGTCGAGAATGTCGCTGATCAGGTTCAGCAGGTCCGTACCTGCCGCGCGGATCGTGGAGGCGTATTCAACCTGGCGTTCCGTCAGGTTGTTCTGCGCGTTGTCGGCGAGCTGCTGCCCGAGGACGAGAATGCTGTTCAAGGGCGTGCGCAGCTCATGCGACATGTTGGCGAGGAATTCGGACTTGTAGCGCGAGGTGAGCGCCAGTTCCGCCGCTTTCTCTTCCAGGGCGCGCCGTGCCTGCTCGATTTCCTGGTTCTTACGCTCCACTTCCGCGTTCTGCGCGGCGAGGAGCTGCGCTTTCTGCGCCAGTTCCTCGTTGGTCTTCTGCAGTTCGCGCTGTTGCGATTGCTGCTCGCTCGCGAGCTGCTGCGACTGCGCGAGCAGCCGCTCGGTGCGCATCGTCACTTCGATGTTGTTAAACACGACGCCGATGATGTCGGTGAGTTGCTCGAGGAACGCGATATGCATCCCGGTGAACTCGTCCGTCGACGCGAGCTCGATAACCGCCTTGACGTCGCCCTCGAACAGCACCGGCAGCACGACGACATTGCGCGGCTTTGCATCCACGATACCGGAGCTGATGCGGATCGCGTCCGACGGCAGCTCGTCGATGAGCAGGGTCTTGCGCTCGCGCGCGCACTGCCCGATCAGGCCTTCGTTGAACGAGTAGCGCCGCGCCGCTCCGTCGGGATCGGCATCCGCGTATGCGGCAATCTGCTGTAGCAGCGGACCGTTGTCGCCTTCCGCGGCGACGTACAGGAGGCCCTGCTGGGCCGAGACGAGCGGCGCCAGCTCGGACAGTAGCATGTCGGCCACTGAGTGGAGGTCGCGCTGCCCCTGCATCATGCGGCTGAAGTTTGCGAGGTTGGTTTTCAGCCAGTCCTGTTCCGTGTTGCGCTCCGTGGTCTGGCGCAGGTTGCCGATCATGGCGTTGATGTAATTCTTGAGGTCGTCGACCTCGCCGCGGGCCTCGACCTGGATCGACCGCGTGAGGTCGCCCTTGGTCACCGCGGTCGAAACGTCCGCGATCGCGCGCACCTGCGTCGTGAGGTTGGCGGCCAGCAGGTTCACGTTCGCGGTCAGGTCTTTCCAGGTGCCGGCGGCTCCCGGTACGTTGGCCTGGCCGCCCAGCCGGCCCTCCACGCCCACTTCGCGGGCGACCGTCGTCACCTGGTCGGCGAAAATCGCCAGCGTGTCGGTCATGCTGTTGATCGTGTTGGCGAGCGCCGCGACCTCGCCCTTGGATTCCACGGTGAGCTTCTGGGTCAGGTCGCCGTGCGCGACCGCGGTCACGACCTTGACGATGCCGCGCACCTGGTTCGTCAGGTTCTCGGCCATGACGTTTACGTTGTCGGTAAGGTCCTTCCAGGTGCCCGCGACGCCGGGCACCGTCGCCTGGCCGCCAAGCTTGCCCTCGGTGCCGACCTCGCGTGCCACGCGCGTTACTTCCGCGGCAAAGCCGTTGAGCTGGTCGACCAGCGTATTGATGGTGTTCTTGAGCTCCAGGATTTCGCCCTTGACGTCGACGGTGATCTTGCGCGAGAGGTCGCCGCGCGCGATAGCGCTCGCGACCTCGGCAATCTCGCGCACCTGGTTGGTGAGGTTGGCCGCCAGCACGTTCACGTTGTCGGTGAGCCCTTTCCAGGTGCCGGCGACGCCCGGCACGTCGGCCTGGCCGCCCAGCTCGCCTTCGGTACCGACCTCGCGCGCCACGCGCGTCACTTCGGAGGCGAAGCTGTTCAACTGGTCCACCATCGTGTTGATGGTGTTCTTGAGCTCGAGGATCTCGCCCTCGACGTTGACCGTGATCTTGCGGGAGAGGTCGCCGCGGGCGACGGCGGTCGTGACTTCCGCGATGTTGCGGATCTGGGAGGTCAGGTTCCGCGCCATCGAGTTCACGTTGTCGGTGAGGTCCTTCCCGGTACCCGCGACGCCCGGCACTTTCGCCTGGCCGCCCAGTTTGCCTTCCGTGCCGACCTCGCGCGCCACGCGCGTCA
>CAZSKQ010000026.1:0-33211 GCA_964607425.1 uncultured Woeseiaceae bacterium
CACGGACCTGTAGGAGCCCGCCACGCGGGCGACCAAAAGCGCCACGTGACCTGTAGGAGCCCCCCACGCGGGCGACACCACGCCGGCAGCCTGTTGCGGTGGTAGAAATCGCTGCGCCCTACCCGGCCCGGTTCACCAGCAACGGCGCGAGCGAGGCGACGAGCAGCAATCCCATCACGATATTGAAAGCGCGCAGCAGGCGCGGCCGGTGCTCGAACAATCGCCGGATCCCCACGCCGAAGACTGCCCACGTCGACGCCGAAGCGATTGAAACCAGCACCACGATAACGATCATGGCGGCCAGTTGCCGCAGGTAACCGTCACCGGTTCCGGCATATACCGCGATCGCAGTGATGACCATCATCCAGCCCTTGGGATTGATCCACTGGAAGGCCGCGGCTTGCCAGAACGTGAGCGGCCGCCCGCTCTTTGCATCGTTCGCAATGGCGGGTGCAAAGGCGATCTTCCACGCGAGCCAGAGCAGGTACGCCGAGCCCGCGATCGTCAACGCAACATGCAGCCACGCGAAGCGCTGGAACAGGTCGCCCAGTCCCGCACCGACCGCCGTGAACAGCACCGGAAAACCGGCGACCACGCCAAGCAGGTGCGGCAGCGTGCGGCGCAGGCCGAAGTTTGCTCCGGATGTTGCGAGCATGAGATTGTTCGGCCCGGGCGTGAAGCCCGTGACAACGGTAAACAAGAGGAAAGCCATAAGGCTGCTCGGCACAGGCAAAACCCTGGAGATCAAAGATGGGAGTGTGCCGGCTTCCCGGGTCCCTGTCTGCCGGCGCGCGATTACCGCAACATGACGCACGCGGCGTCGAAAATCTCCGCTTCGCCGACCAGCACCAGGTTTGCCGCCGCACCGAGCGGGATATAGCTGTCCTCACCCACCACCCGGCGCTTCACGACAGCGGGCCCGCATTCCTCGTCGATGGCGGTGAAGATTTCCTCGGAAATGCTCCCGGTACGCCGCCCCTCGTCAACCACCAGGACCCGGCCGATCGCCTCCGCGTGCCTGGCGATGAAGTCGCGATTCAGCGGCTTCAGCCAGCGCAGGTCGAGCACACGTGCCTTCACGCCCCGCTCCACCTCGAGCCGCCTGGCGGCCCGCAGCGACATGGGCACCCCGTTGCCGTAGGTGACGATGAGCAAGTCCGTCGCTTGCGGCTGATACACCCGGCCCTCCCCCAGCGGCACCGCCTGGTCGGGGGCGGGATAGGGGAACTGCCACCGGCCGTCCCCGGGTTCGTGGAGGTCCTTGGTCATGTACAGCGCTATGGGCTCGAGGAAAGCGACGATACGGCCGTTGACGCGGTTCAGCGCCGCACAGGTACGCAGCATCATCGCGGCATCGTCGCCGCGCGAGGGACAGGCGATGACGAGCCCGGGAATATCGCGCAGCGCCGCGAACGAATTGTCGTTGTGGAAGTGGCCGCCGAATCCCTTCTGGTAGGCCAGCGAGGCCACTCGCATCAGGATCGGGTTGCTGAACTGGCCGTTGGAGAAGAACTGCAGCGACGCCGCCTCGCCGCGGATCTGGTCGCAGGCGTTGTGGAAGTACGCGAGATACTGAATCTCGGGAATCGGCAGCAGACCCATGGTGGCGGCGCCCTGGGCCAGGCCGAGTATGGTGGTCTCGTCGAGCAGCGTGTTGAACACGCGGTGGCCCTTGAAGGTGCGATGGAGATCGCGGGTAACGGAGTACACGCCGCCTTTCTGCGCCACGTCCTCGCCGAACAGGATGGCTTCGGGATACTTGGCCATCAGGTCGTGCAGGGCGTTATTGATCTGAATGGCCAGGTGACGCGGCGGCTGCATCTCCGGCAGCTTTGCCTCGCCGCCGAAAACGCGCAAGCGCCGCTCCTGGTAATCGGCTCGCGTGGCTTCTGCATTGACCTCGTGGGCGTCGCAGGGCTCGAGCGGCGCAATGACCTCGGCACGAGTCTCGAGCTTGCGCGCCGCCGATGCCCGGCGGGCGGCGCCCTGCACGCGCTGGCGTACCGCCTCGTAACGTGCGAGCACCTCCTCCGAGCTCAGCAACCCCGATTCCAGCGCAATACGGGCAGTGCGCAGCAGCGGGTCTCGCGCTTCCCCGGCCTCGACCTCGGCGAGCGGCCGGTACGAGGTCTCCACGTCTGAGCCCGCGTGTCCCAAAAGGCGCGTGACTCGCAGGTGCAGCAGCGCCGGCCGCCGCGTGCGCCGCACATAGCGGGCGGCCTCCTCAGCCGTGTCATGGGCGTCCACCAGGTCCAGCCCGTCGGCCCCGAAATAGCGAATTCCCGGACGGTCCCTGAAGCTGGTGGCGATCCAGCCGTCCGGCGTCTTCACGGAGATGCCGATACCGTTGTCCTCGCAGACGAACAGCACCGGGCACGGCAGCTGCTGGTGCGCCGTCCAGCCGGCTGCGTTGAACGCCGCCTGGGCGCTGGCATGGTTGACAGAGGCATCGCCGAAGCTGCAAACCACCAGCGAATCCGCCGGCACCGGCAATGCGACGCCGCAGAGCCGGGCCTGGGCGATCGCGATCGCCGTACCTACCGCCTTGGGCAGGTGAGAGGCAATGGTGGAGGTCTGGGGCAGCACCCAGAGCCGCGCGGAACCCCAGACTTTGTGCCGTCCACCGGAGATCGGGTCTTCGGCACTGGCGGCCAGCGACAGGCAGGTATCGTAGACCGGGTCGACGCCCTCCACCTGGCGCGAGCGCTCCATCATGAAGCCGCCGGAGCGGTAGTGCAGGAAAGCCGGGTCGGTGGGCCGGGTAACCCTCGCCACCGCCGCGTTGCCCTCGTGGCCGGCACTGCCGATCGTGTAGAAGCCCTCATCGCGTGCGCGCATGGCACGAGCTTCGAAGTCCAGGTGCCGGGAGAGCATCTGGGACTCGAACAGCTCGAGAAAGGCAGCACCGGTCAGTGCCGTGCCGTCTGCGACCGGTTCCGATTCAGATCTTTTCCTGCCAGCTTTTTGCTTCCAGCTTGCAGCAAAGCTCACGAAATTGTTGTCGACGATCTCCGCGCGATTGATAGCGCGCGCACCCCGGGAGGCGCGCTCCGGTCTGTAGCTTTTTGCGGCCATGACGTCCGTCGGCTGTTGGATGGGATTTTGCCCGATTGCGGCATGCTTCGGAAAACCGACTTTTGCACGAAAGCGCCGCGGGTCGGCAGTCTACACCGGTTGCAGCGTAGAGTGCTTGATGCGAATCAAAGCCCCCCCCTTTCGCATACAAAATGTCCCGCCCGTTCGGCATTTCCGCGCAAGGTATTGCGACCACAATGTGGCACGCGCTGCAGCAGCAAACGGGCGACTTGAGCCGCAGCAGCCGGGCAAGGCAATATGCGTAACATGCTTCATCCGATGAAGGCTGTTTTTGCCGGCCTGCCAAACCCTGCTTATGCCTCCCGCGACTAACCTCCACCTCGGACATGCCGGCGAGGCTTGTCCGGACGCCTACTATGTGCGCCAGGGAAAAACCGGGTTCGTTTCAACCCTGCATTCCCAGGGGGCCTGGCAGCCGGGCGAACAACACCTGGCGCCTGCTTCGGGACTTGTATTGGCGGAGGTAGAACGCCGCCTGCCGAGCGACAAGCTCGTATCCCGCGCGTCCTTCGACGTGTTGGGAGTCATCCAGTCCGGTCCGTTCACCATCGATGTGCAAATGATTCGGCCCGGCCGGACCATCGAGCTTGTCGAAGCCAGCATGCGGCACGATGACCGGACCAGCATACGCGCGCGCATCTGGCGACTCGCAGCTACGGACACGACACGAGTGCAAGGCACGGAATGGGCCGCGTTGCCGCCGCCCGATGCGATGCGGCCGCTGGCGTTCTCATCGGTCTGGGGCGGAGGCTTCATTGCCTCACTGGAAGCGCGACGCGACGCCGAGGCGCGGCCGGGCCGCGGGCGAAGCTGGATCCGCACACATTACCCACTCGTGGCCGGGGAGATCGACCCACCCGTCGCCGGTTTCCTCAAGCTCATCGATAGCGCTAACGGACTGGTCGTCCGCGCGGACCCTGGCAGCGTGTTCTTCCCCAACGTGGATCTCACCGTGCATTTCATACGCCAGCCCGAAGCGGGCTGGGTCGGCTTCGACACCCGCGTCAATTTCGGCCCGACCGGGCTCGGTGAAACCTGTTCCGTCCTGAGCGACATTCGCGGGCCGGTTGGCACGGCTGCGCAAAGCCTGACCGTACGCGTGGGGGCGCTATCGGTTGCAGCGGCACGCAAGCCGGGCTAACAACCGGATCGGCCCCTTCCGTGGAGATCGTCCGACCCTGCCGCAGGTCGCAGGTTGTAGCGGCTGATCTTCTCGACCAGCGTGGTCCGCCGGATACCCAGCTCGTTGGCTGCCTGCTGCACGACGCCGCCGGAACGCTCGAGCGCCTGGCTGATCATGCGACGCTCCAGCGCCTCGAGATGCTGTTTCAGGTCCAGGCCGTCCGCGGGCAGCGGCGCCAGGCCGTTCATCGGCAATGTTTCCGCTTCCGCCTCGGCCGGCGGTTCGCTCGCGGGGCGCAGCGGCCACGGCAGCATCCCGGCGTCGATGCGGCCGTTCGGCCGGGTCACCGCGAGCCGCTCGATGAGGTTGCCGAGCTCCCGTGCGTTGCCCGGCCAGGAGTACTCCCGCAGCACGTCGATGGCATCGTCGGTAATGTGCAGGCGTATGCCGTATCGCCGCTGGACCCGCACAAGCATCTCGTTCGTCAGCGGCGGAACATCGTCCGGTCGTTCGCGCAACGGCGGGATCTCGATCGGAAACACATTGAGGCGGTAGTAGAGGTCCTCACGGAACAGCCCCTCTTCGATACGTGCCGGCAGATCGCGGTGCGTTGCCGCGACGACGCGCACGTCCACCGGGATGGATTCACCGCCGCCGACCCGCTCCACGACGCGTTCCTGCAGCACCCGCAGCAGCTTCACCTGCATCGGCATGGCCATATCGCCGATTTCGTCGAGGAACAGGGTGCCGCCATTGGCGAGCTCGAAGCGCCCGACCCGACGCGCTACCGCCCCGGTGAATGCCCCGCGTTCGTAGCCGAATAACTCGCTCTCCAGCAGTTGCTCCGGTATGGCGCCGCAGTTGATGGGAATGAAAGGCCCGCGGCGGCCGGACAGGCGATGAATGCGGCGCGCGACGACTTCCTTGCCGGTACCGGATTCGCCGGTGATCAGCACGGTGGCGGTCGACGGTGCCACTCGCTCGACGAGAGACGTGACCTGCCGCATGCGTTCGCTGACGCCGACCAGGCCGTCATCCGGCATGGCAGGAGTCCCGATCTGCCTGAGCGGACTGTGCGCACTCCAGATGTCATCAAGAATGTCCCCGAGCTCGTCCAACTGCACCGGGTACCCGAGCGTGTATAGCCGCGCCCAGGGAAAGGCTTTCTCCAGCATGTCTTCCTTATTAGTTCTGAACCCGGATTATGAATGGTCCGGGGTTGCGTCCCGTCGATTGTCCACCATTACGATTGGCACGTTCGGATCGTGCTCTCCGACATCCCTGATTACCTCGTGGACGACAGCTTCGCCGAGATCGTTGCTCACGAAGATGGCGGCAAGGCGGCGATCGCCGAGCCGCGCGCGCCAGCTGTCCGGCGACGCGATCTGCACCTGCGGCACATCCAGGAATTCGATCAGGGATTTCAGCTTCTGCGCCCGGTCGGGCACCTCGTCGACGATCATGAAGAGCAGCGTTCCGCTCATCGGGCACGTTGCCTGTCGCTCAATAGCGTGCCGCCGCTCGCGGCGCCTGCCGGCGCCCCGGCGTTTGATCGCATGCTGGTTAACCCTCCAGGTCGAGGATCCTGGTTGCTGTTCCGCGTTGAGGTTCGGAATCCAAAGTGCCCCATTATGGGGCCGGCGTCATGAGTGTCAAATTGACCACGGACATGGCCCACCGGTACGCCTTGCCAACTGTATGCCCCACAAATCGGCTCAAGGCGCCGCGCAACCTGCCGATAACCGGAAAGGATGCGCCGGCGGGCCGGGAGAGCCGGCGGATCGGTGGCAAGCGCTAGACCTCGAGGAGGATCGGACGAGTGGACCTGGCTACCCTGATTGGGCTGATTGGCGCTTTCGCGGTTGTTCTGATTGCGATTTTCGTCGGGGGCTCCGCCAGCACGTTCGTCAACCTGCCGTCGCTGTTGATCGTTTTCGGCGGCACCGCGCTGGTCACGATGATGAAGTTCAGCCTCGGCCAGTTCGCGCGGGCGTGGTCGATCGCGGTCAAGGCCTTCCTGTACAAGCCTTCATCGGCCGAAGAGCTGATCGCCTCCGCCGTGGGTCTCGCGAAAGTCGCGCGCCAGGGCGGATTGCTGGCGCTCGAGGATGCCGAAGTACCTGACGAGTTCATGAAGGCCGGACTGGGGCTGGTGATCGACGGGCACCCTGCAGAGGTCGTGCGTTCCATGCTTTCGAAGGACCTGTACCAGACGCTGCAGCGGCATGCCGACGGGCAGGCGATCTTCAAGGCGATCGGCGACGTCGCGCCGGCAATGGGCATGATCGGCACCCTGATCGGGCTGGTGCAGATGCTGTCGAACATGAACGACCCGAAGCAGATCGGGCCGGCAATGGCCATCGCGCTACTGACCACTCTCTACGGCGCACTGCTCGCGAACCTTGTCGCGCTGCCCATTGCGGACAAGCTCGCGGTCAGGAGCCGCGAGGAGAGCCACCGCAAATCCTTGATCATCGACGCGCTCATCTCGATCCAGAGCGGCCAGAACCCGCGGGTCATCGAGGACATGCTGGCAATGTACCTGCCGAAATCCAGGCGCCAGCCCGACGAGTTCGCCGAAGTCGGAAAGCAAGGTGCTTGAGCTTCCGGAGCGAGAGGAACCGGCGGGCCTGCCGCCCTGGGTCATGACGTTCGCGGACCTCATGACACTCCTGATGTGCTTCTTCGTGCTGCTGCTCGCGTTTTCGGAGATGGACGTGGCCCGCTTCAAGGTGTTGTCCGGCTCCATGCGCGAAGCCTTTGGCGTGCAGGCGCTGCTGGACGCGCGGACGATGCCGAAGGGGACCAGCATCATCGCGCGCGAGTTCCGGCCCGGCGATCCGACGCCCACGCCGCTCGACGTCATCAACCAGCACACGATTCACTCCAACCTCGATACGCTCGATGCCATGCGACGGCGCACGCAGTTGCTCGAGGATACCCAGGCACATGCCCGGCGGCTGCGCGCGGCGCTGAGCACGGAAATCGCCGATGGCAGCGTGGCGATCGAAACCGAGGGGCTGAAGATCATCATCCGCATCCTCGAGAACGCTTCCTTCGATTCGGGCTATGCCGACGTGCGCCCCGAATTCATCCCGGTGCTGGAGAAGGTCGGTGCGCTGATCGACAGCAACAGCGGCAGCGTGGCGATTTCCGGTCATACCGACGACGTGCCGATTGCGAACGAGCGCTTCCGTTCCAACTGGGAGCTGTCCGCGTCGCGCGCGGTCTCCGTTGCGCACGAGCTGCTGGAAGAATCGACCCTGGATGCAAGCCGCTTCGTCGTCAGCGGCCACGCCGATACCCGCCCGCGCGCGCCGAACGACACGCCCGGGAATCGCGCGAAGAACCGCCGGGTCGACATCAGCATCGTGCGCGGCAACGAGCTGGACACGATGCAGGAAATAAGCATTGGCGATGCGCGGGCCGGCACTGCCGGACCGGAGGAGTCGGATCATGAAAGATGAACGGGAGAGGCGGCGCTCATTCCGGGTGGTCGAGTACGTACACCTCGATCACCAGCTCATCAGCGACCGTGAATTCCAGGAGGGCCGCGCCCGCCGCAACGCCAGGCGGGGAGGCGTGGACGGGCTGTGCTCGACGCTCCTCGACCTCGACGCGCGGCTCGCGGAGCAGCTTTACCTGCTGCGGGCGACGTCCGCCACCGCCGCCGAATGCATCTCGATCCTGGACAGAAAGCTCACGGCCATCGTCGAGCGCATACCCGAGATCCGCCAGCAGAAGACGTCGCTGGCCGCGCGCGAGCCGCAGCGCTGCGAGCTCGGCGCCGACAGCATCTCGTTCGGAACGAGCGAGGAAATCGAGGCCGGCCGACACCTCGCAATCCGCTTCCTGCTCGGTGCGACGCATCGCTATATCGAAACCTTCGGCACCGTGATCCGGCAGACCCCGGCGCCGGATCCGGAAGACGGGCGCCATCCCCACGGCGTAGTCGTCGAGTTCCACGGGCTGGAAGCGCCGCAGCGCGAAATCATCATCCACCACCTCTTCTGCCGCGAGGCGGAAGCGCTGCGCGCCCGCCGCCTGGGCGCCGATTCCTAGCGCCTTTTCTGGTCAGGCCCGGCTCGCGTACAGGCGCTGCATCAGCTCGGCTTCGCCGCGGTTCAGGCCGCAGCTCCGGCTCAGCTCCGCGGCTTGTGCCCCACGCCGGGCCAGCCGCACGGCGTCATCGAAGGCGCTGTCGTGCCGCTCCGCGAGCGCCGGCGCCTGTCCCGATCGCGCCAGCTCGCCGGCAAGCTGCCGGAGCTCCGCTATCCGTTCTTCCAGTGCCCCGAGAAGCCGCGCGACGTCCTCCGCGGTCGTTGCCGGTGTGCCCGCCGTCTCCGGTGCCGGGCGGCGGTAACGCGCGACGATCCGCCTCACCCGCAGCAGTTCGATTGCCGTCACACCCAGGAGCAACAGGTTCGCTGCAAGCAGCGCATTCGCTGAAATCAACTCACTCATGTCATACGTACTCGTCTATGATCGGTTGCCTCTCGTCGTCGTCCCCGTCCCGGTCCGGCGGTGAGCGGGGCTCCTTCTTGCGCTGCCCCGGGCCGCGGTCCGGCGTTGCCGGCGTCAGCGGCCGAATCGGCCCGGACGGCCGTACCGGCTTCACGCCGTTCATGACTTCTCCATCATCGAACGCAGGCGGATCAACGCTTGCCCGTGGATCTGGCACACCCGCGATTCGCTGACTTCCAGCACGGCGCCGATTTCCTTCAGGTTCAGCTCCTGCTCGTAATAGAGCGACAGCACGAGGCGCTCACGCTCCGGCAAGCGGCCCACGGCATCGGCAAGCTGCTCTTTGAACTGCAGGCAGGACAGCACGTGGTCCGGCGCCTCGTTGCCGGGCGCTTCCGCCGGAGCGGCCGGCGTGTTCTCCTGCGCTTCCTCGAAGCTGAACAGGCGGCTGCCGGCGGCATCGCGCAGGACGTTGTGGTACTCGTCTATCGAGATGCCGACGAGTGCCGCTACTTCCCGACCCTCGGCGGGGCGGCCGGTGCGCGCTTCCAGCGTCCGCATCGCTTCGCTTACCTGGCGAAACTTGTGGCGTACCGAACGGGGCGTCCAGTCCTGCTTGCGAACCTCATCGAGCATTGCGCCGCGAACGCGGATACCGGCCCAGGTCTCGAAACTCGCGCCGCGCGTCGGATCGAAATTCGCGGCCGCCTCGAGCAGCCCGATCATGCCGGCCTGCATCAGGTCATTGATCTCCACGGTCGGCGGCAGGCGCCCGGCGAGGTGGCAGGCGATGCGCTTGACGAGGCCGACGCTTTCCGAGACCAGTTCTTCCTGCGTCGGATACGCCTGCACCGCGGCAGTCCCGTAGGCATTCATGCGTATGCCCCGATCGAGTCCCTGGTATCGGCCAGCAGCAGGCGCTCGAAGAAGAACTGGATCCCGCCGCTCGCCCTGCTGCCCGGCAGTTGCACGACGGCTTCGGCGAGCCGCCCGAAGGCCCGGCTGGCGTCACAATCCGGGTAGGCCTCGACCACCGCGCGCTGCTCGCGCACGGCGTTTTGGAGGCAACGGTCGTCGGGAACGTCGCCGAGATGCCGTAGCACCACGTCGAGATACCGGTCCGCGACCTTGCGGATCTTGCTGAAGAGCTGGTGCCCGTCCGCCGCCCCGCGCGTGCGGTTGGTCACGACCTGGAAATGCGTGATGCCGTAATGCCGGCTGAATACCTTGATCAGGGCATAGCAGTCGGTGATCGATGCCGGCTCGTCGCAGACCACGACGATGGCCTCCTGGGCAGCCTGGACGAAGCGGCCGACGCAGGGCCTGATGCCGGTCGCCGTGTCGACGACCAGGCACTGCGGCGGGTTCCCGAGCTCCGCGAACGCGTGCACGATAGACGCCTGCGAGGCGGCGGGCAGGTCCGTCATGGCAAAGTTGCCCGAGGTTGCCGGCACGAACCGCACGCCGGCCGGGCCGCGCATGACGGTGTCCTCGAGTGTGGCCTGCCCTTCCAGCACATGCGACAGGTTGTACTTTGGCTGCATCCCCAACAGCACGTCCACGTTCGCGAGGCTCAGGTCGGCATCGAGCAGCATGACGTCTTTCCGGGCGCGAGCCAGCGCCACCGCGAGGTTCACCGCGACGTTGGTCTTGCCGACACCGCCCTTGCCGCTGGTCACGGCCACGACCCTGACCGGCTGGCTCCGCATGGCGCGCTGGATGAAGTTTTTCCGGGCTTGCTCACGCATTGGCGGCGGCCGCCTGCCCGTAATTCTCGGCCATCGTTCGCTCGCTGACCTGTGCGCCGCTGCGTTCGAGGCAATGGACGGCACGCTCCGCCAGCCACAGCTTCTTGCACCCGGCCGGGTAGAGGTCGTCGGGTATGCGCTGGCCGTCGGACAGCCACGCAGCGGGCAATTCGTGACGGATGAGCGTGCCGAGCACGCAGCCGAGTTGCGCCGCTTCGTCGATCTTCGTGATTACCGCGCCGGTCAGCGGCAGTTGTCGAAACTGCCGCACGGTCTCGTCGAGACCGGCTTCCTGGCTGGCCGCCGAGAGTGCCAGGTACAGCCGTGCGCGACCGGCATCCGCGAGGTGCGATGCCAGCCGGCTGGACAGCCCGAGATCGCGCTGGCTTACCCCTTCGGTATCGATCAGCACGAGCTGCTTCGAGCGCACCCGCTCCAGCACGCGGTCGAGCTCGCGGGTATCGGCCGCGCAGTGCACCGGCACGCCGATGACTTTCGCGAAAGCTTCCAGGTGCTCGCGCGCACCGATGCGGTACGCGTCCGCGCACACCAGCGCAATGCCGCCGGCGCCGTGGCGCATGGCCCAGGCAGCCGCGAGCTTCGCGATGGTCGTCGTCTTGCCGACGCCGGTCGGGCCGACAAGCGCCGCGCTGCCGCCTTCCTCCAGCAACCCGTCCGCGAGCACGGGGACGGCCTGTACGAGTCTCGCCAGCGGGTCACGCCAGAGCTGCCGGACGTTCTCAACCGGCTCCAGGCCGTCGGCGATGCCGCGCGCGACGTCGGGCGCAACGCCGATCAGCGCGAGGTTGCGCAGGATCTGCGCGCGCAGCGGCGCACGTTTCGCCCCGCGCTTCCACAGGATGCCGGAGAGCTGCGTCTCCAGCAGTCCCCGCAGGCTCCGGAGCTCTGCCTGCACCGCGGTCAGCTCGGTATCGGCGGCAACTGTAACGGCGCTCGTTGCCGCGGCCGCCGCGTGCCGCGCTTCATCGTCGGCCGCCGGGATGCGCTCGACCAGCTCACGGGCGAGTTGCTCTACCGGCGGCGATGCCGCGCCGGCCTGCGCCGCGGGTGCATCGGGATCGGGGCCGGTTGCGGCGGCGGTCGGCTGCCGGGCTGCCTGGCCGCCCGGCCGCGACGATGGCGGCGCCGTCGAAGTGGCCTGCCGCATCAGGGCCTCGTCGTAGTCGATGGCAGCGATCAGCTCGATGCCCTCCTCCACGCGGCGGGTCGAGAGAATAACCGCATCCGGTCCCTGCTCCTGCCGCACACGCCACAGGACTTCGCGCATGTCCTTGCCGATGTATCGCTTGATCTTCACTGACTGGTCCTCGGGTCTTCTTCAATTGGTTTGCGCGCGGCGCCGGCTCAGCCGACCGCCGCCAGCATCTGGATACGTTTGTCGTCGGGAATCTCGTTGTAGGCCAGCACGTGCAGGTTGCGGATGCCCCGCAGCATGCGGGCGAGCCACGGCCGCAGCGCGGGCGCCACGAGCAGCACGGCAGGCTCGCCGGCCACCTCCTGCTTCTCCGCCTGTTCGGTCAGCGACTCGTGCAGGCGTGCAACCAGCCCGGGCTCGAGGCCGGGGCTTCCGCCGTCCCGCGACGACTCGCTCAGGATGCGCTCGAGCTCGGGCTGGAGCGTCATGACCGGCAGGTCGGGGCGCAGGCCGGCCACGGACTGCACGATTGAACGGCCGAGCGCCACGCGCACGGACGCCGACAGCACGTTCGGGTCCTGCGTTTTCGTGCCTTCCTCCGCCAGCGTCTCGGCGATCTTGCGAATGTTGCGTACCGGGATGCGCTCTTCCAGCAGGTTCTGCAGGACGCGCGCCACGACGCCCAGCGGCAGCGTCTTCGGCGTCAGTTCCTCGACCAGTTTCGGGGCCGATGCGGCAAGCCGCTCGAGCAGCCGCTGGGTTTCCTCGTGACCGAGCAGCTCGTGGGCATGATCTTTCAGGATCTGGCTGAGGTGCGTCGCCACGACGGTACCGGGATCGACTACCGTGTAGCCGAGCATCTCGGCCTCCTCGCGCTGCGCGGATTCGATCCAGTACGCCGTCAGGCCGAAGGCCGGATCCGCGGTCTTGATGCCCTGGATGCTGCCGAACACCTGGCCGGGATCGATCGCCAGCTCCTTGTCGACGTGCACCTCCCCTGCCCCCACCGGCACGCCGGCGAGCGAGATGCGATAGGCGTTCGGCGCGATGTCGAGGTTGTCGCGGATGTGCACGGCGGAGACGAGAAAACCGAGCTCTTCGGTGAGCTTGCGGCGCACGCCCTTGATGCGCGCCACCAGTGCGCCGTTGCGCTGCCGGTCGACCAGCGGGATGAGCCGGTAGCCTACGTCGAGCCCGATCATGTCGACCGGGTCGATGTCGGCCCAGCCGAGCTCCGGCAGCGGGGCATCGGCGCGCGGCATCTCTTCAGGCGGCGGGGGGGCGGCCAGCGGCTTGCGGGACAGCCGCCAGGCACCGGCGCCCGCGGCGGCCGCGAGGCCGAGGAAGGCCACGTTCGGCATGCCGGGGATGACGCCGAGCACGGTCATCACACCGGCCGTTACGATCAGCGCGCGCGGGTCGCGGAACAACTGCCGGAAGACCTGCTGGCCCATGTCCTCGGAGCGGGAGGCGCGCGTGATGATGATAGCGACGGCGGTCGACAGGAGCAGCGCCGGGATCTGTGCGGCCAGGCCGTCACCGATCGTGAGCAGCGTGTAGATTTCGAGCGCCGAGCCGAGCGGCAGGTCGTGCTGCACCGTGCCGATCACCAGCCCGCCGACGACGTTGATGAACAGTATGAGGATGCCGGCGACGGCGTCGCCGCGGACGAACTTGCTGGCGCCGTCCATCGAGCCGTAGAAATCGGCTTCCTCGCGAATCTCGGTGCGCCGCCGGCGGGCTTCGTCCTGGTCGATGATACCGGCGTTCAGGTCCGCGTCGATGGCCATCTGCTTGCCGGGCATCGCGTCCAGCGTAAAGCGCGCCGTCACTTCCGAGACGCGGCCGGCGCCCTTGGTTACCACGATGAAATTGATGATCACGAGGATGGCGAAGATGATGAGGCCGACCGCGAAATTGCCGCCGACGACGAATGCGCCGAACGCTTCGATGACACGGCCGGCGGCCCCCGACCCGTTGTGCCCGTGGAGCAGCACGACGCGCGTCGAGGCAAGGTTCAGTCCCAGCCGCAGCAGGGTGACGACCAGCAGGATGCTCGGGAACACGCCGAAGTCCAGCGGCCGCTCGATATAGACCACCGTCAGGAGAATCGCGACGGATAGCGCGATATTGAACGTAAACAAAAGATCGAGCGCCGGCGGCGGCAGCGGCACCATCATCATCGCCAGCATGACGAGGACTAAAAGCGGGACGCCGAACCCGCGGCTCAGGCCTGCGAGAGCGCTGCGGCCGTTCATGACTGCCACCGTCTACCCCCTCCGAACAGGCTTTCATCGATTTGCGGATTCGGCCGCGTCACGTGCTGGCCGCGCAGTGCGGGATTGCGCAGCTGGAAGATATAGGCGAGCACCTGGGCGACGGCCGTGTACAGCCCGGACGGAATCTCCTGCCCGACATCGGTGCTGCGGAACAGCGCACGAGCCAACGGCGGGGCCGAGAACAGCGGCACGCCATGCTCCTCCGCGATTTCCCTGATGCGCGCCGCGACCGCCTCCCGGCCTTTCGCGACGACGCGTGGCGCGCCTGGACGGTGCTCGTCGTACTTGAGAGCCACCGCGAAATGGGTGGGGTTGGTGACGACCACGTCGGCGGTCGGTACGTCATTCATCATGCGCCGCGTTGCCGCCTGCTGCTGCAGCATGCGGATGCGCGATTTCACTTCCGGCCGCCCTTCCGTTTCCTTGAGTTCGTCGCGTACCTCGGTGCGCGTCATCCGGAGCTTCTTCCGGTAACTGTGAACCTGGAACGGCACGTCCGCGGCGGCAATCAGCACCAGGCTCGCGCTGACGACGAGCAGCGACATCGCCCATAGCTCGCCGGCGGCGGCAATGGCCGATTTGACCGGCGCCATGCCGAGCGCGAGCAGCTCGTCCATGGAACGCCACAGCCAGAACGCGGCGAATACCGCCACCAGCGCGAACTTGGCGCACGCCTTCCAGAGCTCGTTCAGGGCGTTCGCGCTGAAGATCCGCTTGATGCCTTTCAATGGGCTCATGCGGCTGCCCTTGAAAGCGGCGGCTTGCAGGCTGAACGACCAGCCGCCGAGCAGCGCCGCGCTGCCGAGGGCGGCGGCGATGAGTACCAGTGCGAGCGGGGCGAGCCCGGCGAGTGCGTTCGCGATCGCGCCGGCCAGCGCCTCGGTCATGAAAGAGGTGTCGAAGATCGCGCCGCGCGGAATCTCGAAGCCGCTTGCGAAGCCGTCGACTATGCGCCCCGCGAGAGGTCCTGCCAGCAGGATCAGCGCCGCGGCGCCGCAGAGCATGACCCCAGACATCGTCAACTCGCGCGAGCGCGGCACGTCGCCCTTGCGGCGTGCGTCCTCGAGCCGTTTAGGCGTCGGCTCCTCGGTGCGATCTTCCTGTGGCTTTTCCTCGGCCATGTCGATCTCAGCTAGTCAACAGCGCCGGCAGCGCGGTCAGCGCGGCGGCCATGGCCCTGGACACCGTCGCCGCCAGCGCGTCGATGTTCAGGAAGATGATCACGAACCCCGCCAGCATCGCCGTCGGAAATCCCACGGCAAAGAGGTTCAGGGTGGGTGCGGCGCGGCTCATCACGCCGAACGACAGGTTGACGATGATCAACGCGGTAATCGCCGGCAGTGCAATCGCGACCGCGACGGCGAAAAGCTGCGTCGACCACGTCAACAGCACGGAAACCGAAGCCGGGCCTAGCCCGCCCGCCGTCATCGGCAGCACCTCGAAGCTGTCCGCGAGCAGCCGGATCATGGCCAGGTGTCCGTCCAGTGCCAGGAATATGAGCATGGCCAGGATCAGGAACAGCTGTCCCAGCACCGGCATGTTGACGCCGTTCTGCCGGTCCACGAGCACCGCAAAGCCGAGTCCCATGCTCATCGCGACCACCTGCCCGGCGAGCGCGACGGCATCGAACACCAGTTGCACGATGAACGCCATGGCGATTCCGGTGATCATCTCGTGTGCCAGCAGCAGCAGGCCCTCGAGACTCAGCACGTCGACCGCCGGCAGCTCGCCCAGCACCGGTGCAATCACGATCGTCAGCGCAATCGCGACCAGCAGGCGCACACGCACCGGTACGAACCCGGCCGCGATCACCGGCATCACCATGGCGAACGCCCCGATACGGATGAAGGGCCAGAGGTGCCGTTCGAGCTGCTCGAGCAGCGGCAGGATGGCTATATCGAAGGTCATGTTTGCCGTCCATCAGCCGATCAGCGACGGAATCTGCAGCATGAGCTCGCGCGTGTAATCCACGATCACGGCGAGCATCCAGGGACCGGCTACCACCAGCGCCGCGACGAGCACCAGGAGCTTCGGGATGAAGCTCATGGTCATCTCGTTGATCTGGGTCGCCGCCTGGAACATGCCGACCAAAAGACCCACGGCCAGCGCGGACAAGAGCATCGGCGCGGAGATCAACATCGTGACCCAGAGCGCCTGCTGCCCGATCGTGGTGACGGTTTCCGGACTCATGCCAGGGTCTCCCCTCTCAAAACCGGAAGCTGCCGGCCAGGGTGCCGAGCAGCATGGCCCAGCCGTCCACGAGCACGAACAGCATGATCTTGAACGGCAACGAGATCAGCATCGGCGACAGCATCATCATGCCCATCGACATGAGGACGCTCGACACGACGAGATCGATGACGAGAAATGGAATGAAGATCAGAAACCCGATCTGGAAGGAAGTTTTCAGCTCGCTGACCATGAAGCTCGGGATCACGATCGACATCGGAGCCTCATCGACGGAGGTCATCGTCGTGTTCGCGATCCCGGCAAAAAGCTGCAGGTCGCTTTCGCGCGTCTGGTCGAGCATGAAGTTGCGCAGCGGCTCGATGCCTTGCCGCAGTGCTGCTTCCGCGTCCAGTTCGCCGGCCACGTAGGGCTTCACGGCCGTTTCGTAAACGCTGTCGATCACGGGCGTCATGACGAAGAACGTCAGGAACAGCGCGATGCCGAGCAATACCTGGTTCGGCGGCGTCTGCGCCGTGCCGAGCGCCGTGCGCAATATCGACAGCACGATGATGATGCGTACGAACGCGCTCGTGGACAGGATCGCCGCCGGCAGCAGGGTCAGCAGCGTCATCAGCACCAGGATCTGGATGCTGAGAGAATACGACTGGTCCTGCATGCTCTCCGCGGCCAGGCCGAGCGGCGTCGGGTCCGCCTGCGCCGCCGCGGCCAGCGGCAGGCACAGCAGGGGGATGGCGACCAGGAATCTCACCGGTCACCCCGCAGCATGGCACGCAGGCGTTCGGCGAAAGCGGATTCGATCCTGCCGCCGTGAGCCTGCCCGCTCCGTTCCTTCGCGTGCGGCATGATCGGCTCGTCGAACACGTGCAGGGTGTTCACCTGCGTGGCCGTCATACCGAGCACGAGCTGCTTGCCGCCGATCTCCACGACAACCACCCGCTCGCGCGGCCCGAGCGCCTGGCTCGCCAGCACGCGAAACACCTCGCCGCCCGGACCGCGGCGCATGGACTGCGTGCGGCGATACAGCCAGCCGCACAGCAGGACCGCGGCGATGACCACGAGCAGGCTGGCGAAGACGTTCAGCAACCCGGTGGCGCCCGCGGGCGGCGCGAACGATGGCGCGGCGGGCTCCGCGGCCGCCGCGGCAACGGACGCCAGGAGGCATGCAGCCGGCAGCAGGAAGAAGGAACGCAAGTTCATGCACCTCGCGATCAGGCAATCTTCTCGATGCGTTCGAGCGGGCTGACGACATCCGTCAGGCGCACGCCGAAGCGATCGTCCACCACGACGATCTCGCCGTGCGCGATCAGGGTGCCGTTGACCAGCACGTCCATCGGCTCGTCGGCCTGCCGGTCCAGCGCCACGACCGAGCCTTCGACCAGCTTCACCAGGTCGCGGATCGGCAGCTCGGTGCTGCCGACGCGCAGGGATACCCGGACGGGCACGTCCAGGACCAGGTCCAGGTTCACGTCGCCGCCGGCGGCAGCCGCCGGCCGTTCATCCTGCAGAGGCTCCGGCGCGTACTGCTCGCCGGCACCGGCGGACGCTTCGTTCGCGGTCCGCGCATCCGATACGTCATTTGCCATCTTTGGATTCCTCGGAAGGTTTGGGAGAGTCGCCGTCGCGGTCGATCCACGCAGTGGCTTCGACGGCATTGCGGCCTTCGATCACGCCGAAGCGGCCCTTGATGACCGGCAGGTCGCCGGCAAACACGATTGCTGCACGCGGGTTTGCGATATCGAGGACGTCGCCGGCCGACAGCGTGGCGAGCGCACGCACCCGGTGGCTGGCGGCGCCCACGCAGGCCGTGACCGCAATCGGCGCTTCCGCGAGCCGCTGCCGGATGCTTTGCGCCCACTTCGCATCGGCCGCGGGATCGCGCTCGCGCCTCGCACCTTCGAATGCGGGGAGCAGCGGCGCGATCGTCTGCCGCGGCCAGAGGATGTGAAAGCCGGCGTGGAGGTTTGCGAAGACCAGCTCGAAGCCGCTGATGACGACGGGTTCGGCGTCGCGCAAGACGTCCATCACGCTCAGCGAAACATCGGTGCCCTTGCGCTCGGGCGACAACTCGACCAGCGGCCCCCAGGTCTCGCGCAGCGACTCGAGCAAGGCGTCGCAGAAGCGCGCCGCGATCGAACGCTCGCCCGGGGTGAAGGCGCCGCCGATCCGGTAGTCGCTGCCGGTCTCGCTGCCGAAGAAGGCCTCGACGAGCTGGCCCACCAGCTCCGGGCTCACTGCCACGAGAGCATTGCCGGTGAGCGGCGGCGCCGCGACCAGGAAGTGCATGGCCGGTGCGGAGAAACGGGTGCGGCATTCGCGCCACGTCCGCACTTCGAGACCGGTCGCCGAAATCCCGGCCTCGCACTGGAACAGTCCTTCCACCGCCGCCGCGAGATGCGCCGCGAAGCGCTGGTCGAGCTCCTGCAGGCGCGGGAAGCTGTTGGTCACCATGCGGGCCCGCGCATGCACGTCATAGCGGCGGACGGATGCGTACTGCGAGCCGCTGCTCGCGTGCACCTCCACCGTGCCGGAAGAGACACCGTCCAGCAGCGCGCTCTTCTCGTCTTCGGTCAGGACCGGTTCGCTCATCGTCTTTACTGGACGATCAGGCTGGTGAAGTACACCGCCTCGATGCCCTCGGTACCGCGCTCCTGCATCACGTTGCGGACCTCGGCCAGGGCATCGGCGAGCATGCGTTCCTTGTGCTCACGCGTGTTCAGCGCGCCATAGTCGACGGTGTCGCTGAACAGCAGGATGAGGCTGTTGCGAATCACCGCGGCGTGCTGCTTCACGGCGTCCAGCACCTTCTGGTCGCGCGCCATGATTTCGAGCGTCACCTGCATGTAGTGGCTGTCGCCCGAGGAGTCGCGGAAGTTGACGACCAGCGGCGGCTGCAGGCTGGTGTACAGGGCCTGCTTCACGGCGCGCGCCGGCTCCTCGGCCGCCTGGCCGGATGTGTCCTGGTTGCCGAAAAACGAACTCGCGAATATGCCCGCGCCCACCAGCGCGACGCCGCCCAGCGCGATCAGCAATGTTTTTCCGATGCTACCGCCCACCTTCCCGGGCGCCCCTCTTCCCTTGTTCATCCCCAGCTCCCTTGCTGTCTTTCGGAACGGCTTGATGCAAGGGCTATGCCAGAATGAGGCGGTCGGTTTTTCTATAGGTTGTTCAGTGCCTTACGTCAGGCTATCGGTACCCGCACGGCGCTCCGACGGTTTTTTGACGGCGCAGCCCGGGCCCGCGGCGCGCAGGGGCGCCAGGAGTCCGACGGCTCCGCGAACCGACCGGGCTCAGGCAAACAGATCGACGAGGGAGGACGCGGCCAGTCGCCGCGAGGTCGAAGGCCCTGCGTCCGCTATGCGGGCGAAAGCATCATCGGCGGCAGGAGGGGAAGCGTACGGCGCGGGCTCCCGGCCCTGGTCCGCATTCTCCCGCGGCGCACCCTGGTCCGATACGCTCGCGTCGCCCAGCGCCAGGCCGTTGTCGCCGAGCAGCTCGCGCAGCCGCGGTAGCGCCTGCTCGATCGCATCGCGCGTGACCGCATGCTGCGCGTGGAAGTTAACCGATACCGTGCCGTCGTCGACCGACACGTGCACCCGCAGGGGACCGAGCTCGGCCGGGTTCAGGCGGATATCGGCGCTTTGTATGCGCTGTCCGGCCATCATGATCACGCGGTCCCCGAGTGCCTCGCCAAAGCCGTCGGCACCGGGCGCCACCCCGATTGGCGGCATGCTCACGGGCATGGCTGCCGTTGCAGGCGGTACGGGCGCCGGCCCGGCCGTCGCCGGTTGCGCGGCTGCCGCCGCGGGCAGCGGTGCAGGCGAGGCCTGCGCCGAGAGCGTCGACAAGCCGGGCTGGCCGGCCAGGGCTTTGCCGGCGGATCCTTCGATCGCCTCTCCGTTGGTGGACTGCAGCGCGAGATCGCTTTGCAGCCTCACCGCCGGTGCGGGTACAGCGTGCTGCGCGCCGGGCCGGGCGGAGCGGGCGTTCAGGTTATCGCCGGGCGTGGACCGGCGCTCGGCCACCCGAGGTTCACCATCCAGGCCGGCCACGCCGGGTTCCGGAAAAATACCTTTGTTCAACGCCGCCACGCCGGGTTGCCGCGGAAGCCCTCGGTCAAGTGCTGCGGCCACGCCGTCCGGCGAGGGCCGGTGAGGACTCGCGCTCGGGGGCCGCGGCGCCTCGACCTGCCCGGCCGTGTGCATCGGCGGTTCTCCGGGCGCCTGCACCTGCAGCGGCGAAACCGCCGTCGCGGGCAACGCACCGCCGCCGGAGCCTTCCGGCGCCCGCGCCGGCAGGTCCTCGTGTTCCGGTGCCGCCGCGGCGCCTGCCATCGCGATCGCCGCCGGCAAGGCGTCGGCAGCCGGATCCGCCGGGAGCTCCGCGGCCTGCTCCAGGGCGGCGGCCGCGTCGGCCGGCAACCCGGGCAGGACAGGGACCGGCAGCCCTTCCGCGGCTGCCGGCGGCAAGTCCTTGCCGCCGGCCGGCAAGGCACCTCCGCCGCGCGCCACTACCGGCAACGCCTGTAGCTCGCCCCCGGCCGCCCGCAGGAACGCCGCAAGGGATGACCCGAAGGCGCCTTCCGCGCCGGTAGCATCGGGGTTTCCGGGGGGCTCGAGCGTGAGCGCGGTTCCGTCCGTGGATAAAATGCGTAGCAGCGGCAGGTTGTTCAATGTCATCGTCTCCCGGCATCCTTTGCCGTCGATGACCTGGGAGCAAGAAGCGTGCCAGCTCCTGCGGAGCGCGTTCTACGGCGCCGCGACAGCGCCGATCAGCGCTTCATTCCGGGGGCGAAAAAGAGGTTTTCGGAGCGCGGCAGGTCGTCGGATATCTTCTGCAGCTCGCGTTCGTGAGCGGCCGTTTCCTCGTCCCGGATGCGCGTCATCACCCGCTCGAGGGAGTCCGCCTGGCGCCGTTTCGCGAGCCAGCGGCGGCGATAGAGATCGCGGCGGGAGCGGCCGTCCTGCACGACCCGCGACTGCACCGCGATCGCCTCGTCCAGGCGCTCCAGGAAGCGCTGGTAATCCTGCCACTGCAGGCTGCCGATTGCTTGCGGGCGCGTCCGTGCGTCGCCGTAGCCCAGGCGATATGCCTTCAGCTCCTCCAGCCGTGCCAGCTCCTCGTCCAGCCGCTCCTGGGCCCTGGCCACGTTGCGGCACGCGGCCAGCTCTTCCGCTTCCGACAGCCGGAACACCCGCTGCAGGCGCTCAGTGCGCGTCATCGCGTCAGCTCCCGCGCCCGGTGGCGGCGCTGTCTTCCTGCTCCGCCCGGTCGTGCAGCAGTTTTTCCAATGCCTCCCGGCTCGCCGCGAAATCGAACCGCTCGCGCGGACGCTGCCGCAGGAACTCGAGGATCGCGGGCCAGCGGGCGACGGCGTCGTCCACCCTCGGGTCGCTGCCGCGCTGGTAGGCGCCGACTGCGATCAGGTCGCGGTGCTCCTGGTAGATGGAATAGATGCGGCGAAAACGGCTGATCAGCTCCTGCTGCGCATCCCCGGTAACCTGGGTCAGTACCCGGCTGACCGACTTTTCGACGTCTATCGCGGGATACAGCCCCGCGTCGGCGATCCGGCGCGACAGCGTGATGTGCCCGTCCAGGATTGCGCGCGCCGCGTCCACGATCGGGTCGTTGCGGTCGTCGCCTTCCTGGAGCACGGTGTAGATCGCGGTGATCGAACCGCCGCCGGCCGCGCCGTTGCCGGCGCGCTCGACCAGCTGCGGCAGCTTCGCGAACACCGAGGGCGGATAGCCCTTGGTCGCCGGGGGCTCGCCGATGGCGAGCGCGATTTCACGCTGCGCATGCGCGAACCGGGTGAGCGAATCCATGAGCAGGAGCACGTTCAGGCCGCGATCGCGGAAATGCTCGGCGATGGCCGCCGACAGCCAGGCACCGTGAAGCCTTAAAAGCGGTGCGTCGTCGGCCGGCGTGGCGACCACGACAGCCTTTCGCATGCCCTCCTCGCCCAGGCTCTGCTCGATGAATTCCTGGACCTCGCGGCCGCGCTCGCCGATGAGCCCGACCACCACGACATCGGCCGCGGTGTTCCGGGTCATCATGCCGAGCAGCATGCTTTTGCCGACGCCGGAGCCGGCGAAAAGTCCCATGCGCTGGCCACGGCCAAGGGTGAGCAGTGCGTTGATCGAGCGCACGCCCACGTCCAGCGGCTCTCTTATCGGCTGCCGCTCAAGCGGGTTGATCGCCGGGCCGAACAGGGGCGACGATTCGCCCGCGTGCGGCAGCGGCCGGCCGTCCAGCGGGCGCCCGCGGCCGTCGAGGACCCGGCCGAGCATCGCCTCGCCGATGGGGATGCGCGGTACGCCGGGCCGCGGGATCACCCGCGCGTTCGGCACGATGCCGCGCATCTCGCCCGCGGCCATCAGGAACAGGCGCTCGCCGGCGAAGCCGACGACCTCGGTCTCGACCCGCCGCCCGTCCGCGGCGACGACCTCGCAGCGGCCGCCCACCGGTGCGTGGCAGCCCTCGGCTTCCATCGCGAGCCCCACGCTGCGGCGCAGCCGCCCTTCGACGACCATCAGCGGGCCGGCGTTCGCGGCCCGCTCGAAATACTTGTCGAGCCTGCCGGCGCGCAGCGCGTTGCGGTCCGGATCCGGTCCCGGCAGCGCCGTTGCGGGTGCGGCGGTCACTGGCGCTCGTCGCCGACGATCGAGGCGATCAAGGCGTCCAGGCGGGATTCGGCCCGTGCGTCGACCTCGGAGTCCCGGGTCGTCACCTTGCAGCCGCCGCGGGCCATCAAGGGGTCCTCGCTGATCGACCAGGCGCGCGCGCCTTCCGTGGGAGATAGCGCTTCCCGCACCAGCGCGGCGTCCTGCGGGTGCAGCGTCACGCTGACGTCGCGGCTTGCCGCCGGCAGCATCTGCAGCGCCTCGCGGACGACGCCGACGACGTGCCCCGGATCCTCGCGCAGCTCACGGCGGAACAGCTGCTTTACCACGCTCATCGCCAGCTTGACGATCTGCTTCTCCAGCGTTTCGTCCAGCTCCCCGAACGGCCGCGCCAGCGCCTCCAGGAGCTCGTCCAGGCGAGCAGCGCGCCGCTCGAGCTCCTCGCGGCCGGCCGCGAGCCCTTCGTCGTAACCCCGCTGGAACGCTTCGTCGTGCGCTTCCTTCTGCAGCGCTTCGAGGCGCCCGGCGGTGAGGTAACCGGCACCGGAGGAGCCGTCGATAGCGGGGACATCCCAGCGTCGCGCCGCGTCAGACATACTGCTCTCCGCTGCCGCCGAGGAGCAGGTCGCCGGCGTCGGCGAGGCGCCGGGCAATGTCGACGATTTCCCTTTGCGCGGCCTCGACATCGCTCAGCCGGGTCGGCCCGCGCGCCTCCATGTCCTCCTGCAAAAGCGCCGCGGCCCGCCTCGACATGTTGCCGAGGAGCTTCTCCTTCAGTTTCGGGTCGCAGCCCTTCAGAGCGACGACCAGCAGCTCACCTGAAACTTCGCGCAAGAGGGTCTGGAGGCCGCGGTCATCGGCATCGAGCAGGGAATCGAATACGAACATCATCTCTTCGATCCGCCGGCCGAGTTCCTCGTTCTGCTCCTTGATGCGGCCGAGCAGCGTCTCCGCCTCCCCGGCGGCAAGCGCATTGACGATGTCGGCCGCGACCTTGTTGCCGCCGAGTTTCTCGCTCCCGGTTTTTGGTCCGCCCGCGGACTTGCTCGCGATGAGGTTCTCGATTTCCGCCAGCGCATGCTGCTGCACGTCGTTCAGCCGCGCGATGCGCATAACGACGTCCGCGCGCTGTTCCTCCGACAGCTTGCCCAGCACCTCGGCCGCCTGCTGCGGATCGAGACAGGCAACGACGATGGCGACGATCTGCGGATGCTCCCCCTCGATGATCTCCGCCACCTCGGTCGCGCTCATCCATTTCAGCTCGTCGAGCCCCCCTGCGTCCCGGCCGACGAGAATGCGGTCGACGAAGGCGTCCGCCCTGCTCGCGCCGAACGCGTGAGTCAGTACCTTGCGCACGTAGTCTTCCGCGCCGACGCCGAACGCCGTCTCGTCCTCTACCTCGGTGATGAATACGTCCAGCACGGAGCTCGCCTGCTCTTTCGACACGTTGCCGAGCGTGGCCATGGCGGTGCCGAGCTTCTGGACGTCCTTGGGTCCCATGTACTTCAGGACCTCCGCGGCTTCACCTTCACCCAGCGTCAGCAGCAGGAGCGCCGCACGCTCGGTGCCCGACATCCCGGCGTTCTCAGTTGTCATCGACGCTCACCCATTTCCTGACGACCTGCGCGACCCGCGCCGGGTCGTGGCCGGTGATTTTCCTCGCGGCGGCGATCTTCTGGTCGAACGTGGGTCCGGCGGGCGCCGCCTGGACACGCGGCAGGCGTGCCGTGTCACCTCCGGCGCCGCTTGCGATGAGCTTCGGCGATACATTGCCGTCGACGATGCCGCGCAGCAGGGGCCGGACCAGCCCGAAACCGAGCGCCAGCACCAGCGCCGCCCCGAGGATCTGCTTCAGCAGGTCGCGCAGCAGCGGCTGCTCCCAGAGCGGCATCTCCGCGCGTTCGGCGAACTCGGGCGGCGCGCGAAAAGCGGCGTTCACGACCACCACGGAATCGCCGCGCGCGGCATTGAAGCCAACCGCTTCCTTCACCAGGGCCGTGAAGCGCTCGATATCCGCCGGGGACAACGGCTCGTGATCTTCCGCCGCGGTGCCCTCGGGTGCGCTGTCGTCCACCAGCACCGCCACGGACAGCCGTTCGATGGTTCCGGATTCCGGGCGCGTGTGGCTGATGGTGCGATCGAGTTCGTAGTTGCGCGTGCTTTGCTGCGACACCTCCACGGATTCGACGCTGTTCACGTCATCCGGCGCGGCCGGCTGCGCCGCCGCCGTCACGGGCGGCTGGTTGCTGAGCGCGCCGGGAATGCCGGCCGCGTCAGGGGTCGGGGTATCCTGCCGCTGGATATTGACCTGCTCGCTGCGCACGACGCTGCGCTCCGGGTCGAAACTCTCGCGTGTCTGCTCGCGAATGGTGAAGTCGAGATCGGCGACCACCTGCGCGCGCACCCGGCCTGGTCCCAGGAGCGGCGTGAGGAGGTCCTCGATACGCCGCCGGTAAACCGCCTCGAGCTGCCGCGCCCGTTCGAAGGAATCCGCTGCGAGCCGCGCATCCGTGTTGCTGCCGGTTTCACTCAGCAGCCGCCCGTGCTGGTCGATCAGCGTCACATCCCCGGCTTTGAGGTTCGCGACACTCGAGGCGACGAGGTGAACGATCGCCGCGGCCTGCTCCGGCTCCAGCGCGCGCCCGCGGTGCAGCGTGAGCAGCACCGACGCACTGGCCTCGCGACGGTCCCGAATGAACGAGGTCTGCTTCGGCAGCGCGAGGTGCACGCGCGCGTTCTCCACGGCGCCGAGGTGCGCGATCGTGCGCGCGAGCTCGCCTTCCAGCGCATGCTGGTAGCGCGCACTCTCCATGAACTGGCTGACCCCGAAGCCGGATTGCTCGCTCAACATCGCCATGCCGCCGGAGCCGCTGTTCGGCAACTCCTGCGAGGCGAGTTCAAGGCGGGCATCGTGCACGCGCGACGCGGGCACCTCGATGCTGCCGGCATCGACATTCACCCGGTGCTCTATGCCGGCACCGGCGAGCGCCTCGGCAACGGCGGCCGCTTCGCTCGCCGGCAGGTTGGAAAAGAGCCGCGCATAGCTCGGCGCCTGCGACCAGAGCACGATCGCAAAGCCGGCCGCCACGGCGGCAGCGACACCGACCAGCAACAGCACCTGGCGCACGGCGGGAATGCGCAGCACGCCTTGCAGGTTCAGGTCCCCGACGGGCGATGCCGTCCCCTCGATTGTTACGGAGTTGTCCATGACGGATTGCCGCTGCCCTCGTCGGTTGTGCCGGTCACACCGGCATGTTCATGATTTCCTGGTAGGCGGTAACCAGTTTGTTGCGGACCTCGGTCATCGCCCGAAACGACAGGTCCGCCTTCTGCGCGGCCACCATGACCTCGACCAGGCTGGCACTGCCCGTGCCGGACTCGAAGCCGCTTTTCAGTGCGGAGGAGGCCTGCTGCAGATCGTTCACCGCGTCGATCGATTGCTTCAGCACGGTGCCGAATCCCGGGCCCTCCGGAGGCGCGGCGGGGCGTGCCGGTGCGGCGTTGAGCTCCGCGTGCAGCGTCCTGATCTGCTGCAGCAGTTGTTCGGGGCTGATCGGTTTCATGGCGTTTGTCCTTCGTGGTTGGCATCCGCAAGGCTGATACCGGCTTCCCGCATACGGGCCAGCTTGTAGCGCAGCGTGCGCGGGCTGATGCCGAGCTTCGCGGCCACGGCCTGGCGGTTGCCGGCGGCCGCGCGCAGCGCGTCCAGGATCATCCGGTACTCCCGCTGCTTCAGGTCGTCCTGCAGGCCTTCCGGCGGCGCCATGACGGGGGCCGCATCTTCCTCGAACACGAGGTCCGCGGCGGTTATCGTCCGGCCCTGCAGCAGGATCAGGGCGCGCTGGACAAGGTTCTCGAGCTCCCGGACGTTGCCGGGCCAGTCGTGCGCAACGAGCGCCGCGATGGCATCGTCCGCGAGCCGGGGCACGCCGTTCGCGCGATCCGCGTGGCGTTCGAGCGCCCGCTGCGCCAGCGGCACGATGTCGCCGCGGCGCTCGCGCAGCGGCGGTAAGTGCAGCGGGAACACGTTCAGGCGGTAATAGAGGTCCTCACGGAAGCGGCCGTCGTCAACGTAGCGGCGCAGGTTCCGGTTCGTGGTCGCGAGCACGCGCACGTCGAGGCTGATGGTGCGGCTGCCGCCAAGGCGCTCTACTTCGCGCTCCTGCAATACCCGCAGCAGCTTCGCCTGCAGGCCGAGCTCCATTTCGGAGACTTCGTCGAGCAGCAGCGTGCCGCCGTTCGCCTGTTCGAACTTGCCGGCATGCGCGGCAGCGGCGCCGGTGAACGCGCCCTTTTCATAGCCAAACAGCACGGCCTCCAGCATGTTTTCCGGGATCGCGGCGCAGTTGATAGCGACGAACGGCTGCGCCCGGCGCGGCGAGCGCGCGTGCACGTAACGGGCAATGACCTCCTTGCCGCTGCCCGATTCGCCGCTGATCATGACTGTCGCCGTGCTCGTGGCAACGCGGCCGGCAATGCGCAGCAGTTCCTTCGTTTTCGGGTCCTCGGCGACCGGTTCGTCCCCGTTCGCCGCGCGCAGGTAGCGCTCCACCAGGCCGACGAGCGCCTGGGCGTCGAAGGGTTTCACCAGGTAATCGGAGGCGCCGTCGCGCATCGCTTCCACGGCGTTCTCGATCGTGCCGTAAGCCGTCATCAGCACCGCGGGCAGGGTCGGATGCCGGCGCCGGATCTCGGCCAGCAGCTCGCGGCCGGACATCGGGGACATCTGGATGTCGCTCACGATCAGCCCGACGGGCCGGCGCTCGAGAATCGAGAGCGCGGCGCTGCCGCTGTCCGCCGTGTAGACGGGATAGTCGCCGTCGACCAGCGTGTCCTCGAGCGCGCTCAGGAGATCGGCATCGTCCTCTACGAGCAGGACACCGGCGCTACTCATCGTCGTCCTCCTCCCGGCACAGGTCCGGCAGCGCGATCGAGAACAACGCGCCCGCGGCCGAGCTGTGGACGTGTACCTGGCCATCGTGCGCTTCGGCCACCGAGCGCACTACCGCGAGCCCGAGCCCGGTGCCTTGTGGCCGCGTCGTGAAAAAAGGTTCGAACAGCCGCGTGCGAACATCCGCGGCAATGCCGGGTCCGTCGTCCGTCACCGTCAGGCACACCCGATCGTCAACGACCAGCGCCGACAGCTCGATCCGCCCCGCGGACCCGCAAGCTTCCACGGCGTTGGTCACGAGGTTGGACAGCGCGCCCTTCAACGCCGCGCGATTGCCGCGAATCATGAGCGCAGGCCGGCATACGTCGCTGACCAGCGAAAGGCCTGCCGGCACCCGGTGCGCGATCTCGTCGATCACTTCGCTGAACAGGCCGGCGACCGCGAAGGTTTCGCCCGAGCGTCGGGCGCCGCCGGCAAATCGCAGCATGTCGTCAACCAGCAACGCGAGCTCCTGCAGCTTGGCCGCGATCCGCCCCGCCGTTTCGGGCTCCCGGCGCTGCAGCCGCGAGGCGTGCAGGAGCGCGGCGGCAAGCGGCGTGCGAATCTGGTGCGCGAGCGCTGCCGTCATCCGGCCGATAGAAGACAGCCGCTCGCTGCGATGCAGCAGGTCGGACATGCGGCGGCTCTCGGTCACGTCGGACAGCAGGAGGAGCTCTCCAGGCTCGTGGTCCAGCGGCTGGCGCGCAAGGCTCAACCGCCGGCCGTCGCGCAGCTCGAGCTCGCCGTCCGTGCGTTTGTCCGGGCAGAATTCCCGCCGCACGATGTCCGACCACGGGCAACCGGCCAGCGGGCGATTCAGCATCTCCAGCGCTTTCCCGTTGTGCTCGCGAACGATGCCGGCGCCGTCCAGCACCAGGACGCCGCCCGGCAGCACTTCCAGCAGGCCGGCCAGCCGCCGGTCCAGCCGCTCCTTCGCGCGCCGCTCGCGCTGCCGCGCGGAACGCTCGGCCTTGAGCTCGGCGGCCAGCGAACGTACCTGCACCTGCAGCTCGCGGTAGGACGCTTCCAGCGATCCGGCGTGGCGGTTGAAGGCCTCGAACGCGGATGCCAGCGCCTCGGCATTCATTACGGTAGCGGTCAATGTATTCTCCGTCGGCTTTTGCGCCTGACACCCTCTTAGCAAGATGCATGCCAACGAATATTGCTTTGTTATTTCAAACGGTTAAGAAGCCTTGCCCCACACAGCGTCAATATTCCGACGCTCGGCGCCTGGGTAGCTTTGGCGCAGCTCGCCGGCAGGATTCGGGAACAGTCGGTCGGGAACAGGGGTTTGCAGCGGCCCTGACTCCTGCTGTTCCTTGCGTGCCTGGGTGGTCGTCGGCACGAGCCAGCCGCAGTTGATTGCGGCCTGGATCGATTACGCAGGGAGGCGCGAGAGCTTCTCGACGAGGGTGGTGCGGCGCATCTTCAAGAGGCGCGCCGCCTGGGCCACCACGCCGCCCGCATCCGCCATCGCCTGGCGGATCAGGTCGTGCTCGACCTGCTGCAGGTGCGTCTTGAGGTCAAGCGAGGCCTGCAGCGCCAGCGGATCGGAAGGAAGTGAGTCCACGGCGCCTTTTGCATCCCGGCGGTATTTCTCCGGCAGGTCTTCGAGGCCGATCTCGCCGGACGGGAACAGGATGGCGAGCCTTTCGACCAGGTTGGAGAGTTCGCGCACGTTGCCCGGCCAGGGGTACGCGGCGAGCGCGGCAAGCGCCTGCGGGCTCAGGCGCAGCCTGCCCCGCCCTTCGCCCTGTTGCTGTACCAGCAGCTCGTCCAGGAGCTGCGGCAGGTCGCTCCTGCGCTTGCAAAGCGGCGGCATCTCGATCGGGAATACGTTGAGCCGGTAGTAGAGATCTTCGCGAAAGTCGCCGTTCGTCACGGCGGCAGGCAGGTCGCGATGCGTTGCCGCGACGATGCGCACGTTGCACTGCCGCGTGTGATTGCTGCCGACCCGCTCAAAGCTGCGCTCCTGCAATACCCGCAGCAGCTTTACCTGCATCGGCAGGCTCATGTCGCCGATCTCGTCCAGGAACAGGGTGCCGCCTTCCGCCAGCTCGAAGCGGCCGGTGCGCGAGCTGATCGCGCCGGAAAAAGCGCCCTTGTCGTGCCCGAACAGCTCGCTCTCGAGGAGATCGGGCGGGATCGCGCCGCAGTTCAACGGTACGAACGGCCCGTTGCAGCGGGCGGACAGCTCGTGAATGGTGCGGGCGACGAGTTCCTTGCCGGTTCCGGACTCGCCGGTGACGAGGACCGTGGTGTCGAAGTCGGCGACCTGGCCGATCAGGCGCCGCACCTGGCGCATGGCCGCGGAGGTGCCGGTGAGCCGCTGCCGGCGTTCCGCGCCGCGATAGCGCTCGGCCCGGCGCAGCAGGCGCGCGAGCTGCGCGCGGCGCACGGGCACGTCGAGGGACCAGGTCGGATGCGTCTCCGCGACTGCGCCCGAGGTTTCCGGCCGGCCCCCGGAAGACAGCACCAGGACCGGCAGGTCAGGATGCGCGGCCGTCAGTTGCCGGAACAGGCGCTGCAGCTTGCGCTCGGCGGTAAGGTTCCCGAGCAGCGCCGCAACTTCGGCGCCCTCCGGCGTGTCGCCGTGGCCGGGCACTACGGGATCGTAATTCAGGAATCGCAGGCGTTCGCCAAGCGCGTCGCTACGCGTGGCATCGCTCTCGAAAACCAGGACTTTCGCTCGTTGCAGCGTGCTTTCCACCACCACTCCAGCCGGTCTGCTCCGGCATGTTATGTCGTATGTCGTCGCTGTCGCAGGATAGCGACAAAGCAGCGGCTGTGGTTGTGAACAAGCTCACAGATCATTTACTTACATGGGTCATGTAAAATCTTTCTTAACCGTGACGTAGCTCACGGCGGCGCGCGCCCCGGTTCTCAGTGCCGCGATCTCGCGCGCGCATTCGGCACGCGCCGCGCGGGCCAGTCCCTCGATACGGCGGGTGCAGCCAAGCGCCGCGGCGAGCGAGCGTGCCTTGTCGTCGGCATCCAGGTTTGCGAGCAGCGCATCGTGCTCCGGCAGCGACCCGGCAAGCGCCTCCCACTCGCCGCTTTCGGCGAGCTCGAGCAGCCGGCGTTCGAGATCCGATAATCGTGCGAGCGCAGCGCCGGCGCCTGTCATCCCGCCGGTGCCGCCAGGCCGCGCGCTGCGTGCGAGGACGGTGCCGATTCTCCGGCCACGTCCTCAATCGCGTCCCAGGCTTCCTTGAGTTCCCGCATCAGACCCGCCACCTCGTCGAGGAGACCGGGTTCGTTTTTCAAATTCGCCTGCAGCAGGCGGCGTTCCATGTAGTCGTAGAGCGCGTCGAAGTTTCCCGCCAGGCGCGCATCCGCCTTATGGTTCAGGCTGGCGCGCAGGCCGCCTACCACGCTGATGGCATCGCCTATGTCACGGCCCTTGTCGGCAACCGCGCCGCGTTCCATGTGCACGCGCGCGGCGCCGATCTTCATCAGCGCCCGTTCCATGAGGAGCTGGATCAGCCGGTGCGGGCTGGCGGACTCCACCTTGCCGCGCGCGTCCATCCGGCGGTATTCGCTCAAAGCCCTTGCGTTCATAGTCGTCCTTTCCTGACTCATTTGCGATCGCGAGCCGACAGTGTCGGCAGGTTTGCCAGTTGCTGCGCAAGATAATTGCTGGTGGCCGACAGCTGGGCGACCAGCGCATCCAGCGCATTGAACTTCCGCGTGAGCCGGGTCTCCAGCGCTTCCAGCCGCAGGCCCAGGGCTTCGCGCTGCTCGCCCAGCCGTTCGATGTGATCATTGAGGCCGTCGGTCCGCGCCGCCAGCATGCCGTCGGACGCAAGCAACCCGTCGACGAAGCCGAACAGGCGGGTCGCGTAGCCGTCGACCGGGTTTGCAAACAGCTGCCCGACTTTCTGGAAGTCGCCGCCCAGCACCTCGGACAGGCGTGCGTCGTCGACCTCGAGCTTGCCGTCGACGTCGCTGCGGATGCCGATCTCGCTCAGCATGCTGAACGGCAGCTCCGGAGACTGGACGGCGGTGCCCAGTTCGCGGCGAATCTGCGTGCGCATCGCGCGCACGGACGCGTCCCCCTGCAGGGGGGCTGCAATTCCCGAGGCAGCATCGAAGGCGGTCAGCTTGTCGAATGCGTCGATCAGCCGGTTCCACGAGTCCGCAAACCCGGTGATGGTTTTCCGTACCGCCGCTTCGTCGTTTTCGACGACGAGGTCGGCGGGCTCCCCCGGTGCGGCGCCAACGAGGTCGAGAGTGATGCCGTCGATTGCACCGCCGATGCTGTTGCTGCCGCTCACCACCTCCAGGCCGTCGATGAGCACGCGGGCGTCCTGCGCCGCTACCGTTTCGGCCAGTGCGGTAACGCCGTTCGCCGGATCGTAGGCCAGCGCGCTCAAGCCCCCGTCGCCTCCCGCCTGGCTCAGGGTGAGCGCCCGGGCGCTGCCGGTCTCCCCGGCCGTCACGATGAGGTAGCTGCCGGCTTCGGCATTCACGATCGTGGCCGAGACGCCGGTGTTATCGCCGGCCTCGTTGATGGCATCGCGAATGCCGGCAAGCGTGTTGTTGTCCTCGGTGATCTCGACGTCGAAGGATGCCGTGCCCGTGGCGATCGTCAGCGTGCCGGTGCCGACGGCCGCTTCGGCATTCGCAAAAACGCCCGACGTGAGCTTGTGTGCCTGGGCGAGCTGCAGGACGTCGATACTGTATTCCGCCGCCATCGCGGAAGAACCGGCCGTGACGGTGAACAGCTCTTCGTTACCGGAACGAGCCTTGCGCGCGAGGAAGGTTTGCATTTGCTGCATGCCTTCCAGGCTGTCCCTGAACTCCGCAAGCGCGGACTTCAGCGTGCCGAACGCCGAAAGCTGCGATTGCGTGCGCGCTTCCTGGCGTGCGATGCGCGACTCGACGGGCATGCGCTCCGCCGCGACGAGTTGCTGCACGAGGCCCGCGAGGTCGAGACCGGAGCCGATTCCTGAAGAGGTTATGGGCATGTTCAGTTCGCGTGTTGTCCGCTCCGCCGGGGCGTCGCCGTGGTTTTGTTCAAAAGCTTCTTACAAGTTCCGTGCCAGAAGCCGATCGCCCGGTGCGTACGGAAATGCTCATACGCGATCTTCGATGAGGCGCAGGTCGAGACTCCCGTCGGGGCGCAGGGCGCGGGCGATCTCATCCGGCGGAATGCGGCGAATCAACTCGCCTGTAACGCGGTCCAGCACGTAAATGACGGCCAAACCGCCCTCGGGATCCGGTTCGAACCTCAACCTGTGACCCACGGTCCGGTGCGCGTTTTCGAGCGCCCGTTCCAGGCGGTGCGGATCCGCCGCGGGGCTCGCCGGCAATCGGTCCGGCAAAGGCTTGCCGGCGGCGGGTGCGGAGTTGCCGCTCCCGGTATCTGCCGCACGGCCCGCAACGGGGCTCTCCGCGAGCACGATCGTGTCGGGAAATCCGGTAGCGCTGGAGGCCGTCATCATCCTCTCCCGGGAAAACCGGCGGGGCCGCCGTGGACCCCGCCGGAATCACCGCTGCCTTGCTTACTGCAGCAGGCTGAGCGCGAGCTGCGGCTGGGCGTTGGCTTGCGAGAGCACCGAGACGCCGGCCTGTTGCAGCACCTGCGCCTTCGTCAGTGCCG